>CADBBP010000085.1 GCA_902792855.1 uncultured Prevotellaceae bacterium
AGCGACAAAGGCCACCAATTACAAGAAAGTGGTGGGGGGCGACATCTCCATGCTCAACAAATACATGGAGGCGGGGAAAATTTTTTACGATGGTAATGGGGATGTCATAACAAGCACCCCGGCTTTCCTCGCATACCTCAAAGCCCAAGGCCTCAACTCCATGCGTGTGAGGCTCTTTGTGGATCCCTCTAATGCACCATCCGACCACAAAGGGGAAGGGGTGTGTCAAGATCTCGACTATGTCAAGACTCTCGGAAAGCAAATCAAGGACGCCGGCCTCAATTTCCTGCTTGACTTCCATTATTCAGACACATGGACAGACCCGGAAAAGCACTCCACACCAGCTGCATGGAACTCAAACGATCCTGTTACGCTGGCCAACTATCTCTACAACTACACCGTGGATGCCTTGACTGTTTTGAAGAATGCCGGTGCGGAACCCGATGACATCCAGATTGGTAATGAGGTGACGGTGGGGGAACTATGGCCGACAGGGAAATGCTATGCCAATGGTGAGAGTGTCACCACTGGTTCCGTCACAGGAACAATGGCTAATTTCGCGCTTTATCTTAAAAGAAGTGCAGAGGCATGCCGGGCTGTTTGCCCTAAGGCTAAAATTGTCATTCACACCGAACTGAGCAACAGCGGATGGGGAGCAAAGACGCTCTACAAGACACTTAAAAACTACGATGTGGACTACGATATCATCGGACTGAGCTACTATCCCTACTACCATGGAGACCTCTCTGTGCTCCAAGACGTTCTTAATTCGCTCTCTTCCAGTAATCCCGATAAGAAAGTGCAAATCGTCGAGGCGGGATTCTATTATAGATATGGTACAACGGTAAGTGGTTACCAAAACACCTTGGCAGGGCAGAAGCAGTTCACCGACGACCTTATCACGCTCCTTAACAACTATGCCAACGTCAATGGACTCTACTGGTGGTGGCTCGAGGCCAACGAATATGGTACCAACACCAATGTCACAACCCAGTGGTATTACGCCGGATTGTGGAACAACGACACGGGAAGACCATGCACCGCCTTCTTTTCCTTGAAGAATTTCATCACCGATAGTGAAAACGTCCTCGCCGACCCGCTCGACATCAAGGCGTATTTCATCAACGAGAAGTATATGCTTACGCCAACACATGGTACAGTGAAACTGACAACACCACGTTTTCCGATGCTTGGCCTGGTTCGAAGCTTTCTGCAAACGGCACGCAAAACATCGACGGCTCAACGTATGGTGTTTATCGCTGGGACTGTCCCACGGCAGTGACGTCCATTCAGAAACTCCCCATGCAAATACAGTTCAACAACTCTGGTTGGCAGGTCGGAGAGCAAAGCGACCTTGTGGGCTTCCTTAATGGTGCATACTATAGATACTATCAAAGCGGCAGCGACTATGTGAGCGAGTGCTACAAGGTGGACATCCCCGACGGCGCGGGACTCACCGACCACTCTACAGACTTCTGGTGTCTCAAATGGGTGCAACCCATGCACGTGGGCTATCAGAGGACGTTCACGGCCGGACAGCCGGCTACCATCTGTTTGCCTTTCGCACTTACAGAGCAGGAGGTGGCTGCGGCAGGAAAGGTGTATAAACTCGACGCTATGGATAATGGCAAACTCTTCTTCGAACCAGTGACCTATACTGATGCTTACACTCCCTATCTGTTCATTCCCAAGAGTGACGGCGCGCCATTCGCTGACATGGGGGCAAAAGTCATTGACGTTACTACAATGGTGCCAGTAACCACGGGGCAGGCCAGGATGGACGGCGTGATGGAACGCACGGAAGTAGCCTCCGATGACAACAACTATGTGTATGGATATCTTGAAAGCGATGGCAAGTTTGTCAAGGTGAAGAGTGCCCATGTCAACCCCTTCAGGGCTTACATTACCATCGACAAGAATGCGGCGGCCAACTTTACCACGCTCGATGTGGTGTTCGATGAAGCGAATGGTATCAGAAAAGTGGATGACAAAGTGGTGAGGACGGACAATGCCTACACCATCAATGGAATGAAGGCTTTCGATGCAACAAAGGGCATCGTGGTGAGAAACGGAAGAAAATATGTTGTAAAGTAAATGGTACTTGGAGATGAGAGGAAAGACATATCTCAAACCTGTCTCCGTGCCAATAGGCTTTTATGTCAATTGTACGATTCTTGCCGGCACCGACCAAAGGTATGTTCAACAGACGCGGGATACCGAAGAAGTGGAGGACGTTGAACTGGGTGTCAACAACATCAACCTCTGGGATGAGGAATGAGAGGCAAGGCAATGCCTCGACTCACAACAACGTGTGGGAGTCGAGGTATTGCTGCACGTCTTCCTTGTAACTGTCGGAAATGGGGATGTAGTTGTTGCCGAAGACAATACGGAAACGGTCCACAAGGCGAACCTTGGACATGTGCACGATATAGGAGCGGTGCGTGCGCATGAACTCAGGGGAGGGGAGACTCTCTTCTATGCGCTTCATGTTCATCAGGCTGAGAATGGGCTTCTTGTTGTCCTCAAGGTATATCTTCACGTAGTCTTTCAGACCTTCGATGAACAGAATGTCATCGTATTGTATTTGGACAAGCTTGTACTCACTCTTCACAAAGATGAAACGGTCGGAAGTGGTTGCGTTTATGGAAGACTGAGATTGAAACCACTCCAATCCCTTGTTTGCAGTGAAAAGGAAGGCCTCGTAGCTGATGGGCTTCAGCAGGTAGTCCAGCGCATCAACCTTGTAGCCGTCAACAGCATATTGGCTGAAAGCGGTAGTGAAGATGATGCGGGTGGACTTGGGGATGATGGTGGCGAACTCAATGCCGCTGAGTTCGGGCATCTGGATGTCGAGAAACACGAGATGAACACGATTCTCACGCAAGTCCTTGATGGCCGCTACGGCACTGTTGTAGGAGCCGATGAGGTGGAGGAAAGGGGTCTTCTCCACGTAGCTGGAGAGCAACTGCCCGGCGAGGGGCTCGTCGTCAATAATCATGCAGTTGAGTGTCATGGATGATGATGGTTGAGGTGTAAAGGTTATTGGAATTCAAGCCTTTCTTCCATTCGTATTTGCCCGGGTAGGCAAGGTCGAGGCGCTGCTGCACTTGGCTAAGGCCAATGCCGTGCCCGCTGTTGTCGGTGGAAGGCTTGGGGAAATAGGTGTTGCGGATTTCGAAGATTATTGTGTCGGTGTCGGCCGACAGATGAAGGTGTATTTCGCTTGGGTGGGTTGGGCTCACACCGTGCTTGAAAGCATTCTCCACCAAGGAGATGAGCAGCATCGGCGCGATGAATACCGTACAAGGAGAGGGAATGTCAACATCTTCTGATACTGTCACGTTATCGGCAAGGCGTATCTTCATCAAGTCAACGTAGTTGTGGAGAAAGTCGGCCTCGTCGCGAAGGTTGACAAAGGGTTGTTGGTTGTCATGAAGGATGTGGCGCAGCATCTTCCCCAATTCCATAACGGCGGTCCGTGCCTTCGTGGGGTCGAAGGCAGTTAGAGCGTAGATGTTGTTGAGTGTATTCAAAAGGAAATGGGGATTCAACTGGTTGCGAAGGTTTTTCAACTCTGCCTCGCGTCGAGCCACCTCGGCTTTCTGGTGGGCTTGTTCCAAAGCCACCCAGCGACGGAACATCACAACGGAGCACCCTAATATGGCCGATGCACCGAGGTTGAAAAAATCCCGGAAAAAGAGGAAGAGGTGGAATTTTACACCCGTGGTCGAGGAGGGTAGAACAGGAATTTCATCGTTTGCAACGGTCTTCTCACGACGTATGTAGTTTTCGAACTCGCCCCATTGGCTAAGGACCAAAGAAAGTACTGATACGGATATGAAGTTGATAATCATTAGTTTCCGTACAGATAACTTGCTGTGTAGGTATTTGGGGGCAAGCCAAAGGTAGTTGGTGTAGAATACCAACAAAAGGGCAATGGGTATCACTGCACGACGGAAATATCCTACAAGTGTGAGAGCCTCCCCGGGGGCAATGAACATCAGTGGCATGAATAGCATTACAGTCCACATGATGACTTGAAACCAGAAGGTCTTGCTTTCGATAAATTTTCTTCCCATTCCTCTTTTTCTCGTATCTATTTGTGTTGAAGCCAGGTGTCAATGATAGAAGGCTATCTCTGAAAGAATTTGAGCATGTAGATGTTGTAGATGGTGAGGTATTTGCTCTCCAACTCGTTTTGACGAGCTTGCACCAGGTTGGTCTTGCCGGTCATCAGTTCGATGATGTTTTTCATGCCCAGACGGAACTGCTCGCTGAGCAACTCATAACTTGTCTCCTGACTGCGTGTGGCCACTTGGGCGTATTTGAACTTGCTTTGGTTGGTGGTGGCGTCTATCCAGTAGGTCTCTATCGTGTTGAACAGGGTCTTTTGCTTGTCTTTCAGGTCGAGGAGGTTGCTCTCGCGCTGTAGCTTGGCTTTGTTGATGGCGGTTTTTGTCTGGCGGTTGTCGAGGATGGGGATGCTCAACGTGGCTCCGACCGAAAAATCGAGATTGGTTTTTATTTGGCGACCCCACCCCGAGTCGCTCATGGATGTTGTGTTGGTGCCTACGCCACCACTGACGCCGACAGTGGGGCTTTTCTGAGCTTTGGCGATGTCAAGGTTCACCTCGCTGCTCTCTATGGCGAGAAGGGCGCTCTTGATTTCCGGACGGCGCTCAAGGGCTTGCACATACACGGTGTTCAACTCGGGGATGTCCTCCAAGGCGAGAGCGTCGCTGAATTCGGGGATGACGATGTCAAAACCAGTGGCATCGGTAAGTTCTAAGAGTTGCTTCAATTGGTATTTGTAGTTTTTCACTTGCGCTTTTGTGGCGACGAGATTGTATTCGTCTTGGGCGCGCTGGGCGGTAAGCTGTGCCAAGTCGGCTTTGCTCATCTTGCCAACTTCAACCATCGTCGTGCCACGCTGCTCGTTGAGCTTGCTGGAGGCAAGGCTTTGCTCGTTGACGGAGATGGCTTCGTTGGTGTACAAAATCTGCACGTAGAGCTGCACGATGCGCTCTTCGATGCTGCGGGCTGTGCTCATTGAGTCCACCTCTGCTTGCTCGGCCAACAATTCGTTGTATTTGATGGTGTTCTTGTTGCGGTTACCGTTCCATACCGTCCAGTTGGCACTGACACTATAGCTTCCGCTGTAATATACTTTGTCGATGCTTGACTGGACATAACCGTTGGCCACCGTGCTTTGGCCGGAGGCAATGAACGGGCGGTAGATGATGTTCTGGCTCGTGGAGGCGTTAAGCGAGGGAAGTAGCTGTGCTTTGGACAACTCCACATCCTCCTTCACGGAAAGCTTTTGCATCTGGTTTTTCTTCAGGGTGATGTTGTTGGCCATGGCATGGTCAATGCACTCTTGCAACGTCCATTTCTTCTCCATGGACTGGCCAAAAGAAGGCAAAGGAGCCAAGATGGTCACACAAGCTAATGTGAGAATGGCATGTCTCATATACGTTTTGTTTGCTGTTTCTTTGTTTTAAGTGACAAAATTACATATTCTTGTTCTAACCACCAAAATTTATGGTATTTATTGTTATTTATTCATAATATCTGCCTTTTATTATCTATAATTCTTTTGTGTTTAACATACTTTCAAAATTGGAATTATTATAATACTATTTGTGATATTCTGCTATTCGTACTTTGTTCTACGCACAGATAGCACCATAGGGCAATCGATGAGCAGAGTTACCATTCTACATTGAAAAAATGTTAATTTATACCGGAAAGTGATATGACTTTCGATAAATTATTATACCTTTGCAATATCAAAATGATATCACTAATTTTTTCACCTATTCTATATTATAAAATGGAAACGAGAAATGAATTTGAGTTTGAAGGAAAAGCTTACAACGGCTTCCTTATGTTGTTTGTGGACATCGTGATGCTGCTTCTCTCCTTTGGTGTCATTGTTTATGGCATTATCTGCAGCCCCCTCGTCCTGGTTGTCGGATGCTTGCTGCTCTTGGTCAACATCACTTGTTGGTGCGGCTTTCTCCTGCTCGAGCCCAATGAGGCACGGGTGATTACCTGGTTTGGAAAGTATAGTGGGACATTCTCCCGAACAGGTTTCTACTGGATTAATCCTTTCTATTCGTCGAAAAAAGTTTCCTTGCGCGCCCGAAACCTTGACGCACAACCCATCAAGGTGAACGACAAGACTGGCAACCCTGTGATGATTGGTTTGGTCATGGTGTGGAAGTTGAAAGACACCTACAAGGCCATGTTCGAGGTGGACTCACAGACCATTGCCACGTCCCCTGCGGAATTGGGCAGTAGTGCCAAGAGCATCATGAACGCATTGGAGAAGTTTGTCAGGGTGCAGAGTGACGCAGCTCTAAGACAGGTCGCCGGACAATATGCCTATGACGATGAAGATGGCGAGAGCAACGAACCCACCTTGCGCTCCAGTGCCGACGAAATCAACGAACAGTTGGAACAGAAACTCAACGAACGGCTCGCCCTTGCTGGCATAGAAGTAGTGGAGGCGCGTATCAACTACTTGGCGTACGCACCAGAAATCGCCGCAGTCATGCTTCGTAGGCAGCAAGCCTCCGCCATTATCACAGCTCGTGAGAAAATCGTCGAGGGAGCAGTGTCCATGGTGAAGATGGCCTTGCAGAAACTGTCACAAGAGGATGTGGTGGAACTGGACGACGACAAGAAGGCCGCTATGGTGAGCAACCTCATGGTGGTATTATGCGGCGACGACGCGGCACAGCCCGTGGTGAACACAGGAACTCTCAACCACTGATGCGCCCATGGCCGGGAAGGAGACGAAAATCAAAAGTTTCATTCTGCGCGTGGACAGCGACACGATGAATGCACTGGAGGCGTGGGCGGCCGATGAGTTCCGCTCCACCAATGGACAGCTGCAGTGGATCATCACAGAGGCTCTGAGAAAGGCTGGAAGGCTGCCTAAGAAGAATAAGGTGGCAAAAATGAACAATGAACAACAAGACAAATGAAACTATCCAACTATTTCATTATAAAGAAAAATGGGCCGCACCAGCGCATGCCCAGGACTCTTGAGGGTACCATTTTCGAGGTGGGCGCGCTCTTTTTGGTCATCGCTTTGTGGGCAGTTGCAGTGTATATGTATCAACATGCGCCGGAGAGCATCCCAACGCATTTTGACTTGCAGGGGAATCCCAACAACTACGGGAGCAGGATGGCACTCCTGTTTATTGCCGGGGGAGGAACGCTCGTCACGGTTGTCTTGCTCGTTTGTGCATACTACCCCACGACGTTCCTTCACGTGCCGGCCCGCATGGTCCCGTTGCCGCAATGCTTCGTCATCTCACGGATGGTGCGCATTGCAGCACTGTTGCTCTGCTTCCTCTTCTTTGCCATCATTCTAATGGGCTGTTATCCAACGACATGGCCACCTAAAGCCATCTTCTGGACTGTCATCGTACTGCTCGCTTGTATGGTTGTCGCCCTCAGCATTTTTGAGGCCAAAATCAAGAAAAAAGCTTAAGAAGTATGACCGCTTTCAAATATTGCATGCACAGAGGCGATATGAACAGTGACAAAAAGTTGGCCACGCTTGCCAAGATAGCTCGGCGGATGAATGCCGCCGGGCTTACTTGGGCTGTGGGTGCCTCTCTCATGCTCTTTCTGAGGGGGAGGGTGGGAGATTTCCACGATATTGACATCATGGTGGCGGAGGAACAAGTGGCCCAGGCTAAAGACATCCTCAAGGGATTGGGGGTGAACAAGGGGGGCAGGCCCAATCCCAAATACCTCACACGACATTTCAATGAGTTCAACGTCAACGGGGTGGAGGTGGATCTACTTGCCGGATATGTCATCGTGTGCAACGGCATTCCCTACGAATGCCCCCTCCGCCCAGAAGACATCGACACCACGGCATTGGTGTTGGGAGAAGCCATCCCCCTTCATGCGCTCGCCGAATGGAGAAGATACTACTTGCTCATGGGGCGTCCCGAAAAAGCCAAACTCTGCCAAAACAAAGCCGACGAAAATATTAAATAATGTTAATTATACAATAAGTGTGCAAACAAAGTGTCGTGGTTTAGGAAAAAATGGCTATATTTGCATGTTGACAATAGTAAATACAAGCGCTTATGAGTAATAAAATATTGGCAATCATCTTTTCCGCATGCCTGATGATGGGAGTGCCGGCGGTGGCAAACGCCACCAACGCCATCGAAATCATTGACACGGAGACGCAGAACATCACACTGTCGGTGAACGAGACGACACTGCACATCGCGGGGGCCAATGGCCAGGTGCTGCAAGTGTACAATGTGGCCGGAGTGCGCGTGATGAGCGTCAAAGTGGAGGGAATGGACAAGAGAATTGAACTCAACCTGCCTAAAGGATGTTACATCGTAAAGGTGGGAAAAGTGGTGAGGAAGATTTACATCAAGTAAGCCTCACGATTGTTTGTAAGACACGACGGACATGGACCTCCTGCTGACAACGGCTTGGTGAGAGGCCTGTGTCGTTTTTGTATATTATTGGCTGCATGGCATACGACGAGCGGGTACTGATGAGGGCGTTGGCAGAGCCCACTACCCAGAGGAAGGCTTTCGAGCAACTCGTGAGACAATACAGCGAGCAACTATATTGGAAGATACGACGCATCGTCCTCGTACACGACGATGCCGATGATGTGTTGCAAAACACATTCGTCAAAGCTTGGATCAACCTCTCTGATTTTAGGGGACAGTCGCGCATTTCCACTTGGCTCTATCGCATCGCCATTAACGAGGCTCTCGATTTCCTGCGAAAAAAGAAGCACCTTCAGGACATCAGTGTCGATGAAGCTGCTGGAGTGGCTACCATGCTGCTTGCCGACGAATATTTCGACGGCGACAAGGCGCAGGCACTGCTGCAGGAAGCCATCGCAACGCTTCCCGATGTGCAGCGAACTGTCTTCAACCTTAGATACTACGACAATATGAAATACAACGAGATGAGCACGCTGCTTGACACGTCCGTGGGGGCTCTGAAGGCTTCTTTCCATCATGCTGTGATGAAAGTTACTGCATATGTCAAGGCAAGGCAGTAGGCGGCTCGTTTTTCAAATTACATTCAAACTAACTACAGACATTATGAAAGATTTCAATTTTTACGCACCTACCGAAATCGTCTTTGGAAGGCAAGCTGAAGAACAAGTGGCCATGCTCGTTAAGAGATATGGCGGAAGTAAAGTTCTTGTGCATTTTGGAGGGAAGAGCGCCAAGCGTTCTGGGTTGCTCGACAAGATGACTACGCTCCTGACACAGGCTGGCATCGAATACGTGATGCTCGGAGGGGTGGTGCCAAACCCACGACTTTCTCTCGTGAAGGAGGGTGTGCAACTGTGCCGCGAGCAAAACGTGGACTTCATACTCGCCATCGGTGGGGGAAGTGTCATCGATTCTGCAAAAGCCATTGGTTATGGAGTGGGGTATCAAGGGGACACCTGGGACTTTTGGATGGGAAAGGCTACGCCCGCTTCATGCCTGCCCATTGGAGCCGTCCTTACCATTCCCGCTGCCGGGTCGGAGATGAGCAACAGTTGTGTCATCACCAATGATGCTAATAACGACAAGAGAGGCATCAACAGCAACCTCTGTAGATGCAAGTTCTGCATTATGAATCCGGAGCGTACCTTCACACTGCCTGCCTATCAAACGGCTGCTGGTGCTACTGACATCATGATGCACACCATGGAACGCTATTTCACACAGCACCAGGATATGACACTCACCGACGCGATGGCTGAGGCTCTCTTGCGCACCGTCAAGGATAGTGCGCTTGAAGTGATGCGCAACCCGCTGGACTACCGTCATCGTGCGCAAATCATGTGGGCTGGAAGTCTCTCCCACAACGACCTCATGGAATGTGGTTCGACAAAGGATTTCGCAACACATAAGCTTGAGCATGAGCTGAGTGCAATGTTCGATGTCACACACGGTGCAGGATTGGCGGCCATTTGGGGAAGTTGGGCAAGGTATGTCCTACCTGGAAATGAGGCAAGGTTTGCGCGATTCGCTGTCAATGTCATGGGGGTGGACAATGATTTCACCGACACCAAACGAACAGCGGAAAAAGGAATAGAGGCCGTGGAGAGTTTCTTCGAGCAACTTGGAATGCCTATTAGCATTCATCAACTCCTCGGTAGGGACATCACTGATGACGAGATAGCGGAGATGGCACGAAGGGCAAGCCACGACGAACAAATCACTTTGGGAAACATCAAGGTGCTAAAGCGAGACGACATGGTGGCCATTTACAACATGGCCAAGTAGGAGATGTCGAGAAACCGGCAAATCCTCAGGCTTGCATTGCCGTCAATCATTTCAAACATCACTGTTCCATTACTTGGACTGGTGGACGTGGCCATCACGGGGCACATGGGAAGCGCTGTTTACATCGGCGCCATTTCAGTAGGCTCCATGCTGTTCAACATCATCTATTGGGTGTTCGGCTTCCTCAGAATGGGCACTAGCGGGATGACTTCACAGGCACTGGGGAAGCGGGACCTCACAGGAGTTACTCAATTGCTATGTAGGTCTTTGGCGGTGGCACTTGCTGTGGCCACCGCCATCGTCTTGTTCCAAAAACCGCTTAAATGGCTTGCATTCTTCATCGTTCAACCACAGGAGGAGGTGAGGTTGCTTGCATCAACTTATTTTAACATCTGCGTGTGGGGAGCACCGGCAATGCTTACCCTTTATGGGCTGTCGGGGTGGTATGTGGGAATGCAGAACACGCGCATTCCCATGGCCATATCCATTGCACAGAATGTCATCAATATTTTTACAAGTCTTGCCTTGGTTTATGGCTTGGGGATGAAGGTGGAAGGGGTGGCTCTTGGCACGCTCATCGCGCAGTATGCTGGTTGCTTCATTGCACTTGCTCTATGTGTCAAGTTTTATGGAAAACTGAAAAAACACTTCAGATGGAAAGGTTTGTTTGAATATGTTAAAATGTTGCAGTTTTTCAAAGTCAACTCGGACATCTTCCTGCGTACATTGTGTTTGGTGGCAGTCAACCTCTATTTCCTTGCTGCCGGGGCAAGGCAGGGTAACATCATTTTGGCTGTGAATACGCTATTGGTGCAGTTGTACATCCTTTTTTCGTATTTCCTTGATGGTTTCGCATTCGCAGGAGAGGCTTTGTGTGGTAAATACCATGGGGCTGGTAACAAGGAGGCTTTCCGCCAAACCGTGGCAAGGGTGTTCGTATGGGGAGGAGCGATAGCTGCCATTTTCACCATTGTTTATACTTTGGGTGGAAGCAGGTTCCTCCATTTGCTTACTGACGAAACGTTAGTGGTGGTGGCAGCAATGGAATACTTGCCTTGGGCCGTGGCTGTGCCGCTCGCTGGTATGGCGGCTTTTGTATGGGATGGGGTGTTCATTGGTGTCACTGCCACGAAAGGCATGCTTTTGGCATCGGCTGTTGCAACCTTTGTCTTCTTCATCATCTATTTCGTCTGGAGAAATCAACTCGGCAACCACGCTTTATGGATGGCCTTCGTGACATACTTGTTGGTAAGAGGTGGAGTGCAGACGGCTATCTATATGAAGAGGATGAGATGAAATGAATATAAAAATATTTCATACCTTTCCACCCACCTTGTGATGTTCCCTTTTTCATCTTTTTATATTATTTATTATTAAAAAAGGGCATTTTTACACTAAAAAACTTTCTCCTTTCAGCCAAAATGTTTATCTTTGTGGCAGAAAACTAATTTGACAACCGCTGTATCCTAAATTTCTCTCGTTGGGAACATACACAGACAGCGAAAAGGAATATTCAAGAACAAAAAAGCGATTGACATGAGATTGATATGGATATTTTTCATCATCATCTTTGCGAATATGGATATGATGGCACAAACATACAATCAACTTTGGAGCGACGTGAAAAGCGCACAAAGCAAAGACCTGCCCAAAACCCAAATGGAGGTTTTGGACAAAATTGTTGACAAGGCTACAAAAGAAAAGGAATATGGGCAGTTGATAAAGGCACAGCTCTTGAGGGTGGAGGCTGTCACTGCCATAACACCTGATTCGCTGAAACCGGAAGTTGACAAACTGGTGAAATGGGAACAGGAAGTTCGTAAAAATTCTCCTGCTCTCGCTGCTGTGCTACAATCCATACTCGGCACCATCTACTTGGATAACCGGACATTGGGGGACGATTGTTTGGAGAGAGGGCGCGAATATTTGAAGAACTCCCTTGCCAACCCCGAATTGCTTGCAAACACCAGCACTGGGGCATACGTGCCGGCGATGACAGAGGGGGACGAAAGCAAATTCTTCAATAACGACCTCCTTCATGTGCTCGCTAAAAGGGCCAATGACCTGGCCGTTATGCGCGACTACTATGAGAAAGCGGGAAACAGGGAGGCTGCTTGTCTCACCAATGTGTGGATGTTGGAGGAAATGCCTTTGCTAAAGGAGGATGAAAAGGCTGCAACATCAACTAAACTCAAGGAGGTGGACGCGCTGCTTGAAAAATTTGGAGACCTGCCCGTTGCTGGCGAACTTGTCCTTCTCAAGTATAACTTTTTGGAGCAAGCCACTGATGTCAAGCCTTCGCAACTGATGAACTTCATCGATGAAGCACGGGGGAAATGGGGACAGAAATGGCCGCGTATCGTCACACTTGACAATAAGCAGATGGAACTCACAAGGCCATCTTTTTCTCTTGACGCTGGTTGTGAGGTGCTATTGCCAAACAAAGCAAGGATGGTGAAAATCAACTACTTGAGGAATGTTAAGTCGCTCACGATGAAAGTCGCAAGGGTCAATCTTGACCTCAGTAGAAAGACGTATTACCTCTATAACGACGATGACCTCAAAAAGGTGAGAAATGCCATCGTCAAAGGGTCGCAAGTTGAGGTGACGCATCAGTACGCAGGGCATCAGCCATACGAGACATTCACCGACAGCATCGAAATACCGCCTCTGAAAAATGGAGTCTATCTCTTGGAATTCCTTACCGGAGACAAGGAGATGAGTGAGGCAAGGGACTTGATTTTTGTCTCAGACTTGTATCTTGTCAGGCAGTCCATGCCAGAGAAAAAGACAAGGCTTGCCGTGCTGAGCGCCACAACAGGCAAACCTGTCTCTGGAGCCAAAGTGCGTGTCACAAAGAACAAAGAGGAGGCAACCCTCACATGCAACAACAACGGAGAGGTGATATGGGAAGAAAAGGAAGACAACAACTGGTATAGGCCCGATTTCTATGTCTATACCAATGACGACAAGGCTTGCCCCAAGCAGGACTTGTGGCTCAGCTCATATTCTTATTCCACCCCATTGGCTTCCAGGAAGAGTACGTCGGTTTTCACCGACAGGAGCATCTATCGCCCCGGACAACAAGTACATGTGGCAATCATTCGGCATGAGTGCCTCAATGGTATGGAAGAGAAGGCTTTGGAAGGTGAGACTTTGAAGGTGACATTGCGAGATGCCAACTACAAGGACGTGGAAACGAAGGAGGTGGTCACCGACGAATATGGGAAGGCGGCTCTCGACTTCACTTTGCCATCAAGCGGACTTACGGGAAGGTTCACCATCAACACCAATGGAGGAAGCACCTCCATCAGGGTGGAGGAATATAAAAGACCCACTTTCCAAGTGGAAATACCTATGGTGGAAGAGGCATACAAGGATGGGGACACCATTACACTCAAAGGCTATGCCAAATCGTTTGCTGGTGTGCCGGTACAAGGAGCCAGCGTGACTTACACCGTGGAGCGACAGGCATCATGGTGGTGGTGGGGAAACCGCGGCGACGAGGAGGAACTGGCAAATGACAGCACCATCACCGATGAGGAAGGTGCATTCGAGATGCGTGTCCCTATGCGACTGCCGGAAACTTATCAAGGAAAGGATGCAGGACCGCGTTTTTACAACATCGTGGTCTCTGCAACAGTCACCGACCAGGCTTTCGAGACACATGAGGCACGGCAGAGCCTTCCCCTCAGCGACAAGGCAACTGCACTCAGTGTCAGCGTGGCAGAGAGAATACGAAATGATGAAATGAAGCCTGTCGTCTTCATCTTGAGAAACGCAGCAGGAAAAACGCTTGATGCAGAAGTGGAGTACACCATCGATGATGGGGCGACACTAAAGGCAGAAACTAACAAGGATGTGGAACTGCCTATTCTCAAGTCTGGAAAGCACATTGTCGTGGCTACTTGCATGGGAGACACCATCAAAAAAGAATTCGTCGTCTTTTCCATTGATGACAAAAAGCCTTCCTTCCAAACCCATGACTGGTTCTATGCCTCTAATGGGCAGTTCCAAGAGGATGGAAAGCCTGTCGTAGTGCAGGTGGGTACGTCAGACAATGACACACACGTGCTCTATACTGTCTTTGCAGAGAACAGGGTGCTCGAACAAGGCACATTCAAACTCAGCAATGCCAACAAGACACGGAAGTGGACATACAAGGAAGAGTACGGTTCCGGCATTCTCGTCACCTATGCATGGGTGAGGGAAGGAGTGCTTTACTCTCACACTCATTCCATCCGAAGACCCATGCCTGACAAGCGTGTTATCCTTACGTGGGAGACATTCAGGGACAAACTCACACCAGGGCAGGAGGAGACTTGGACACTCAAGGCTGCAAGGCCCGACGGAACTCCAGCCGACGTGCAACTTATGGCGACACTTTACGACCAATCGCTTGACCAAATTGCATCTCACTCTTGGTTCTTCAACGATATGACAGGAGTTTCCACACCTCATTCCTCATGGGGAGGCTTCAGTTTTGGAAACGTGGGAATGGATGGCAGTGCCAGGCTAAAGATGAAAAGCGTACCAGCATTGAGTTTCACTGTCATCGACCCAAGTATGTTTGGTTTTTCCCAAAGCAGATTTGTTAGATATTCCAGGAGGATGATGAAGGGAAGAGGTAGCCGTCGGCAAACAATCTGCAGCTACGATGAATTCGGCCGCTGATATGGAAGACCGTGAGGAGCAGGAAGCGAAGGATGAAAATCCTCAGGTGAGGGAGAACCTTGACGAGACGGCTTTCTTCTTGCCAAAAGTGGTGGCTGACGAAAACGGAAGACTTGTGCTCAAGTTCCAACTGCCAGAGGCTGTAACGACATGGCAGTTCATGGGACTGGCCACCGACAAATTCATCAACCATGGCTTCATCAAGGGAGAGGCAGTGGCAAAGAAGGATGTCATGGTGATGCCAAACATACCACGCTTCATAAGATTGGGAGACAAGGCGCAGGTCACCACACGCATCATCAACACAACTGAGAGACGGCTTCAAGGAAAGGTGGCCATGCTCTTGATTGACCCGGAGACAGAACAAGTGGCTTGGTCGCAGGAAAAGGATTTCGAGGCGGAGGCTAATCAGACCACAGGTGCAACTTTCGACTATGAGCCGAAGGGGGAGGCCAAACTGCTCGTTTGCCGCATCATCGCGAAAGGGGAGGGATTCTCCGACGGAGAGCAGCACTTCCTGCCTGTGCTTCCAGCCAAGGAACTCATCACACGCACCATGCCGTTCACACAATATGGACCGCAGACATCGAACTTCAACTTACAACAGCTCTTCCCGAAGGGTGCTGAGGGAGCAAAACTGACAGTGGAGTACACTAACAATCCAGCGTGGCTCATGCTACAGGCTTTACCCACCATGGCAGCTGGAGACAGCGACAATGCCATCACGCAAGCCACTGCATATTATGCCAATGCGTTGGGGCAACATATTATCAACAGCTCGCCGGAAATCAAGAAGACGGTGATGAAATGGAGGGAGGAAACGGCCGCATCCGGTTCTTTGGCAAGCCCACTCGCCAAAAATGAGGAGTTAAAGGAACTCATGCTCAACGAGACGCCATGGGTGGGAATGGCTGACAAGGAGGAAAGCCAGAAAAGGAGCCTTGTCAAATTCTTTGATGAACAGACCATCGATATGCGCATCAGCCAGGCTCTTGACAAACTCAAGGACCTGCAACTCGAAAACGGTTCATGGGCTTGGTGGAAGGGTATGCAAGGAAGCACTTATATGACCGTTGCCGTGAGCGAGATATTCGTCAGGCTCAACAATATGGTGGACAAGAGGAGTGACAACAAGAGGATGCTCGACAAGGCTTTCACTTTCATGGACAAGGAACTCGCTGAAGAGGAGGCTTACCTTAAGAAGATGCAGAAGAAGGGGCTGAAGGTGATGCCAAGTGAGACGGCTTTGCACATACTCTACATCTACACGCTTGACGGGAGAGAGCCGGCGGCAAAGACAAAGGCTACCATACAATACCTCATCAACCTCTTCGAGAGCAAGCCTACGGAATTCACCATTTACGGAAAGGCGCGGGCGGCTGTTATTCTCGCTCACTTCGGAAAACAGTCCAAAGCAAGGCAATACATGCAAAGCCTTGATGAATATGCTGTCACCACGGAGGAAATGGGAAGGTATTATGACACGAGGAAGGCCTATTACTCTTGGTGCAGTTACAACATTCCTACCGAAGTTGCCGCCATTGAGGCATACAAGCAACTGCAGCCAGAGAATACCAGCGCCATTGAGTTGATGCGCAGATGGCTCCTGCAACAGAAGAGAGCACAGATGTGGAGCACGCCCATCAATAGTGTTGATGCCATTTACGCATTCTTGCAAGGTAATGAGAAAACCCTCGACGGCAGTGTGCAAACTAAATTGACCCTCGACGGAATGCCAGTGGAGACACCAGAGGCAACGGCTGGATTAGGATATGTGAAGACTGCCATTGATGCGAAAGGTAAGAAGATGCTCACAGCGGAGAAAATGTCACAAGGGACCTCTTGGGGTGCTCTCTACGCACAGTTCACACAAGAAGCGGTGGACGTGGAGGACACGAAAGCTGGGATTTCCGTCACCAGACAACTGATATCGGAGAATGGAACGCTGAACGTGGGGGACAAGGTAGTTGTCAGAATCACCATCAAGGCGGAGAGAAATCTCGACTTCTTGGAAGTGGTGGACAAGAGGGCGGCTTGCTTGGAGCCTGTCAGGCAGATCTCGGGGTATTACAGAGGATGCTACATCGCTTCCAAAGACTACACCACAAATTACTACTTCGACCACCTCGCAAAAGGAACACACGTGGTGGAAACTGAATACTACATCGATAGAAAGGGCGAATATATGACGGGTACTTGTAAGGCGCAATGCGCATACGCACCGGAGTTCGCTGCAACCACCAAAGCCCTGAAAGTCGTTGTAAACAAATGAGAACAATGAAGAAGAAGACCGCACGCATGATAGCTACGATGACCATGGCAATGACACTTGCTACTTCACCAGGAGAGGTGAGGGCCCAACTGCTGTCAACACCCAACCAGGTCATCGACTGTGGACAAGTGCTCTTCAGAAAACCTGTCACCGTACATTTCGAGATAACCAATCAGGGGAAGGGAGCGGTGACGATCAAAGAGGTGGAGACAAGTTGTGGATGCATCAACGTCTCCTATCCCAAGGGAATGATTACTGAGAACAAACCGTTTGTCGTCACTGCTACATACGATGCCAAGCAGATGGGCCATTTCGAGAAATACATCGACGTCTTCACTAAAGGTGCCTCTCTGCCTTTCACTCTCACCATCAAAGGTGTTGTGGTGGAGGAACTGAAAGATTATGGTGGGGAATATCAATTCGTGATGGGAAAATTAAAGACCGACACAAGGGAGGTGTTCTTCGACGACATTCTCAAGGGAGACAACCCTGTGGCAGAGATACACCTCCTCAACACATCCAGCGAGATGGCGACGCCAACGGTCTTAAATCTGCCCTCATATCTCAAGGCTGACATCTCACCATCATCCATCCCTCCGGGGAGGTCGGCTGAACTTAGGTTGACACTCGCCACCAACAAAATGGAGGATTACGGTCTGGCGCAGGCTTCTGTTTTCCTCGCTTTCAAGGCGGGGGAAAGACCATCCCAAGACAAGGAGATACATGTCACATCTATCGTCCTGCCATCACTGGGGGAGGTCACTGTCCAACAAATAGCTTATTTGCCAAAAATGAAAATATCAAGCACCACCCTCGACCTCGGAGAATTTGAGGGAAAGAAGAAGAAAAAAGGAACGCTTGTCATTGAGAACCTCGGACGAACGGACTTGGAAATCTCAAAGGTGCAGATGTTTACTGAAGGGCTGCTCATAGACCTTAGTAGCAATGTCATACAACCTGGACAAACTGCAAAACTAAAGGTCACTGCCGACCAAAAGGTCATCAAGGGGGTGAAAAGGCAACCGAAAATACTGCTCATCACCAACGACCCCAAAAACCAAAAGGTCATCATAGATATCAATGTGAAATAATTACATTATTATTTAAATATAATGGAACATCCTGAAAATAGCAAGGAATACAAAGGACTGACAGTCAACTCTGGAGTAGAGCAACCGGCCATCATCAACCCATATCTCAAGAGAAGCCGCTTCAAAAGGAGAGTCTTTTCTATAGCAGAAATGGTGGAAGGCATTGTTAAAGGTGATGTTACTATTCTTAGTCAAGCTGTCACACTTGTAGAAAGTGTCAACCCTGAGCATCAGGCAAAAGCGCAGGAGGTCATTGAAAAATGCCTGCCTTACAGCGGAAATTCAATCAGAGTGGGTATCAGTGGCGTTCCTGGAGCCGGAAAAAGCACTTCCATTGACAATTTCGGTTGCCATGTGCTTGATACAAAGGGTGGAAAACTCGCCGTGCTTGCCATCGACCCCAGTAGCGAAAGGTCGAAAGGCAGCATACTTGGTGACAAGACAAGGATGGAGAAACTTTCAACAAGGCCGGAGGCTTTCATAAGGCCTAGCCCTACGGCGGGGTCGCTTGGAGGTGTGGCAAGAAAAACGAGGGAAACCATCATCTTGTGTGAGGCAGCTGGATACGACAAAATTTTTGTCGAAACGGTTGGAGTGGGACAAAGCGAAACAGCTTGCCATTCCATGGTGGACTTCTTCCTGCTTATCCAACTTGCTGGAACAGGAGACGAACTTCAGGGAATAAAAAGGGGAATTATGGAAATCGCCGACGGAATCGTCATCAACAAGTGCGATGGTAATAATGTGGACAAATGCCAAATGGCGGCCACCAATTTTAGAAACGCACTGCATTTCTTCCCTATGCCTGACAGCGGGTGGACTCCCAAAGTCCTATGCTATAGCGGATTCTATGGAATTGGTATCAAAGAGGTGTGGGACATGGTGTACCAATATCTCGACTTCGTAAAAAGCAATGGCTATTTCGAATATAGGAGAAACGAGCAAAGCAAGTATTGGATGTATGAAACCATCAACGAGCAACTTCGTAACAGCTTCTACCATGCTCAAGGTATGGAGGAGAGGCTTTTGAAGGCTGAAAACAGTGTGCTCGCTGGGGAGCAAACATCATTCGCTGCCGCCGGCATGCTGCTCGACAACTATTTCAAGCAACTGAGAAACGACAACAAATAACGTTGAGACCGATGAACATTGAAATCGACAACCAAAGTGGCTTCTGCTTCGGTGTGACCACCGCCATCAACAAGGCGGAGGAGAAACTCGCCGAAGAGAGAACGCTTTACTGTCTTGGAGACATCGTGCACAATGGGATGGAGTGCGAAAGACTAAGGCAGATGGGCTTGGTCACAATCAATCATAATGACCTGAAGGCACTAAGGGATGTCAAGGTCATGTTCAGGGCTCATGGTGAACCACCAGAAACATACGAGGTGGCAAGAGACAACAACATTGAAATTGTGGACACTACTTGCCCTGTCGTACTTCAACTGCAGAAAAGAATTAAAAAGCAGTTTCATGCTAACCCTGATGCCCAAATCGTCATCTTCGGGAAAAACGGACATGCCGAAGTGCTTGGACTGGTGGGGCAAACCAACAACAAGGCGGTTGTTGTGGAAAACTTGTCCGACCTCGAGAAACTCGACTTTGGAAGGGACATTTATCTCTATTCGCAAACTACTAAATCGATAGAGGAATTCCACCACATCATTAGTTACATCAGGCAGCACATGAAGGAGAATGCAACTTTCAACAGCTTCGACACCATCTGCAGACAAGTGGCGAATAGAATAACCAACATTGCCATGTTTGCAAAAAAGCACGACCTCGTGCTATTCGTTTCTGGTGGGAAAAGCAGCAATGGGAAGGTGCTGTTCAACGAATGCAAGAAAGTTAACCCCAACTCACACCAAGTGGAAGCTGCCGAGGAAATCAATCTTGAATGGACAAAAGGAGCCGAAACGATTGGTATTTGTGGGGCTACAAGCACACCAAAATGGCTTATGGAGGAGTGCAAGTCTTATATCATAAATCATTTAAATAAAGCGTCAAATCATTAATCATCAATATCAAAATCTTATGAAGACTAAATTTTTGCTTACAGTGGCCTTCGTTGCGGCCACAGCGTTGCAAACAATGGCGGAACCCGTCACCAAAGAAGTTGCATACCTGCAGGCGGAGACTTACCTGCAGGGATTAGGGGTGAAGGTGGACGTCAACCAACTGGAAATCATTGAAGGGCCGGTCATGCAAGACGGAACACCTGCCTATTATGTCGTTAACAATGGTGATGACGGAGGATTCGTCATCCTCGCAGGAGATGACAGGGCTCAGACCATTCTTGGGTACTCAGAGGAAGGGCATTACGACTTGCAGGCAGAGGAAAACACTGCTGCTGGAGAGATGATGCAAAGCTACGCGGCTGAGATGAAAGCCCTTGATGCCAAGGGAATTTCCGAAAAGGAACATAATGGAATGTTAAGGACTAAAACTCCTACTTCGGCTGCCATTCCACCGCTTCTCACAGCCAAGTGGGGGCAGAAATATCCTTTCTATGCTTCTTGTCCAGTGGTCAGTGGGAAAAACTGCCTCGTGGGATGTTCATCCGTGGCAATCTCGCAAATTCTTTATTACTACAAGGACAGAATGCCTGCTAAACTTGCAACGGCCATTCCGGGATATACAAGTGGAGGTGTGAAGGCAACGGGGGTGGCAGCTGGTACCGCACTGAATTGGAACAATATGTTCGATGACGTGCATTCGGGGCAAACCACGTCTGCACAGAAGACAAATGTGGCCAACTTGCTTTATTATGTTGCCCTAGCTCTCAAGACAACTTTCTCAACTACTTATACAACGACACCGTTCCCAACCGTTGGGTCAAACCTCACTACATACTTTGGCTTCGCTAACAGTGAATACCGGGTGAGGTCGAATTATACATACGAACAATGGAAGAACATGCTCATTGCTGAACTTGAACAGGGAAGACCTGTCGCCTATTTCTGTGGAAGAGAGTCCAGCACAGGGCATCTCTTTGTCATTGACGGTTATGATGGGGAAGACCTCTTCCACGTCAATTGGGGATGGACAGGAAGGAGTAATGGCTATTTCGCTCTCTCTGTGCTTAACCCCTTCGACCTCGGAGGTGAAGATGCTGGAATTATTGATGGGGAGTCATATCTTTACAATTCCATGGCTTTCTTCAATTTACAACCCAAAAATGGCTATAACAATGTGGACAATAACACATGGCTGTATGCCATCAACAATTCCTTCACTGAAAGTTCAAACACGTTGAAGGTCACATACACGAATAAGACTGCAAACAAGAACTCTTATACTTGCGGACTGGGGTACATGGACAGTGACAATAACATACAGGTGCTCAAGGAATGGACCAAGGGAGAGACTGCCATAGAAAGCGGAGCTACCACCGGAGCAATCACCTACACAATCAGTGCCAGTGACTTCTCTGCTAAAAAACTAACGACAAAAAATTATTATAAAATCTATCCTATCAGCAAGGTTAAGGGAGGTGACTGGGAGATGTGCCAGCAAACTAAATCTGGAACTTACCTCAACTGCTATTATGCCAGCACAAGCTCTATCACAGCTTCACTGAAAACGGCTCAACCCATACTCTCGCTTGCAAAAGTAGAGTACCCTGGACCAAAAACAAAGGGAGCAAAACAGTTTGTTAAGGCAACCGTGAAGAACGACGGGGACGACTTTTCGGGAACCATATACCTCCATGCAAGCACTAGTAGTACTAAAGGCTCGGCTCTTTCCAGCATTCCTGTTTACATCCCGGCTGGAAAGTCCGTCACACTATATCTTTATTTCACACCCAAATACAAAGCGACCTATAATGTGTGGATTGCAAGTGGTGCAAATGCTACTAACATCGTTGGGAGCTCAACTGTCACCATCGGCGATGGGTCTTTTTCACAGAGTCTCTCCTCACCTGGTATAACCATCAAGCATTTGCTGGCATCCAAGAAAGTCATCGGTACTACCTTAGAAGGAACGATCAAGGTGAAGAACAATGCTTCTAAAGAGTTTGCCAATATTATCAGAATCAAACTTGCAAGGTTGTCTTCAAGTAAATATGTAACTCTTGAGGATGAATGCTTCAAGTTCATGCAGATACCTGCAGGGGGAACATCTGAAATTGACTTCAAGTTTGAAAATCTTAGTCCATCAGAGACATACGCTCTGCTCTACTTTGATCAGAACGAAAATAGATGGAGTTACTACATCAACGTAAAGGTGACATACGGTGTGATGTGTTATGACAAAACGGGAGAAATGACCAATGCTTATGCACCGGCGGCTACCATCACCATTCCTGACGATGCCGTCTCGGTGGATCTCACAGGAACCACCTCAACCGTGACCAAGGTGGAGCCCAATGCGAACAAAAATACCATCTATTATATTGGTGCCTCTGACAAACTGCCATCAGGACTGACAGGAAAGAACGTCGTCAAGGGTAAGCAAGCGACGAACATCACCCTCACAAACACCGAACCTATGTTTGTCAAAAAACGTTTCAGCGCCACTGACATCTCATTCTCGTTCAAGCCTACTATTGGAATGCCAAGCAATGGAGTGGGTGGTTGGCAAACGATTGTCATACCATTCGCACCTACATCTGTCACCAGTGGCAATGTGGCTATCGACTGGTTCCGGTCCAAGACTGAAGAGAATAAGAATTTCTGGCTGAAGGAGTTCTCTGCACTCCAGGGGAAATCCACTGTATGCTTCGACTTCGTAAAGGAAATCAAGGCCAATACACCGTACATCATCGCTGTGCCAAACAGCAAGTGGGTTGAGAAGAACAACCTCGTAGGAAAGAATATTGTTTTCTCTGCAAAAAATGTACTGGTATATGAGCAAACGGAAGGCTTGGCAGCTTCAAGTGCATTCAATTTTAGAGGCACATACACCGGCGTTACTTTGGATAATATCTACACGCTTGACGCACAAGGTACCAAATTCGTAAAGGGCAAAGCTACGGTGAAACCTTTCAACTGCTATTTCATTGCAACTGAAAATGACCCAACGAACCTCAATGTGAAATAAATTTCTCATCCTTGGACTTTGAAGAGGTATTAGGTGTTGGCACAAACCCTTCACACAAGAGAAGCGCATCGTTGATGTGTATTGTCTTGGTGACGTGAAGGTGACAACCACTCTTCAAGAAGATATTGATGATGATAAAAGCCGGCCCTCAAAGGGGGCCGGCTTTTTTGTCGCTACAAAGGCAAAAAACTATGACTGACCAGAGGCGCGAAGAAATTGCTCATACAACCAGGCGTTTTGCTCGGCTATCGTCATATAACTGTTGTCCAACGGTGACTATCCTGATAGTCTCGCTCCACAACGTTTCGCAGTATCTCGTCGTAGTCGGCAACTTCGCCCTTTCCTTTCAGTTCGTCATAGCGACGACGGGCACGAACCTCTGCGGAAGCGGTGACAAACACTTTCAACTCGGCATCGGGAAACACCACTGTGCCAATGTCACGACCATCCATCACCACGCCTTTCTCCATCCCCATGCGTTGCTGCTGCTGCACCAAAGCCTCGCGAACAAAGGGAAGGGCGGCAACTTCGCTCACCTTGCCCGACACTTCCATTCCACGGATGTAAGGCTCCACGCATTCGCCATCAAGGTAGGTGTCGGGACGGCCCGTTGAGGCGTTGGCCTTGAAACTGATGGTGAGGTGGGGGAGGGCGGAGGCTAAACCTTCGCTGTCGAGCACACCGGAAGAGTCGAACAAGGAATGGCTCAGGGCATAGTAGGTCACGGCACGATACATTGCTCCCGTGTCAACATAAACATAGCCCACCTTTTGGGCCAAGTCCTTGGCCATGGTGCTCTTGCCACAAGAAGAGTGGCCATCGATAGCTATCGTTATCTTTTTCATATTGATTATAGGTTGAATGATATGTTGGCTATTATCGAGGAGGAAGACACATGGTATTTGCCATAGGCAACACCAAGTTTGAAACGCTCCAACTGAATGCCGGCGCCGAGCGACAAACCGGCACCATGGCTGCTCTCACTGTCGCCGTTGGGCACCTTCATCTCGTTCATACGACGAAGGTTCATGCCCGCTCCTACCCATATTTGGTCTGACAACAACACGTCAACTCCTACTGCAAGATGGTTGACAAATTTGTAATCCCAATGGGTCAGGTCCAACAATGTTGCAGAAAAACGAAGGGGAGCACCGGAGAGTTTCTTTGAAACACCTGCCTGCAATTCGAAGGGGAGGCGCTCGTACTCTTCATCGAAGGCTTTCAACTGACCGCCAAGGTTGCGGCCAGTAAGGGACACGGACAAGTCAGCTTCTGAATCGTAGTAGTTCAAGCCAAGGTCCACACACATCGCCATGGAATTATACCCGCCAATGTAACTCGTCACCCATTTCGCATGGATGCCACCGGAAAGACGATTGGTCAGGTTGTAGCAAAGGCTCGCACCAAGGGCTATGTCACGAGCAGAAAACTCACCAAGCTCCACCTGGTTGGCATCCATCTCTTTCATCTTTCCATAGTCCATCAACTGAGCACTTACACCAAAGGTCGTGCGCTTCTTACCTATCCAGCAATAACTCGCACTGGCGGATTGAACACCCGACATGTAGTTCATGTAGTTTAATCCAACTGTGCGATCGCTTACTGAAGAAAGAAGGGCGGGGTTGGAGAACAATAGGGAGGCGTCATCCTCTATGATGGTGATGTTTTCACCACCCAACGCTGCACCATGCGCACTTACTGGCAAACGCAGAAAGGTGTATGCGCTCTGGCTGTCTTGCCCGGCACATGACAGGGAAATGAGGGTGGTTATGAGTAGGAAAACACCTTTTTTCATCCTTTTTTGCTTTTTTGACGGCAAAGATACACCTTTTTTCAAATATCTGAGTTATTTTTGTACCTTGAAATCATCTGAAAGGGTGCAACGCCGTATTTATAACGCATTTTTCACCCGATTATTGGATGAAAGGCAAACTTTAATCATATATAAGTGGCATGATGGAGGTGAAGAAAAGTCGAGAAGCCGACTTGGAGAGAAAAAGGCCGGCTTGGATGGCGATGGGCATGGCATTGGCTATCGCGGCTTTCATCATTGCCATTGAATATTCCACCAAGGAGAGGGATGGGTTGCTCGATTCTGATTTCCTCGACGAAATAGCTGAAGACATGGAGTTCATTCCTCCCATCGTAGAGCCTCTGCCCAAGGAGGAGGTTCCACAAAAGGCACCTTCTGATATGATTGAGGTGGTAAATGAGGTTTACGAAAACGAAGACAAGCAGGAAGAACTGTTGGAAACGAAACCCGAGCTTGCCGTGGAAGAGGAGGTGCTCGAGGAAAATGTGGAAGACAAGGTGGAGGCCGTGCTCATCGAACAACAGGAAGAAGAGGTGAAAACAATCAGGGAACTCGACGACCTGCCTGTCTTCCCCGGCGGGATGTCGCAACTCGTCAGGTGGCTCACACAAAACCTCAAATATCCGGAAACGGCAAAGAACGAAAAGGTAAGCGGAAAGGTGTTGGTGTCGTTTGTCATCAATGCTGACGGAGTGGTGACCGATGTCAAACTCGTCAAGCCTGTTGACCAAAGGCTCGACAGGGAGGCTCTCAGGGTGGTGAGAATGATGCCTAAATGGCAACCGGGGCTCATCAATGGAAAACCATGCAAGACTCTCGTCAACCTTCCAATTGTATTCAAACTGTAGAACAACAATTTAAAACTTAAGAATATGCTCAATTCATACGAAATCCTTCAACTCATCAATGACTACCTCGACAACATACCATACGACAGGAAGCCAAAGAGCCTATACGAACCTATCAAGTATGTCTTGGCGTTAGGAGGTAAACGCATCAGGCCCACACTCATGATGCTCGCATACAACCTTTTCAAGGATGACCCGCAAAGCATTCTCTCGTCTGCTTGCGCTCTCGAGACATATCACAACTACACTTTGCTGCACGACGACCTTATGGACAATGCCGACCTCAGAAGGGGACACATGACTGTTCACAAGAGATGGGATGCAAACACGGCAATACTATCAGGAGACTCCATGCTGGTGTTGGCTTTCGAGCAAATGTCTCATTGCAAACCAGAAAAACTTGCACCCATCATCACTCTCTTCACCGAGACGGCTCTCGAGATTGGAGAGGGACAGCAATATGACATGGATTTTGAAAATCGAAATGATGTCACCGAGGAGGAGTATATTGAGATGATAAGGCTCAAAACAAGCGTCTTGCTCGCATGTGCTACTAAAATGGGTGCCATTCTCGCTGATGCCGACCATGAGGATGCTGAAAACATTTACAAGTTCGGAGAGAAAATAGGATTGGCTTTCCAACTTCAAGATGATTTCCTCGATGTCTATGGAGACACAAAGGTTTTCGGAAAAGCTATTGGAGGAGACATCATTTCCAATAAAAAAACATACATGCTCATCAATGCCATCGCCATGGCGGATGAAAAGCAGAGGGAGACGCTCCTGAAGTGGATTGATATGCCCAATCCCGACACTCAGGAGAAAATTGCCGCCGTCACTGAAATTTACAACGAAATTGGAATCAACAAGCTGGCCATCGAGAAAATCAACTTTTATTTCAACGAGGGTGTGAAATTCCTCGACAACGTAAAGGTGCCGGAGGAAAGAAAGGCGGAGATGAGAGCTTATATAAAAGAAATGATGAAAAGGGAGTATTGACATGCCTTACAGGCGACTACCTAAAACTGACGCAGCGAGACTGAAGGCTCTCGAGGCACTGACCGACAACAACGAAGTCTATACCGTGGGGGGGAGGTTCATTGACAGAACATCCCTCGCCAAGGCTCAGAAACTGTATGCGCTGCTCAGCGATGCTTGCGGACAACACGTTTCCTCCATGAGGACACAGGTGAGGTATTCTAAGAGAATGACCGACCTGCAACACAATGCCATGACATACATCAGCCATTTCATACAAGTGCTTTTCCTCGCTGTGGAGAGGGGAGAGATTCCTGATGACCAACTTGGCGATTACGGCATCAGACCGGAGGAAAGGGTGGTGCCCTATCTCAAGACTGCAGATGCTATCATGCAATGGGGGCCAAAAGTCATACAAGCGGAGAGAAACAGGGTGAAAGCAGGGGGGAAGCCCATCCTTTCGCCTCCTATTGGGGTCGTGGCCACTCATTTTGACGTCTTCAAGGAAAAATACAACGCACAGAGGCAATACAAAAGCAAGACGGCGGGAGCTAAGGCTGATATTGATGCACTTAGACCGCAAGTGGATGAAGTAATTCTTGACTTGTGGAATCAAATAGAAAAACATTTTGAAAACGAACCTCCTGAAAGAAGATACCATCTCTGCAGGAAATACGGGGTGGTGTATTATTATAGGAGGCATGAGAAACATTTGGAACAATGATATTCATCGATACACATGCACACCTTGACGGAAAGGAGTTCGACGAGGATAGAAAACAAGTGGTGGAGAGGGCTGAAAAAGCTGGGGCGGTGAAAATTTTTGTACCCGCCATTGACCTTGAGTCGCTTGACAAGGTGGAGAGGGTGTGCGAACTTTTCCCTGGTTGCGCCTACCCTATGGCAGGACTTCATCCGGAAGAGGTGAGAGGCGACTACAACGACGTCCTTGACAAGATGATGGAAAGGTTGCCGGGGAATTTCATCGCAATAGGGGAGGTGGGACTTGACTTCTACTGGAGCCGTGAGTACGAGATGGAGCAGATGGAGGCTTTCGAAAGGCAGGTGGAATGGGCCTGCCAGATGAAACTGCCACTGATGATACACTGTAGAAAGGCTCAAAACCAACTCGTCTCCATTCTCAAAAAATACAAGGGAAAGTTGGTAGGAGGAGTCTTTCATTGCTTTACTGGAAATCTTGTCGAGGCAAGGCAACTTCTTGAATTTGATAATTTCTGCCTTGGAATAGGAGGCGTCCTTACTTTCAAGAAAAGCAATCTGCCAGAGGTCGTGGCACAACTGCCTCTGCAGCGTATCGTACTCGAAACTGACGCACCTTATATGGCTCCAGTGCCTATGCGGGGAAAGAGAAACGAGAGCGCATTCATTTCTTATGTCATTGAAAGAATGGCATTGTGCTATGGCGTGGACCGGGATGAGGTGGCGGAAATTACAACGCAAAACGCATTGAGAACATTCCCTAAGAGTAAATGAACCTTGATGCCCAATCTCTTGAAATATTTCTGCGCTGAACATGGGGGATGGATTGCAACATTGGCGACCGTGGTGGCAGGTGTCTTGTTCTCCATTGATGCAAAGGCTCAACAATCTGATTCAATCAAGAGGTGGGGGGTGGCTGTCGGTGCGGGAATGGGAAAAATTCTCGTCGTGGACAAATACCAGGAGAAGTGGCAGAAAGGTAAGAATAATTATTCTTTTGATGTCGCCCTCGAACACAGGGCTGCACCCAAAGACAGCAGTTTGTTTGACTTCGACTATGGTTTGCCGGTTGTTGGCGCAAGGATGAAGGTGGCACTCAATCACAACGTAACCATGCACAGGAATGAAGACCCGCATTGGGGGATGGCACAGCCGGTGGATTATTATTCAAGAATGGGAAACACAGTGGCTCTATACGGCTCCTTTGCCAGACCTTTCTTCAGGAACAGAACTTTTGAGGCGGATGCCGCTCTTTCTGCAGGAATCGGTTTTTGCAATACCATATACGACAAAGAGAACAATGTGGACAATGAACTCATTGGAACTCATTTTCTCGTCTATTTTGGACTGGGAACGCACCTCACTTGGCGCTTCATAAAGGATTGGGGCATAAGGGCTGGGCTGGAGTATTGGCATCTCAGCAACGGAGCGTTAGGAAGACCTAATAAGGGCGCCAATTTCGCTGGACCTGTTGTCTCATTGACTTATATGCCGCATTTCGAGCAAGTGAGGGGTAGGCCATTGAAGAGACTGTATCATCCTTTCAAAAGGCAAGTCTATCTCGACTTCACATTGGGTGTGGGAGCAAAAACACTTTATGAGGAGTGGGACAAAACTCAGTTCAAAACGCCCATGGGTGAAGAAGACTACCGAACAGGGGACTTCAAACTTTATATGGCTTATTCTGCACAAACTGACTTGATGTGCAGGTATGACAGGAAATGGGCTTCGGGCATTGGCTTTGACCTCTTTTACGGTGGTTATGCTTCCACCGTGGAGAAAATTGAGAAGGAAAGGGGAGTGGAAGCCAAACATAATCCTTGGTCAATTGGCATCGCCGTGAAGCATCAAGCTTTCTACAAGAGAATATCACTTGCCATGTCCATTGGATGGTATCTCTATCGTGAGATGGGTGATAACGCCAAGGTTATGGAAAAAAGATACTATGAGAGAATAGGAATCAAATACTCGTTGCCTGGAAAATTGCCATTCACGGTGGGGGCTTCCGTAAAAGCGCATTTTACAAAGGCTGACCTCACTGAGATACATCTTTCAATGCCTTTGAGCCTTAATGCCAAAACAACAAATACAACTAACTGATAGGCCTGGCTCTTTGATTATTTTGTATGCAAAAAAAACGACTTATCCAATGTTTTTTCAAAAAAAATGTGTAATTTCGCATCGTCAAACCAACTGCTCTGTAACAATGAATAGAAAAATACTCTTTTTCATAATGATGGCTGTTGCTATCACGGCCTGCAAGAACGATAAAAAACAAGTGCAGGAATACCTCGACAGAAACTACGCAGACAGGGAGGTGAAAGTTGTAGGCAAAATCACGCCTGACTCCGCTTTCTGCCCTCTGACAAAACTTGAGGCTACTTTGCTGGAAGTGCAAGCTTACAGAGTTCAACTCATGCAGTTTATTGAGCAGAACCTCGACTCTGCTTATCAATTCGCTTGCCTGATTAAGGATAAATATGCCGACGAAAACTCTTTTGCTAATCTTGCATATCCCAATGGACAAAAAAACAGGTTGGCTTATAGAGTGAGGTGTGACGAGGCTGGTGAAGAGCATTACATCACTTTCTACAAAAACTTGCATGACGATACCATTGAATACAGCTCCTTCGATGTGGAGGACATCATAGACAGCATTAGCGTTTATTACAATTCGCTCATGAACGGGGTCAATAGCATCGTCAGCGAGAGAAATATCCAACCTGCTGCTAAGGGCAACAAAACTGACACCGCGGAAAATGATAATGAAGTTGACGAGAAACTATAGTGAAAGGTTGCTTGTCGTGCTTTTCCTGACGGCCACCTTCACCTCCTTGCATGCGCAGGAGGCGTTGGGCAGGACAGCTCAGGATATCTGATGCAAAGTATCAAGCAGGCTACGACTGACATCTACCAAGTGCGAACCAAGGAACAGAAGGAAAACGATGTTTTTTATGACTTGCTGGGTAGAAAAGTGCATGGTTGCTTAAGCTTACCTTATTTAAATAAGGGGGTATATCTTACAGGTGGAAATAAACTCCTCGTTAAGTGATTTAATCAGGATGCTTCTTTTTCCTTCCGAATTGCCCATGCTTATGTTGATTTGCCAACACAAAAAATAGGTGAAAATGACTGATTCTACTTCAAAAACGGCATATTTTAATTAATAAATGTTAAATTACTGTCTAATAAAGCAAAAAAGTTGCAGAAAATTTTGGAAGTTCAAAAAATAGCCTTACCTTTGCATTCGCTGCGCTTGAAAAAGCAAAGCAGCAAATCGTTCTTTGAAAGGATTACATGAAGACAGAGAAGTAGTACAAGAAAGCCGCCGACTGGCAGCGCCCTTGTGGCGCGTACGTCATCCGGCGG
>CADBBP010000086.1 GCA_902792855.1 uncultured Prevotellaceae bacterium
CCGTCGGCATTATCGAATACCAAAGTCAGGTCGGCGAAGTCGTCCTCAGAATCCTTGTTCCTCTCGATGGCATCCGACACGCTTTTGGGCAACTGGAGGTAAGACTTGTTATAAGTCAGCCAACCATCCTTGGAGTATATCTTAAAGCGGTTGTTGTTCAAACCGTAGTTGACAATCTCGTTGTCGTTCTCGTCGAGGACTCTCTGATAGACATAGAAGTCATCGTTGGCATCACCGGCCATCATATTTCCATCAAACCAAGAGTCGGAGTATGCCATGGCATCACTCATCAGCCATTGTCCCCATGTGCCTTTGGATTTCATCACGGATGTATCCATAAATCTGACGGATAATTTAACGGGAAATGTCCCGTCGGCTCTTTTTCAGCGTTTATCCAGGTAGAATGATACTGTTGCCATGTTTTTCTGTTTTTAGTTATGTGCACGGAATTTGCACGGCCAATGTGCCAAAATGTGCCAAAATGTGCCAAATTTATCGCTCTAAAAACCTTCTAAAACCCCGATTATATGGACATAAAAAAGTGGTAAGTCGTTGAAAATCAACTTCTTACCACCTCGGTCGGGATTACTGGACTCGAACCAGCGACCTCGCGCCCCCCAGACGTGTGCGCTACCAACTGCGCTAAATCCCGATTTTGCGACTGCAAAGGTAGGCATAATTTTCCAATGCGGCAAATTTTCCGCCAACTTTTTTTGTTTTTTCTTTCTTGAGGGAGTTATTTTGGTGTAAAATGCCGCTTTTTAGCTATTATGCATTACCTTTGCAACGCTTCTTACAATTAAAAATCGAATGAAGACAATAATTGTTTCACCTTATTATAATATGATGATAGAATGAAAAAGCGAATTATGATGCTGAATAAAACTGCGATATTGTTTGCCACATGCCTCTTGATGGCGTGTGGGGGTAATGCGGGTTCTGGTGGTGCAATGGAGAAAAGTGAAGAGAATGTTTCCATCGGGACAGAAACCGAAACGGCAGAAGAGGAACCTGTCGTGGTGGGCACCACCGGACCATGCGTGGCGGCGAGTCGGGCTTTCCACGTAGGGATTCCCATGGGATGGAATGTCATCGATAGCGATGACAGTTCCATCACAGTGGGTGTGGACGATGAGCACCAAGTCGTCATAAAGTGGCATGAAGGCGGCTATGAGAAGGCGGTAGCAGGCAAGAGAGCAGGAAACGTGGTGGACTTGGGAGAGCAGCCCATCGGGCAGAGGTCATTCCTCGTCTTTGAAGAGGGTAGGGGATGCCATGCCTTTTCCAAAATCGGCAATGGGTATGTCGAGGTTGTTGGAAAGAATGTGGGGGCGCACAACGAGGCAATGAGGAAAATCGTCGCCACCTTGAAAATGGAGAAAGAGTGAAAATATACGGCCTTTTTTGCTTTTTTCGGATTTTTTATCTAAATTTGCCAAAAAATTATTAAAAACGATTGAAACATGAGAAATCTTGTCACTATCTTCATGGCCGCGTGTGCCATCAGCGCCAATGCGCAAGGCAGCAACGTGTCAAGCAGGTACATTGAGTACCAGGAATACCAAGTAAACAAAAACTACTCCGACTCCCTTGTCAACTACAAGGAAATGCTCGATGCAAGGGAAGCTGACCAGGAGACGGATGCCGACGGACGCTTCTACCGTCTCTTCGCGCCCCTCACCTTCTACCACTCGCCGGCAAGAAAGGCTCTTGGGCTGCAGGGTAGAACCGCCATGGCCGACGAGGTGAACGACGAAATCGACAACACCCTCCTTGAATTGTATCTTTCCAGGCCTGACTTGGTGGAGAACAGCGAGGATAACCTCAAAAAGGTGGGAAGCGTGGACAACGACTTCAGCACACCCATCCAGCAGGAGGCAGACCTCGTGGAGAAGACGGAGCCTGTACAGCTCGACTTGCTCGATGACATCAACGACACCGTCCTCGTCACCAAACCCAATTTTTGGAAATACAAAGGCGACTATTTCCTCCAGGGCATGCAAAACTATGTCTCCGGCAACTGGTACAAAGGTGGTGAGAGTGCATATTCCATCCTTGGAAGCATCACCATGGAGGCCAACTATGACAATCAGCAGAAACTCAAATGGGAAAACAAGTTGGAGATGAAACTTGGTTTCCTTACGTCAAAGAGCGACAGTCTCCATTCTTTCAAGTCAAATGAGGACCTGTTGCGTCTCACCAGCAAACTTGGCTTGCAGGCTACAAGGAATCATTGGTATTACACGTTGCAGATGTTGGCGTACACGCAGTTTGCAAGAGGATACAAGAGCAATGATGCCAGGGTCTATTCTGATTTCTTGTCTCCTTTCAACCTGAACATCTCACTCGGTATGGACTACAAGGTGGAAGCTTGGAACAAGAAGCTCACCGGAAATATTCATCTTGCTCCGTTCGCCTACAATATGAAATATGTTAGCCGGGATTGGTTTGAGAGAGAGAAGAAAACTTGGTTGCCAACGCGTTATGGCATCGATGACAAGAAGCACATCCTCCATGACTTCGGTTCGCAATTCACTGTGGAACTCAAATGGGCCATTGCCGAAAACATCACCTATCAGACGAGAATGTACGGGTTCACCTCCTACAAGCGTGCAGAGTGGGAGTGGGAAAACACGTTCTCCTTCAACTTCAACAAGTACATCTCTACCAAACTCTTCGTCTATCCACGCTTTGATGACAGCAACGTCTATGACGACCACCATGGATATTTCCAGTTCAAGGAGTTCATGTCGCTCGGCTTCTCTTACAGCTTCTGACCAGCAGGGTTGAAGACAATACAAAAGCAATCCCCCACCACGCTCAGCGTAGTGGGGGATTGCTTTTCAAGTTTTCGTGAATGGGGACTTTAATTTTCTGTCATTTCACCTTCCACATAGAGGCGGGTCATCTCGGTCACACCGTTGGTGCGCACGGTGATGCTCTTCTTAAACGGGCCGGGGATTTTGCCTGCGCCGTTGTATGTCACCTCGATGGTTCCTTTCTCACCGGGGGCGATGGGGGCCTTGGTGTACTGAGGCACGGTGCACCCACAACTGGCTACTGCTTGGTTGATGACAAGGGGAGCGTCGCCCACGTTGGTGAAGGTGAACGTGCATTTCTGCACGGAATTTTGCTCTGAGAACTTGCCGAAATTGTGTGACTTTTTGTCAAACTTGATTTCAGCTTGCTTCTGTGCTGCGGCAAATGTGAATGTCAACATCAGCAGCAGCGTGGTCATGATAATCTTGCGCATGGTATTGTTGATTTTTTGTCCTTCTTCTTGTTGTCATTGCAAAAGTAACAATTTTCCTCCTACCTCGTCACGAAAAATACGTTTATTGCAATTATTTAACATATTATAGACTTTGTGAAGGCATTTCATCGCCCTCACAGGTTTTCGCGAAACTTTTTAAGCACGTCGCATTTGGTGACATAGAAAGGCAGCTGTTCTTTGCTACGGCTTGTGTATTGGTGGAGTGCCCACAAATGGCTGTATTGCTGACTTTCTGGATGGGTTTCCGTGATGACGTAGCGGTTTTTCTCCCAGTCATAGTCCCATTCACACCATTCGTCCAATGGGATGAAGGCAAGGCCGTAGAGGCTGTTGAGTTTCAATTCGTGGTTGGTGGAGGTGGCACTTTCCTCCAGCAGTTCCACGGCTTTTGCGATGAAGTTGGCACGGTCGGTGCGTATGGTGTCGCAAATGCTTTGTCCGTATTGAGTGAGATACCAGCAGTCGCCCAAGTGGGAGGCTTGGTAGTAGCGCACGGCCAGACTGTAGGCTAGCTGTTTGCGACTCTCGCCCGTGGCATTGGCAAAACGTTCCTTCAGTCGCAGCACCTCGTTGCAGAAATTGATTTTCGGATTGCTGCTCACCTTGGGATTTTCCCCATTCTCATCTATCTTCTGTTTTCCCAGCCACCTGGCTTTGGTGAAGTCGCGTACGGTATAGGGGCAAATGCCTTGACGCTCGATGAAGCTCAGTGGCACCAGTCGCAGGTAGGAGGTGGCTCTCTCCAGTTCGTCGCAGGCCAGGAAGGCGGTGCCGATGAGGTCGTTGTAATAGGTCTCGTCATACTCGATGTAGTTCTTCACCAAGGCCTCGAAGGGGTTCTGGGCCTTGCTCTTGAGGAAGCGTTGGTATGCAATCAGGCCATCGGGCGACATTTTGTCGATGAAGGCGAAATACTCACCGCTGTAGGTGGGGTTGGGGGCTTCGGTGGCTTCGATGGCTTCGCTGTTGTCTATCTTGCCACTCTCCATCATCAGGAGCAGGGCGGCGGCCATCTCCGGTTGGCCGGCGGCTTCGTAACGGGGCACGAGATTGTCGTGGACGAGCCTTACGAGCATCTCATAGTAGTGGTTGCTGTAAATGCCTACGTCGTTCACCGTCCCCTCTTCCTTGATTTTCCCCATCAGCCATTTCATCTCTTCGGCCAACCAATTGGTATATTCCATGTCGAGTTTGTTGGCTTTGGCAGAGGTGATGAGGCGGATGGTGCGGGCGTTGTCGCGCATGCGTTCCGTGCCTTTCATCTCCATGGCCATGCTGAGTGTGCCCATGGCGTCGCGGTATTGTCCTTGCAGGTACTGCAGTTCGCCGATGGCTGCCATCCACATGGCCGGCGACTGTGTCTTCTTTTCTTCCACCACTTTGCGGGCATAACTGATGAAACTGTTGGCTTCGTTGAGGAGCACCACGCGCTGGTCGAGCATGCCTTCTATCCAGTCCTTGTCGCCGTCGCTGTCGATGGTCTCCTGCACGTTGTTCACGAAGTCTTGCACCAGGTAGTTCATCGTGGGGGAGTTGGGGCTCTCTGCGAAGATGGCCTTGATGCCGGCCAGGTTGCGATGCTTGCGCATCGCCCATTTGATGCTCACCAGGTCACCTTGTTCGGCGTAGATGTCGCAGGCTTCCGTGCGACGCCCTTGATGCAGGAGTGCACCGGCGTAGATGTTGCGCATCATCTCGCGGTAGGCGCTTGCGGGCAGCTTGCTGCTCTTCTGCTCCCACTGCGTGATGTTGGCAGTGTGGTTGCCCAAGACCATGTTGGCGCGCATGCGCAGCAGTTCCCACTGTGCTTTCAGGCGTTTTCCGTTGTAGCCGTTGGCCTGCGCAATCATTGCGCCCAAGTCGGTCTTGCGCTGTGCCAGTTGCTCCTTGGTGGGATATTCCCAGTGCTCGCCCAGTTGCTGGCTGATTTCCAGGTATTTGTTCAGGTGCTCCAGGTAATGGGTCATCTCCAAGTCGTTTTTCTTCTTGGCGATGTCCATGATGTCGTCCTCATGCCAAGCATATTCGCTCACTTCACCGTCGGTGTAGGCCTCCCAGAATTTTTTGAACTGGTCGGCAAACAGGGAGGAGTTCATTTGTTCGCGGCGGAACACGCTGAACATGTAGTAATTGGTGGTGCCTATCCAAGCGCAGCCCATGGAGGGTGTGCAGAGGGAGAGCAGCACGATGCTAATGGCTATAAACCTTTTCATAGTGTTGTTGGTTGATGTGTTGTATGTTGTTCTTGCTGATTTCGAAGAGTATCACCTCGTTGTTGGCTTCGGGGTGCAGGCGTTGCACGGCATCTTTCGCCTTGAGCACGGTCTGCAGGCCGGGGGCGTGGCGGATGATGGTGTCGCCGGGCAGCATGGGCAGGTCGTCGTCGCCGTGCATGATGCCCACAAGATGGTTGCCGCGGAAGAGCAACTCCCACTGGAAGGCGGGGTAGGCCGTGCTCAACGGCAGGTTGTAGTGCTCCAGGTGGGGCAGGTAGGGTTTGATGTCGTCGAGGGAGAGGATGGGGTTCTTCTCCTTCACGCGCACGTCGCCAGTGTTGTACATCATCAGCACACCCCGGTCTGCTGGGGGTGGGCTTTCCGCCAACTGGTGCAGGCGGATGGTGGTGGAGAGGCGGAGGCCTGCGCGGTGGGCGCCCTCGCGCAGCCGGTTGAGCAGTGCAAAGTAGGCCTTGCGTGTGCTGGGACTCCAGTCGCAGTCGATTTGTATCTCCTTCACGCTGTCAACGTCGTGTGTCTCACACATTTGCAACACGCGGCGCAGCAGCAGCTCGTCCAGGTGGCTCACGTCCTTCGTCAGACAGTTGTTCACGATGAATACTGTGGGCACCACCTCCAAGCCGGCAGGTATGGGAGAGGCGAAGCGCACGGTGGCGTTGGGCATCACTTCGCCGCTGCCGTCCACCACCACGTCGAAGAACCTCAGATAGACTTTTCTCACGTCGTTGGCTTTGAGAAAGGCCGACACGGCACTGTCGCTTTCCCACGTCGTACTCCAGTAATAGGCGGAGTGCGTAGGTGGGGTGGAGTTGTGCCGGCAGCTGTTGGTGAGGGCGGCTACAATCAGGAGGAGTGTCAGGATGTGCGGCTTTTTCATTTGGTTAATTCAATTGCCACGAGGAGGGGTAGGTCGTCTTCTCCACCGTCTCCTCCACGTCGTCGGGCAGGTTGCAGAAGAAGTCGATGCCTGTGAGGCTTTCCAGCTTGTCGATGCTCACCACGTAGTCAAGCAGGTTGTCGCGACTGTGGTCTTCGTTCAGGTGTTCCACCCAAAACCCTATCGCCTTGTAACCTTGTGCGTTCTTGCAAAGTATGGCCATGTAGAAGTAGCGTGGTACGAGGAGCCCTTTGTCCGTGATGAGCAACACTTGCTCGGGATTGTCGATGGTGCCTCCTTTGCATACGTAGAGCGTGTCGCGGAGTTTGTCAAGGTTCCACGTCTTGCTTACGATGTTCTCCATTTTCAACCAGATGCCGGAGTTGAACGCATTGCGCTGGGGCTGCATGTTGCTCAGGTAGAAGGTCTGATAGTTGGCCTCTTTGCTGTTCAGACGGTCGTAGGAGGGGCAGATGTGACCATGGTCGTAGCCGGAGCGGTAGTATGGGTCACTGGCGAAGGTGTAGGTAGAGGGAATGTTGGGGTCTTTGGGGTATTGGTTGGAGTCGGAGTAATAGCGGCTGACGTTCTTGGGCGAGTTGCTTCTGTCGAGCGTGTAGCAGCTCCACCGTTGCGACTTCTTCTGGCAGTCCCATTCCACGATGTAGTTCACACCGTATTCTGCCGTTTTGTGCACCACCACGAGGTTGTTGTTGTCGTTTTTCACGTGGGGCATTTCCAGCCGGGTGTATTCAGGTTGGATGGCGGGGTTGGCGTTCACGTTTCGCGAACTGGAGGAGCGGTCTCCTGGAGTGTTGTCGTCGTCGTCGCTGTCGCTGCTGCAGCCACAGAGTGCAAGGGTGCAGAGCAGGACTGTCAGCAGGGGGAGAAGGGTGGGTTTCATAGGATGGGGTGTTTAATGATGAAAAAAATGCGACAGAGCGCATATGCAACTACGCTCGGACGCATTTCCTTTAATATCTTGTCTTGGCGCTCAATGGCCGAAGATAGGGAAAACTGGTTATTTCTTCAGCTTTCCGTAGCGGCTCATGAAGCGATCCACACGACCGGCGGTGTCCACAAGCTTGTTCTTGCCTGTGTAGAACGGGTGCGACGTGTTGGAAATCTCTATCTTCACCATTGGGTAAGTCTCACCTTCAAATTCCACTGTCTCTGATGTCTTGCATGTGGACTTTGTAAGGAACATATCGCCGTTGGACATATCCTTGAATACGACGGGGCGATAGTTGTCTGGATGGATGCCTTTTTTCATTTTTTTATTGTTGTTGTTATGTGAATATAAATCTTCTTTTCCAATCCAATCGTTATACGGACACGATTTGGAGTGCAAAGGTACGATTTTTTTCGCCAACGGCAAAATTTTCAGCCGTTTTTTTATGTTATCTGCGGTTTTTGTGGTCTTTTATGCAGCCTTTCTATGTTCCTGTGCTCGTTTGCGGCCTTTTCCGCAGCTCCCAGAAGGCAACGGCGGCGGCGGCTGCCACGTTGAGGGAGTCCACGCCGTGCGCCATGGGGATGCGGGCCGTGTAGTCGCATTGTGCGATGGTTTCCGGCGGCAGGCCGTCGCCCTCCGCCCCCAATACGATGGCCATGCGTGGCACGGTTGACAGGGTTGCGGAGTCGATGGGGATGGAGTTGTCAGTCAGGGCCATCGCCACTGTTTGGAAGCCCAAATCGTGGAGCTTTTCCACGCCGCCATCCAACCAGGTCCATGGCACGAGAAACACCGAACCCATCGACACGCGCACCACGCGGCGGTTGAAGGGGTCGCAGCACGGAGCGGAAGATGGCTCCCACGTTGGTGCTGTCCACCACGCCGTCCATCACGGCCACGCGAGCCGCACCGCGGCACACGCTTTCCAGGTCGGGCGGGGCGGGGCGGCGCATGGCGCAGAGCACGCCGCGGGTAAGCGTGTAGCCAGTAAGCTTGGCGAGCACTTCGCGCTCACCGGTATAGACTGGCAGGTCGCCGCAGCGGGCGATGAGTGGTGCGGCGTCACCGGTGATGTGTCGCCGCTCACACAGCAGCGACAGCGGTTCGTAGCCGGCATTGAGGGCCACGGCGATTACTTTGGGGCTCTCGGCGACGAAGATGCCTCGTCCCGGGTCGAGGCGGTTGCGCAGTTGGGCTTCCGTGAGGCGGCCATAAACCTCCACGCCAGGGTGCGACAGGTCGTTGATTTCTATGATGGGCATGATGTTGTGATGGGTGGTTGTCAGTTGGTGGGAATCATTTCACGGGCGGATGCCGTCATGTATGGGAGGGCGATGGCCCAGGGGATGGTGACTGCAGGGTCGCCCTCTTCGAAGGGGCAGATGTCGTAGATGGAGTAGTGGTAGCGCACGCCGTCGGCCATTAGGCAGGGGGGCAGGGTGGGCAGGGGTCTTGTCTTCAAGTCGGCGGTGCACAATGTTTGTAGTGCAGCGTTGCTCTTCACTCCGAAATACTCACGCATCCCGGCGAGGATGTGGCTGTAGAGTTCGTCGTCCATCGTGGCGATGATGTCGTCGCCGAAGCGGTGTCCGTCGCGCAGTCGGAATGTCACGCCGTAATTGGAGTATTCGCCGTGGCCGCCGTGGGTGATGTAAGAGTAGCGATACACCTCATAGGTGACGAAAAGGGGAGTGTTGCACACCAATCGTAGTTCCACCCCCTCCTCTGGTGCCTCCCTGGCATCCACCTGGCTCAAGCCCATTTGTTCCAATGTCTTGCGGTGCACTTCCTGACACTCGTCGCAATAAGCACGGACCAGTTCCCCTGCATCGTCGGCTTTGCTCTGCCCGCCGTCTTCGAAGAGGATGGATTTCACAAACTCTCGCACGGCGGCGACAGCCTCGGTGGGGCCGGAGACAGGGTAGTCGATATATACTTCACAGAGCCCATGGGACCCTTGCTCCGTGAGGTGAATGGAGTCGGTGACGAAAGGTGTGGCGCTGGCTTTCGTTGTGGCGGGCGCGGAGGGCTTGCCGCCGTCACGGCAGTTGGCGAGCAGCAGGCAAGCACAAAATGTCAACAGAAAGGTGAACTGTTTACCCATGTCAGAGGGGTTGGTTATGAGACTGCAAAGTTATGAAATGTTTTTCTGATTTCAAAAAAATGCCCACTTTTTCATGTCATGGTTTGGTGGGGTGTGCTTTATTTGTATGCAAAGATGTCGATTTTGTCTCCTTTCACATTTTTTCCTCCCTTTTAGGTGAAAAAAGTGTCTTTTTCCTTCGTGATTCTCGATTATTATTGCTAACTTTAACCCCAAAATAAAAGAGGAGGATTGACTATGCGTGATATTTTTCGTTTGTTATTTGTCATGATGCTCTCCGGGCTATGGCCGGGAGAGGTCGCCGCACAGGAGTTGCGGTTTGCCGTTAGCGGTGTGGTGCGCGATGCCGAGACAGGGCGTCGGTTGCCACAGGCAAGCATCACCACGCTTGGAGGGACGGAGGCCACTGTCACCAACGCTGACGGGCATTTCACCCTCAAGACAGAGCGGAGGCCCACTGCCATCTTCGTTTCATGCTTGGGCTATAATGCTGTCAGGGTGTCACCTGGGGATGACTTGGGGAAGGAGTTGAAGATTCGCCTCACACCAGGTACGATTACGCTCAACGAACTTATCGTCTCTGCTGTCAACCCCCGAGACATCGTCAATTCTGCCATCTCAAAGATGCGGAAGAACTACAGTCAGGACAATCAACTGCTCAGGTGTTTCTACCGTGAGACCACGCAGAAGGGGAAGAGGTACATCTATGTAGCGGAGGCCGTGGCCGACGTGTTCAAGAGCGGGTACAGCCGGCTCACCGGGGTGGACAGGGTGGCCATCAGAAAAGGTCGCAAACTTGTCAACACGCACAAGGCCGACACGCTCGGGGCAAAGATTCAAGGCGGGCCAACGCTGGCCGTGGAGCTCGACTTGGTGAAAAACACCGAAATGCTGCTTTCTTTCGAGGAGATGCTGCTCTACGACCTCCGTATGGAGACACCCGTCACCATCGACGACAGGCCGCAGTTTGTCGTGGCGTTCTCACCGGCCACCATCGCCGACCATGTGCTCTCCTTTGGGAAGATGTACATCGACAGGCAGACGCTCGCCTTCACAAGAGTGGAGATGTCGCTCGATATGTCCGACCCCATAAGGGCTGCCTCAGCCATTCTTGTTAGAAAACCTGTTGGGGTGAGGTTCAAGCCGAAGGAGCTCTCCACCGTGGTGGCTTACAGATACGACGGGCAGGAATGCAGGATGCACTACCTGCACAGCGATGTCAGTTTTTATTGTGAGTGGAAAAAGAAACTTTTCGCATCGCCTTATCATGTGGAGGCGGAGATGGTGGCCACCGACATCTTGCAGCACGATGCAAAACCATTGACAGCAGCAGAGGCATTCAGTTCACACGACTCCTTCTATGACAAGGTTACTGTCTTCGCCGACCCGCTATTCTGGGAGGACTACAACATCATCCTCCCTTCGGAGTCGCTCGAAAAAGCCATCGAAAAACTTAAAAAATAGCGTCAGACACCATTTCATTGATGATTATCGGCCCCACTGCTCTCGTAGTTGGGGCTTTTTTCTTTTTGAATGAAAATACGCCAAAAATACTACTTGTTTGCACTTAATCATCCACTTTTGCTTCCATTTTGCACACGTTTTAGCGTTTCCACACACATTTTTACTTAAATTTTTTTGCTGTTATGCAAAAAATGCTTAATTTTGCCGCCAATCCATTGCCAAGACCAAGGCAAGGCGGACGTGAAGCAGGGTGATACCTTTTCACACTGTCAAAAAGATGGAACATACCGACCATGGAAGCACCAGCCTAACAGGATTATTTATAAAGAATACATATACATTATATTATAATACTAAATTAGTGAGAGAGTTTATGGTTAAAAAATTAATTCTATTACTAGCCTGCCTCTGCATGACACATGTGGTGGCATTGGCTCAGACAACGGTCAAGGGTACTGTTGTGTCTGAAGATGACGGAATGCCCGTTGTGGGTGCTTCCGTGCAGATCATAGGCACCAACCAGGGTGCCGTCACTGATGCTGACGGCAATTTCACCTTGCAAGTACCCCGCGGTGGCAAGTTGCGTATTTCATATATCGGTATGGAAACACAGGATGTTGCCGCAACAGACAACATGCGTGTCGTGATGGTTACCGACGACAAGACCTTGAACGAGGTGGTCGTCACCGCGCTGGGTATCAAGAGACAGACAAAGGCCCTTGGCTATTCGGCAGCCGCCGTCAAGGGTGAGGAAATCGCCAAGGCCAGGACCAACGACATCATGTCGGGCTTGGCTGGCAAGGTGGCAGGTGTGCAAATTTCCAGCACCTCAAGCGACCCTGGTTCCTCTAACTCCGTCATCATCCGTGGTATCAGTTCGTTGAGTGGAAACAACCAACCCCTTTATGTGGTTGACGGTGTGCCTCTCAACAACTCCGCTGTTTTTAGTAATGACGGTCTCAATTCTGGCTTCGACTTCGGTAACGGCGCCAGTAGAGTCAACCCCAATGACGTGGAGAGCATGACCGTGCTGAAGGGTGCTGCCGCCACCGCTCTTTATGGTAGCCGCGCCGCCAACGGTGTCATCCTCATCACCACCAAGACCGGCAAGGAGCAGAAAAACTCCATCGGTATCGAATACAATGGTGGCTTGCAGTGGGAAGGTGTGTTGCGTCTTCCACAGAACCAGAATGAATTCGGACAGGGTTGGTATGGTGCCAAGACCATGGATGAGAACGGCTCTTGGGGCCCCAGGTTCGATGGTGCTACTCTCCGTTATGGAAAAATCTATAACAACTCGCAGCAACGCAAGAGCTATGTCGCCATTCCTTCCAACATTCAGGATTTCTTCGACACTGGTTTTAGATACAACAATAGTGTGTCGTTCAGCGGAGCTACAAATGCTTCCAATCTCTACGTTTCGCTTTCGCAAATCCATGAGGATGGTATCATTCCGACCAAAGCTGATAGTTATAAGAAATACACCTTCAACGCTAACGCTAGTCACAAAATCAAAGATTTCACGATTAGCGCGTCTGCCAGTTATACATTCCATGAGAATGATTTTGCCACAACGGGTCAGGGATTGACCATGTACAACTCCATCATGCAGACCCCGCGTGACATCGCCATCACTGAGTTGAAGGACCTCGATTATCCGTTTGCATCACCTGGATATTATTACACTCCTTACGGTGTGACCAATCCTTATTATATCCTGGAAAACAATTTGAACAACTATGAGGCAGAGAGTTTCAATGGAAAATTGCAACTCGACTATGACTTCTTGAAATATTTCAAGGCAAGTTATCGCTTTGGTTTCGACACCACCACGGGGCATCGCCGCGTGGGAGAGCCCAACTTGGAGACACTCTTTGCAGGAACACCTAATGGAGGTGACCTTGTTGGAGAGAATGGAAGTGTTTCGCAGCAGATGACACGGCGTTGGGAAATCAACCAAGATTTCATGCTCACCTTCGATAAAAATCTGATGGAAGATTTGCATATCAATGCCATCGCAGGTTTTAATGGCAATGAGCGCAGATACAAGTCTCTTTTTAGTTCTGTGGATAATCTCACCATTCCTACTTGGTACAACTTGAGTAATTCATCTGAAATTCCCTCTGTTTCTCAAAGCGAATGGCTTAGAAGGTCGATGCGCCTCTATGGGCAGGTGGAACTTTCATGGAAAGACATGATTTACCTCACTGCTACTGCCTCCAATGACTGGTCGTCAACCCTGCCCAAGGGCAACCGTTCCTTCTTCTATCCGGGTGTTACCGCAAGCTGGATTTTCTCCGAACTTTTCAGTCAGGAACTTAAGAATATCATCAGTTTTGGTAAACTTCGACTTGCATGGGGTAAGACGGGTAATGACGCCGACGTTTATATGACCAACTCCGTGTATGCACAGGCCTTGGCCAATTCATCTGGATGGGCTAATAGTGCATTCCCATTCTCAAAGACTGGTACCAATGCCTATACGGCAGGCAATACGCTCGGCAGCAATGACCTTAGCCCGGAGATGTCAACTGAGAGTGAGGTTGGCTTCAACATTGGTTTCTTTAAAAACCGCATTTCGATTGACTTCTCATACTATAACAGAGTGTCCGACAAGCAAATCTTCCAACTCAACCTCGACCCCGCATCGGGATATACCGCAATGAACACCAACATTGGTAAGGTGCGCAACAGGGGCTTCGAAATCCTCTTTGATGTCACACCTGTCAAGTTGAGGGATTTCCAGTGGGATGTCAACCTCAACTACACCAAAAACAAGAACAAGGTGCTCAGCCTCCCGGAGGAGATGGGCGGTGAAAGCATCATCTACGGCTTCTCTGGTGGCACTGGGCTCTATGCCATCCAAGGCAAGGAGTTGGGTATCTACAAGGCATACACCTCAATGAAGGATCCCGAGGGTCGCGTCATCGTCAACCCCAGTACTGGTCTGCCTATTTCATCCTCCGACGTGGTGGAAATTGGTTCTATGAACCACAAGTATCAACTCGGCTTTGGCACCACGCTCAAATACCAAGGTGTTAGTCTCTCTGTCAATTTCGACTACCGCAAGGGTGGACTGATGTTCTCACGTACAAAGGACATCATGTATTTCACGGGTAATGCCATGCAGACGGCATACAACGACCGTAACCCATGGGTCATTCCCAACTCCGTGGTGGAGAGCACCGACGATGCTGGAAACACCATCTACATTCCCAACACCACTCCACTCAATGATACCAACATCTTCAATTACTGGGATGGTGGTGGCACTGAACTGGATGCGACCTACTTGATTGACAAGACCTACCTGAAACTGCGTTCTGTCGTCTTGTCATGGGAACTTCCCAAGAAATGGTTCAATAAGATTTTCCTTGCTGGGGCAAATATTTCGTTCTTCGGAAACAACCTCTTTGTTTGGACGCCTAAGAGTAACACTTTCATCGACCCGGAGACTACTTCTTTCGGCAACGACTTGGAAGGTAATTTTGGTGAGTATTCTACCAACCCAAGTTCAAGAAAATACGGCTTCAACGTAAATGTTAAATTTTAATCGAGGAGAACTGATATGAAAAAAATATTGATTTATATGTTCGCCGGGATGTTCTTGCTCACGGGATGCGACTTGGACATCAACGAGAACCCCAACTATCCATCAAGTGAGGACATTACGCCCGACTTGATGTTCCCTGCTGCCGTCAATGCCATTGCTGACTGCGTGGGAGACCAAATGTTCAACTATGCTGGCTACTTCGCACAGTATTTCGATCAGGCACCCACGGCCAACCAGTACAACGACTTGGCTGAGTTGAAAATCGATGAAGGCTCCGACCTCTTCGATAGGTGTTATATCTATCTCTATTCCGGTGCTTTGGCAGACATTCAAGACATTCTCAGCCGCAAAGTCAATGCATCCGATGCATTTGCTTGCACCGTTATGAGAGCTCAGGCATTACAACTTGTTGTTGACAATCTTGACTTTGCTCCTTACACTGAAGCTCTTCAAGCAAGTGCCAACGCCATGCCTGCTTGGGAGGAAGGTAAAGCCGTTTATGAGGGTGTGCTGGCCGAGCTTGACGCAGCTGAAGCCGCTCTTGGAAATGATGCCATCACACTCACCGACCCATTACTTAACAAGAATCTGAGTCAGTGGAAGGGATACGCCAATGCCCTCCGTTTGCGCATGTACATGCGTCTCATCGACGGAGGTGTCAATGCTGCTGAATACACCAACAAGGCCAAAGCTTTGGTAGCTGCCAACAATTTCTTCAACGGAAACGTGGCTTGGGATGTATATAGCGACGCTTCCGGGCAGTACAGCCCGTGGTTTGGTGCTTATTACCGTCTGGGTACCATCAATCATTGCGCTGCATACCCCATTGTCAGTTACATGCTTGCCAACAACGATCCCCGTATTGGAGCCTATCTCAACAAGGCATCCAAATCGGACGACTATGTAGGTCAGTTGCCGGGCTGCAAAACACTCACTGGTGACTGGTTGGGCATTTCATCTGCCTATAACAACGACTATGTCAGCCTTGTTAATTATAGTGCTTTACCCGCTGAACCCATCTATCTCTTTACACAGAGTGAGTTGCAGTTCCTCATTGCTGAGGTGCAGTTGAGATTCAACAACAATACTGCTGCTGCCAAGGCTGCTTACGAGGCTGCTGTGGAAGCTGACTTCGCATCTCGTGGCATCGGTGGAGCTGAAACATTCCTTGCCTCCAACCGCGTCAACTTTGACAATCAGGCAGACAAACTCAAACTTATCTATATGCAGAAATGGACGGCTTTCTTCATGAGAAACCACATGGAGGCTTGGTCGGAGGTCAGAAGGACTGATGTGCCTGCTCTTTCAAATCAGAAGGCACAGGACATCTTCAAGGACGCCACCATCTACATTGCTGGTGACATGATTGAGCCGGGTGTGAACAATATCGTGGGCGGTGGACTGGCCAAGCGCGTGCCTTATCCCAGCAGGGCTCGTACACTCAACAAAAACACACCAGAGGCCAAACTCCTCAGTGACCGCGTATTCTGGGATGTCAAATAATTTTAAATCAAGAACAATAAAGAACAAGAAATATGAAGAAGATTTTGTTTTTCTCGCTGACCGCTTGCATGGTCATGCTCGGCTTCACTTCTTGCAACGATGACGAGGATGCCCTCTCCGACACCAAGCTCACCTATTATGTGGACTTGCAGATCCAGGGGGATGAATTCATGCTCGTGCCGTTAGGAACACCTTTCGTCGATCCCGGTTGCAAAGCGGAACTCAGCGGTGAGGATTATTCCGACAAACTCGTCATCACAGGAGTGAGTGACGTGGATGTCAACCAGGTGGGTTTCTATGACATCGTTTATTCGGCTGTCAATCCCGATGGATATCCTGCCAGTGCCACCAGGACGGTTTGTGTGTATGACCCCTCTGTGACTGAGACTCTTGAAGGCGTCTATCAACCTGACATGGCAGCCACCAAGTATGGAACAAAAGGCTACACCTTCGCCGACTATGCTGCATCTTACGGCAACACGGCACAGTGTACGGACATTACGTTCACCGAGGAGGCTCCCGGCATCTTTTATGTGAATGACATCTTTGCTGGATGGTACTGGCAAATCAGGGCTTATGGTACTAAATATGCTATGACCGGATATGTCAACCTTGACAGTGACAACAACATTCACCTCTTGTCAAGCTATATCTCGGGATGGGGTGACGGCCTCGACTATCTTGAGAATGGAAAATATGACCCTGAGACAAGAGGCATCACCTATAGTCTCTCATACGCTGGTCAGATTTTCATGGATATAGTGTTGAAAGAACAATAAGATAATGATTAAACTGAAATGATTTTATGAAAAAGTATATTTCATTTTTTGCAATGACCTTGGCACTTTCGTTTGGCTTTGTCGCTTGCGACACAGAGACCGATGAAGAGCCAGGAGGAACAAAGGTGGAAAAAATGTGCGGCAACTGGGATGTCGTATATGATGCAGTTGACGCTGACGGCAATGTGGTCTATGAAGACCCTTATGGTAAAGGTGAGGTTACACTCTTTACCTATAACACACCTGATGAAAGTATGACGCAGATGTATATTGATGACCAAAATAAATTCTGGGCTTTTAAGTTCTTGGTCAATATCAACTATGCTGCTCGCACGTTTTCTGCAAATGATTCCGTGTGGTATGATGCTGCTCATTCTGGAAAAGCCGTCCTCACCGACGGTAAAATCCTCGAGGGTGCTGCCAAGAACTCCCATGGAATGCCTAACGACAGCATTTCTTTCTACATCTCCTTTGATGATGATGCAGATGGTGCCAAGTATGGATGGACGAAGTGGCATGTCCATGGACAGCGTCACACCGGCTTCTCGCCAGGCACAGAGTAAATTTCAAAAAGCTATAACTTTAAAAGGGAGAGACAGATGTCTCTCCCTTTTTCTGGAATTATCGTTATTCCCGGCTTTTCGTTATTCCGTCATTCCGTTATTCCGTCATTCCGTCATTTCGTCATTTCGTCATCCTTTCATCCCCTTCACCAAGAAGGCCCCTAATCGATAAACCTTGAAGCCCGCCACGGTGGGATGGTTCCCCGCTAAGTGACGGCGCAGGGCAGCCCCCATCACCTTGTGCGCCAGTCGAAACACCCACGCAATATGCCAGCGCTCCAGCCGCTCGCTCACTGACAGCAGGCGCGAGAAGCCCCGAAGCTCCTCGCGAAAGACCCATAGCGTCTCCAAGCCTTCTTCCGTTTTCGTCAGGAAACGGTCGTTGTCCTCGAAGCGGGAGAAGCCCACCGGGTTGTCGATGTGGAGGATGCCCACGCCCGCTTCGCGCAGTGTCTTGCCAAAAAGCACATCCTCGTAGCCATAGCGACGGAAACGCTCGTCAAAGGGATGGGCCAGCATCGTCTCGCGTCGGACCATGAAGTTGGAGGTGTGGAAATTGGCGTAGGGAGAATGTTGGCGAAGCCTCACGTCTTGGCCTGCGATGCACGAACGCTCGTATATGTAGCGGAGGTTGTGGCGATTGCCATCAAGAGGCAGCGAATAGCCGCCATACACCAACTTGTCGCCAATGTGGGAAAGGTAGGTGGAGAGGTAGTTGTCGCGCACCACCGACATGTGGCTGTCCACATACAGCAGCCACTCGCCACGTGCCTCGCGAGCCAGGAAATTGCGAATGGCTGCACGACCCACGTTCTTGCCACGCTCTATGAGGCGGCATTGGGGGAGGGTGTTCACCATGCTGTTGGCTGACAATACACTCGCATTGCTGCTGCCGTCATCGCCCACGAGGACTTCGTATGACAAGCCTTCTATCATGCACGCTTGTTGTTGCAGCGACTTCACGAGGTCGATGCACACGTCGTTATAGGTGGGGATGAGGATGCTGAGGGTGCAGTGATTTGACATAATGCTGCAAAATTAGTGAAATCCTTGCATTTCAACATCTTTTTCTGCACCTTTTTTTGTTTTTACGTCCTTTTGCAGTAATTTTGCACAAAAATTCCAACATGCGAAAATTCTTTTCCTTGGCAGTCACGCTTTTCTGTATGGCAACGGTTTGCGCCATACCGGCAAAAAGGGTGTGGAGAACATTCACACAGCCCGATGGGAGCATCATCGAATTGATGCTCGTGGGTGATGAACATTTGCATTTTTACCTTACAAGGGATGATGTGCCTGTGGTGGAGAAAGACGAGGCCTTCTACTATGCCAAGCCAGGAAAACGTTGTGCTGAATCTACAGGGGTGTTGGCTAAAGAGGCCGTCAGAAGAACCGTTGGCGACCGTCAGGCTATGCACACCCTCGCCGAAATGGCTTCACTCAGGGAGATGGCCATCGAAAAGGGTATGAAAAGAGTGAAAAGGGTGGGGGATACCGACCATCCCAACTACACCGGCCACAAGAAAGGGCTCATCATTCTGGCCAATTTCAGCGATAAGAAATTCTACGACTACACCGAGGAGGACGGCGGGATGGCTACATGGGACAGATACAATGCCATTGCCAACGAGGAGGGGTATGTCAACGAGCAGTATGGTGCCATAGGAAGTGTGCATGACTATTATTTCGACCAAAGTTTCGGAAAGTTCAATCTCACCTTCGATGTTGTTGGGCCGGTCAACTTGGATAAAAGAGTAAGTTACTACGGCAAAAATGTCAGCGAAAGCGACGTCTATGCACCGGAGATGATCATGGAATGTTGTCAGGCTGTGGACAGCATTGTTGATTTCAACGACTATGACTGGGATGGTGACGGCGTCGTGGAGGAGGTCTTTGTGCTTTATGCAGGATTTGGCGAGGCTACAGGAGGGTCAAGCACCACCATCTGGCCACACATGTGGACCTTTGACGAAGGCTCAGAGTACAATGAAAATGTACCGAAATATTTCGCACTCGATGGAGCCAGAATCAATGTTTATGCTTGCAGCAACGAATTGTATTCCAACAAGGGAATTACTGAAATGGGGCTTGGGGTCATCTGCCATGAGTTCTCACATTGCCTCGGGTTGCCCGACTTCTATGATACCGGTTACGGCGGCGCTTTCGGAATGGGGGATTGGGACATCCTCGACCATGGCAGTTACAACGGACCGGCGGGCATAGGTTGGGTGCCGGCAGGATATACAAGTTACGAGAGAAACTATGCCGGATGGATGACGCTCAACGAACTCACTTACGACAGGTGGATTGTCAACCAGAAACCTCTCAACGAAAGGGGGAACGCATACGTCATTTACAATGACAACAACCGAAATGAGTACTATCTGCTCGAAAACAGGAACAAGACAAAATGGGATTCGTACATCCCAGGAAGCGGGCTGCTTGTCATACACGTTGACTACAATGAAAATCTGTGGGAAAACAATTTGGTCAACACCGTGGGGAAGGGGAACTCTCACCAGAGAATGACCGTCTTCCACGCCAGCAACGTCACAAGAGGAGGAAACGATGCATACCCCTACAACGGCAACGACAGCATCACTGACTTCTCCGAACCAAGTGCTTCTCTTTACAATGCCAACATTGACGGGTCAAAACTCATGCACAAGGCCATCACGCAAATCTCAAGAGACAGTGATACGGGAAATGTCTCTTTCCTTTTCACGAACAACAACGAGACCAGCATTGATGGTTTGGATGCAGTATCTTTTCAAGAATACTCCGATGGGGTTTACAATCTGCATGGGATGAAGGTGAGGAGTGCTGGAAATGAGCATCTCAATTTGCCGAAAGGCACTTATATCTTGCGCCAAAAAGGGATAATCAAGAAGATTTTTGTAAAGTGAAGAATAAAATGAGAACCATGCATGCTTTTCGTTTTGGTTTTTTCCCTTTTTCCTGTAACGATAGCGGAATGAGGACATACCGGAATAACGAAATAACGAAATTTGCCAACCAATAACAACTAATTACTAACAAATTATGAGGAATTCCCTGCTTATCTCTTTGTTCTTGCTTTGCGCAAGCTTCACATATGGGCAAACCAAACTTGAACTTTCGGCGAGTACGTACACGAACTCGAGTTCTGACACAGAATGGAACTTTTCAAATGGATGCACCATCACAAATGATGGTGGAAAAGCGTATTCTGCTGGCACTAATGGCACCATCAAGTTTTCTAAAGGAGTGACTTTCACCATTCAACTACCCGAAGGATACTTGGCCAATTATGTCACCATTTCTGGATATGACAACAGCCTCACACCCGCTGATGCATACCTGGCCCAGTTGGGTGGTGTTTCCTTTACAGAAACAGACTATTTGTTTCCTAAAAATGATGGTAGTGTCATCAATAAGTCCTACACCATTGAATTGGCTAACCCCACTACCAGTTCGATTTCGTTCAAAGCCGACGGAGACCAAGTGTGTTGGAGTATCTCCATATACGATGAAATCAAACAAGAATTGTCGGCCAATACTCACACCGACGGCTGGGATTTTGAAAATGGCTTCTCCATCTCAAATAACGTTGGAAAAACATACCAAAATGGACTTTCTCCCACTGTCAAGTATTCGGCTGGCGTGCAATACACCATCAATATTCCAGCTGGTATTTCCATCAAAACCTTTGCCATCTCTGGATACGACAACTATGCTGACAAGGACGCATACCTTGGGGAACTCAATGGTAAGAATCTTGGCACAGAGTACGTCTTCCCCAAGAAAAATGGAAGTAACGCCATCAATAGGAAATATTTTATCCAATTAGACAACCCTGTTACCGGCTCACTCACCTTTACTGCTACACAGCAACAAGTGTGCTGGACTATCACCCTTTACACATACGAATATGAGGAGGAGGTGTGGAATCCCCTTCCTGGCATTCCATATAACAACTCAAAATCTCAGATGGAGCATCTTGACCGTGGCCTCGTTGTCCTACCTGCCAATTCCGGCAATGGGCAGTTCGTCAGCTGGAGACTGCTCGGAACAGAGAACTACAATGCCACCACTTTCGATATCCTTCGCGACGGAAACATCATCGCATCTAACCTCACAGGAGCTACATCTTATACTGACACACAAGGCACCACCACAAGCAAATACCAAATAGTAACCAAGCATAACGGAAAGGTGCATGACACTACGCCGCAGGTCACATCATGGGGGCAGGAGTATCTCATGTTCAACTTGGTCAGGCCTGGCGACATTTACACGCCCAACGACTGCTCCGTGGGAGATGTTGACGGAGACGGACAATATGAACTCTTCGTGAAGTGGGCTCCGTCGAACTCCAAGGATAATTCCCAAAACGGCTTTACCGGCTCAACCATCATCGACTGCTACAAGATTGACACCGGTGAGAAACTATGGAGAGTAGACCTCGGCACAAAGGACTTTGATCCAATGCAATATGATATACTGTT
>CADBBP010000087.1 GCA_902792855.1 uncultured Prevotellaceae bacterium
AATCGACGTGCGAAGCGAAAGTCAAAGCCAATTTTAGAATTTATGGTCAATGAAAGAATTATCAAGAATTATCCGTCGCAAGCGACGGGAATTCTCCATGCACCAGCATAGAAAAGCAGGAAATGGCTTGCCATTTCGTCTCAAATTCTTATAAATTCCATCATAAAGAAAATTGACTTCCACTTCGTACGTCGACCGTTGGTTCTTTAATTCTATAATTCGTGATAGAAAAGGTGGAAAACTTCAATTATTATTTTGATTTTTGATGGATTTGCACTACCTTTGTAAACCAATATGATAGAAAGAATATAAAAACACTTTGAATATGATAGTAGCCAACCCGATTTATGATATTGTGTTCAAATACTTGATGGAGGATGAGCGCATAGCTCGCACCATCTTGTCCGCCCTACTGAAGAAGAACATCGTGAAGGTGGAGGTGCGGCCACACGAGTATGCCAACGACAAGCGCGACCCCCTTTCCATTTTCCGCATCGACTTCGCCGCCACCGTGCGAGACGACCACGGCAACGACCACCTCATACTGATCGAACTTCAGAAAACCTGGCTGGAAACGGAGACTTTGCGCTTCCGGCAATACTTGGGAGTGCAATACCAGAACCCCAAGAACATGGTCGGCGAGAAGATGGATCGCCATGCGCTACCCTTGGTGGCGGTGTACTTGCTCGGACACAAGGTGGGCGACATCGAGGAGCCCGTGCTGTATGTCAGCCACAATTCATACGACTACAACGGCAATCCTGTGACCAAGGGGCTTCCCAATCCTTTCGTGGACAGCCTGACACATGACAGTATCATCGTGCAGATACCACGACTGCATGGGCAAATCAACAACCGACTGGACAAGGTGCTGAGCATTTTCGACCAAACCCGCATGAACAATGACAACCAGCATGAACTGCGGATAGAGGATGATCTCTATGCCGGTGATGAGGATATGCAGCACATCCTACATCGGTTGCTGATGGCGGCCGCAGATTCTGCCATGCGGCAAGATATGAACGTGGAAGACGAATATTTTTCCGTCATCGAGAGCCGCGACACGGAAATCATGATGAAGACCAGGGAACTGGCGGAAAAGACTGTGGAGCTCAAACAAAAAAGCCAGCAATTGGAACAGAAAAAACAGCAACTCGAACAGAAGGACCAGCAACTCGAGCAGAAGGACCAGCAACTCGAGCAGAAGGACCAGCAACTCGAGCAGAAGGACCAGCAACTCGAGCAGAAGGACCAGCAAGAAGGACCAGCAACTCGAGCAGAAGGACCAGCAACTCGAGCAGAAGGACCAGCAACTCGAGCAGAAGGACCAGCAACTGAAAAATATGCTTCGCCAATCCGTCATGGCATTGCTTGTAGCCGGCAAGTCACCAGTAGATGTAGCAGAAGCCTTGAACATCGACCTTGGGACAGTGATGGAAATAGCCAAGGATTTGTAATGCCTCACCCCCAACCCCTCTCCGACAGCCTCACCCCCGGCCCCTCTCCGACGGGAGAGGGGAGTGGTATGATTTGCGACATCGAGCCTCGTGGCTTTCATTTATTCATCTGTCAATAATAATTTTTCATTTTTCATATTTATGATGAGTATCAAGAATACGATAGCCCGTTTCCGTGCCTGGCAGCGCAACCCATATCGTTTCAAGCCGCTTGGCAATGACAGCCACCACTGTCTGAACTGCGGCCTGGAATATGTGGGCAAGTTTTGCCCACGCTGTTCTCAGCCGGCTCAGACAAGGCGCAAAGTGGGATGGGGCACGGTGATTGACGGCATCAAGGACGCCTTCGACCTGGAGACCAATTCGTTGGTGCGCACCTTCTGTTACCTGCTGTTGCGGCCAGGATACTTGATTAGAGATTTCCTGAACGGTAAGCGGAAAGCCTGTACGCCACCAGTAAACACGCTGTTAATGGTTGGTGTGGCGTTTGTTCTGTTGCAGAATTTATTTGGCGCAAGAATGTCAGTCATTGAATTATCACTGCCTGTTTCCGACGAAGGATACAAGTTTTACAATGCACTAAATGACTGGAACACCCAAAACAAGGGCTGGCAATATCTTCTTTTAAGTGTGTTCTTCATGATTCCCACGTGGTTGCTGTTTCGCCATTCTCCTCGTCATCCCCGCCACACGTTGGTGGAGGGCCTTTTCATACAAATATTCTTGTTCATGTTGAATTTGCTACTCGCTATCATCTTCATGGTGATAGGCTGCAAGCAACCTAACAAGTGGGCTTCTTTGTTGATGCCCCTCTACTGTATGTTTACTTTCGGTCCCTTGTTCGGTTACAACTGGTGGAGCACATTGTGGCGGTCGGTGGCAGTCATCCTCACCAGTGTTTTAATGATAATAACGATTATTGCCTTCATTGCCTTCTTGGATTCCCAGCCCAAAGGTGCCTTGGTTGTCGCAGTGGTATCTTTGACCATTTCCTCCATCATCATCACCATAGGTTATCTCATTGGCCGCAGCACCGAGCGCCGACACAGGGTGAAAGCATCCTGATGACCTAGCGATATGCTAATTCTGCACCAAGCAATATGTTCCACGACATTACAAAGGCCATCCCTACATCAGCACCAGGCCAAAGGTTCCACGACATTACAAAGGCCATCCCTACATCAGCACCAAGCCAAAGGTTCCACGACATTATAAATATGACCACGCGAACATACCACTCCCCTCTCCCGTCGGAGAGGGGCTGGGGGTGAGGCTGTCGGAGAGGGGCCGGGGGTGAGGCTCATTCATTTCTCGATTCTTAAAAAATCAAAATTTTAATCATATAATAAGGTAGATGATTAAAGTTTTGCGTACTTTTGCGCCTCGAATAACATTAATAGACCAAATGCAAGACAATTTAGTGATAGTAGAGAGCCCTGCCAAAGCAAAGACAATCGAGAAATTCTTAGGCAAGGACTACAAGGTGATGTCGAGTTACGGGCACATCCGCGACTTGAAGAAAAAGGAAATCAGCATCGACCTTGACACGCTCGAACCCGATTACGAAGTACCTGAAGAGAAGAAGAAATTGGTGAGTGAGCTTCGCAGCAGCGCCAAGAAAGCCAAGAAGGTGTGGCTCGCCTCCGATGAGGACCGCGAGGGAGAAGCCATCTCCTGGCACCTGTGCGAGGTGCTCGGCCTCGACGAGGAGAAGACCAACCGCATCGTCTTCCACGAGATCACCAAGAACGCCATCCTGCAAGCCATCGACAACCCCCGCCACCTGGACATGAACCTGGTGAACGCCCAGCAGGCCCGCCGCGTGCTCGACCGCTTGGTAGGCTTCCGCCTCTCCCCCGTGCTGTGGCGCAAGGTGAAGCCCGCACTCTCCGCCGGACGTGTGCAGAGCGTCGCCGTGAGGCTCATCGTGGAGCGCGAGCGCGAGATGCAAGCCTTCGAAAGCGAACCATACTACCGCGTGAGCGCCATCTTCACCCCGGGCACCGCGACGCTCGTGGCTGCCGGCACCCCCGCAGAGGTTCGCGCCGAATACCCTGTGCGCTTCAAGACCCGCGAGGAGGCCCTCGCCTTCCTCGAGAAATGCAAGAAAGCCACCTTCACCGTCGATGCCGTGAGCAAGAAACCCCTTCACCGCACACCCGCACCACCCTTCACCACCTCCACCCTGCAGCAGGAGGCCTCGCGCAAGCTCGGCTTCACCGTCTCGCAAACCATGATGGTGGCCCAGCACCTCTACGAGAACGGTGACATCACCTACATGCGTACCGACTCCGTCAACCTCTCCACCCTCTGCATCAACGAGAGCAAGGAGCAAGTGGCCAAACTCTACGGAGAGGAGTACAGCAAGCCTCGCAACTACAAGACACACGCCAAGGGAGCCCAGGAGGCCCACGAAGCCATCCGCCCCACCTACATGGACAAGACCCAGGTGGAGGGCAACACCCAGGAGCGCCGCCTCTACGACCTCATCTGGAAGCGCACCGCCGCCTCGCAGATGGCCGACGCCCAGATAGAGAAGACCACCATCAACATCACCGCTTCCGGCATCGACGAGTGCTTCGTGGCCACCGGCGAGGTCATCGTCTTCGACGGCTTCCTCAAAGCCTACCGCGAGTCCACCGACGACGACGAGGCACAAAACGAGAGAGCCGATGTGTGGCACCACAACCTGCCAGCACTGAAAAAAGGCGACAAACTGACACGCAACACCATCACCGCCACCGAGCGCTTCACCACAGGTCCCACACGCTACACCGAGGCCAGCCTCGTGCACAAGCTCGAGGAACTCGGCATCGGGCGCCCCTCCACCTATGCACCCACCATCAGCACCATCCAGCAAAGGGAATACGTGCTAAAAGGCGACAAGAAAGGCGTCGAGCGCACCTACACCATCGACGTGCTCCATGGCGACAAGGTGGAGACCACACTCAAGAAAGAGGTGGTGGGCAACGAGAAAGGCAAACTGCTGCCCTCCGACACCGGCATCGTGGTCAACGACTTCCTCCTGCAGTATTTCCCCGACATCATGGACTATGGCTTCACCGCCAACGTGGAGAAACAATTTGACAAAATAGCCGAGGGAAAAGCCAAGTGGGAAACCATGATCAAGAAATTCTACAAAGACTTCGAGCCCGTCGTGGAGCGCACCATGAACATTCGCGCCGAGCACAAGGCCGGAGAGAGGCAGCTCGGCACCGACCCCAGGACCGGAAGGCCCGTGTCGGTGAAGATTGGCCGCTACGGCCCCATCGTGCAGATAGGAACGGCTGACGACATAGAGAAGCCCCTCTTCTCACAACTGCCCGGAAGCCTCGGCATGGAGACCATCACCCTCGAGGAGGCCCTCGAACTCTTCAAACTCCCACGCACCATCGGCGAGTTTGAAGGCTCCCCCGTCGTCATCGGCTCCGGCAAATTCGGACCCTACATCCTGCACAACAAGAAATATGTCTCCCTGCCAAAGAGCGAAGACCCGCTCTCCATCCAACTGGACAAGGCCGTCAATCTCATCCGCGAGAAGCGGGAGGCAGAGGCCAACAAGCACCTGCAGAAATTCGAGCAAGACCCCAAGTTGGAGGTGATGAACGGACGCTATGGAGCATACATCTGCTACGACGGCAAAAACTACCGCATGCCCAAGGCCATGCAAAACAAGGCCGGGCAACTCACCTTCGAGGAATGCATGCAAGTGGTGAACAACGCACCGGCAAAGAAGAAATGAGCCCATGGTGAGAATCATCATCATAGGATACATGGGAGCGGGGAAGACCACCGTGGGGAAAGCCCTCTCACGCGAACTGGGAATACCTTTCTACGACCTCGACTGGTACATCGAAAGCCGCATGAGAAAGACCGTGCCGCAAATCTTCGCACAAAAGGGCGAGGAGGGCTTCCGCATCATCGAGCACAACATGCTCCACGAGGTGGCGGAGTTCGAGGATGTCATCATCAGCTGCGGCGGCGGCACCCCCTGCTTCTTCGACAACATGGAATACCTCAACTCACAAGGCGAGACCATCTACCTCAAGGCCACGCCGGAGGTGCTCCACAAACACCTGAGGATGGGAAAGACCATCCGGCCTCTCCTGCTCGACAAAAGCCCGGAGGAAATGCTCCTCTTCATACGCGAGCAACTGCAACACCGCGAACCCTTCTACCTGAAGGCAAGACACACACTCGACGTCAACCTGCTCGACAGTTACGAGAAAATCAACATCTCCGTGGCCCGCATACGAAAGATGCTGGGCATCTGAACACCCATAAAGACCACCGAAGACATGAAAAAATGGACCATCGAAGACTCCAAGGAGCTATACAACATCAACGGATGGGGCACCTCCTATTTCGGAGTCAACAACAAGGGCAACGTCTTCGTCTCACCCTGCAAGGACGAGACACAAATCGACCTGCGCGAGGTGATGGACGAACTGGCCCTGCGCGACGTTACGCCACCCGTGCTGCTGCGCTTCCCCGACATCCTCGACAACCGCATTGAGAAGACCGCCAGCTGCTTCAAGAAAGCCGCCGAGGAATACGACTTCAAGGGCGAGAACTTCGTCATCTACCCCATCAAGGTCAACCAAATGCAGCCCGTCGTGGAGGAAATCATCTCACACGGCAAAAAATTCAACCTCGGACTGGAGGCCGGCTCCAAACCCGAACTGCACGCCGTCATCGCCGTGCAGTGCCAGAGCGACTCGCTCATCATCTGCAACGGATACAAGGACCAGAGCTACATCGAACTGGCTCTCCTGGCACAGAAGATGGGCAAGCGCATCTTCATCGTCGTGGAGAAACTCAACGAACTGGAAATCATCGCCCGCGCAGCCAAGAAACTCAACGTCAAGCCCAACCTCGGCATACGCATCAAACTCGCCACCTCCGGCTCCGGGAAATGGGAGGAGAGCGGCGGCGACGCCAGCAAGTTCGGCCTCACCAGCAGCGAACTGCTCGAAGCCTTGGAGATGCTCGACAAGAAAGGCATGCGCGACTGCCTCAGGCTCATACACTTCCACATCGGCTCGCAAATCACCAAAATCCGCCGCATACAGGCGGCCCTGAGAGAGGCCTCGCAATTCTACATCCAACTCCACAAGATGGGCTACGACGTCGATTTCGTGGACTGCGGCGGCGGCCTCGGCGTGGACTACGACGGCACACGCTCGCCAAGCAGCGAGAGTTCGGTCAACTACTCCATCCAGGAATATGTCAACGACTGCATCTACACCTTCGTGGATGCCGCCAACAAGAACAACATACACCATCCCAACATCATCACCGAGAGCGGACGCTCGCTGTCGGCCCACCACTCCGTGCTCGTCATCGACGTGCTCGAGACCGCCTCGCTGCCCGAGATGAACGAGGAGTTCGAACCGGCGGAGAACGCCCACCAGCTCGTCAAGGACCTCTACGAGATATGGGACAACCTCAACCCACGCACCATGCTCGAGGACTGGCACGACGCGGAGCAGATACGCGAGGAGGCCCTCGACCTCTTCAACCACGGCATCATCGACCTCAAGACCCGTGCCGAGGTGGAGAGCATGTATTGGAGCGTCTCGCATGAAATCAACATCCTCACCAAGCAACTCAAGCACGTGCCCGAGGAACTGAGGAGGCTCGACAAAATCCTGGCCGACAAGTATTTCTGCAACTTCTCGCTCTTCCAGTCGCTGCCCGACTCCTGGGCCATCGACCAACTCTTCCCCATCATGCCCATCCAGCGGCTCAACGAGCGGCCCACCAGGAGCGCCACCCTGCAGGACATCACCTGCGACAGCGACGGCAAGATTGCCAACTTCGTCACCAACCGCAACATCTCGCACATCCTGCCCGTACACCCGCTAAGGAAAAACGAGCCTTACTACCTCGGCGTCTTCCTCGTGGGAGCCTACCAGGAAATCCTCGGCGACATGCACAACCTCTTCGGCGACACCAACGCCGTGCACATCTCCGTGAAGGGAAACACCTACAGCATCGACCAGATTTTCGACGGCGAGACGGTGGAGGAGGTGCTCGCCTACGTGCAGTACAACCCCAAGAAACTCGTCAGGCAACTCGAGATATGGGTCACCAAGAGCGTGAAACAAGGTAAAATCTCCCTCGAGGAGGGCAAGGAATTCCTCTCAAACTATCGTTCAGGACTTTATGGATACACCTACTTGGAATAAGCAGCCCGAGGCGTGCGTCGTGGTGAAGGTGGGCGGCGCCGTGGTGGAGGACGAGCAGCAGTTGCAACAGCTGCTCGCCAATTTCGCCGCCATCCCCGGAAAGAAAGTGCTCGTGCACGGTGGGGGCAGGAGGGCCACCAAGGTCGCCGCATCGCTCGGGATAGAGAGCCGCATGGTCAATGGCCGCCGCATCACCGACGGCCCCATGCTCGAGGTGGCCACCATGGTCTATGGAGGCTTGGTGAACAAGAACTTGGTGGCGAGGCTGCAAGCGCAGGGCGTCAACGCCATCGGCCTCACCGGGGCCGACATCGGCGTCATCAGGAGCCACAAGCGCCCCGTGAAGGACGGCATCGACTTCGGCTTCGTGGGCGACGTGGACGTCGTGGACGGCGACACGCTCGCCATGCTCCTCAACCACGGCATCACACCCGTCATGGCACCCCTCACCCACGACGGGGCGGGACAGATGCTCAACACCAACGCCGACACCATCGCCTCGGAGACGGCCAAAGCCCTCGCCCGCCACTACGATGTCACGCTCATCTTCTCCTTCGAGAAAAAAGGCGTGCTCTCCAACCCCGACGACGACGACAGCGTCATCCCCGTCATCACCGCCGCCGACTTCGAGAACTACAAGGCCGACGGCACCATCTCCGGAGGGATGCTGCCCAAGATAGAGAACGCCCTTGCCGCCATCAGGGCTGGCGTGAAGAGGGTCAACATCACCCTCGCCACACAAATCGACGGAAAACACGGCACCATGATCGAGTGAGGGGGGAGCCACGCTGCAACAGCAGCGACAAGCAAAACGATGTTTTGTCTCCCCTTTCAGCAAATTTTCACGAGAAAGAACACTAAAAAGGTGTTTTTCTCGTTTATATGATATATCTAAATTCGTTGTTTCTTAATCAGACTAACATAATCTATGCCAACCGATACAAAGAATTTCTGCGTGATATTGGCCGGCGGTCGCGGCCGCCGCTTGTGGCCAAGCAGCCGTCATAGCCACCCCAAGCAGTTCATCGACCTCTTCGGAGTAGGCCGCACACTGCTTCAACAAACATTCGACCGCCTCTCCGGCATCATCCCGGTGGAGAACATCTACGTCACCACCAACGACGAGTTCGAGCCCATCGCCCGCGAGCAGCTGCCCATGCTGCCGGCGGAGAATTTCCTCGGCGAGCCGGTGAACCGCAACACGGCGCCCAGCGTCACGTGGGCCTGCTACCGCATCCTGCAGCGATGCCCCGACGCACGCGTGGTCATCAGCCCCTCCGACCAGGCGGTGCTCCGCCAGGAGGCTTTCGAGAGCAACATCCTCGGCGCACTGCAGTTCGTCTCCTCCCACGATAGCATCATCGCCATGGGCGTGAAGCCGTCGCGCCCGGAGCCCGGCTACGGATACGTGCAAATGGGCGACCTCTGCCTGACATGCGACAACCAGCGGATGTTCAGCGTGAAGTCGTTCCTCGAGAAGCCGGAGAGGGAGTTTGCCAAACTGTTCATGGAGAGCGGCGAGTTCCTGTGGAACACGGGCATCTTCGTGTCCAACGCCCGCCACCTCCTGGCTCACTGCAAGAAAATCATGCCCGAACTCTTCCGGCAGTTGGAAATCGACGGGCACGTCAACGAGCAAATCGACGAGGAGGCGCGCCTCGTGTGGGACTATTTCTCCCTCTTCCCCAACCTGTCCATCGACTACGGCATCCTGGAGCATGCCGGCGACTCCTTCGTGATGCTGTGCGACTTCGGCTGGGCCGACCTTGGCACCTGGCACTCCATCTACGAGGCGGAGAGCCGCGTGGAGGGCGACAACGTGGTGCTCGACAGCGAGGTGATGCTCGACGACTGCCGCGACAACATCATCAAACTCCCCAAGGGGCGCCTCGGCGTGTTCAGCGGCCTCGACGGCTACATCGTCGTGGAAAACGAAAATGTGCTGATGGTCTGCAAGAAAGAAGACTCATCAGCACAAATCAAGAAATTCGTCAACGAGGTGCAGCTGAAGCTCGGCGAGGGCTTTATTTGAACGCCTGGCGTATCTTCGCCGCAATCTCCTCCATCTCCTCCGGGCTGAATTTCAGCTTGGGGTTGGAGAAGAGCATGTCCTTCTCACTCTGCATGGGGATGAGATGGATGTGCGCATGCGGCACCTCCAAGCCCAGGACGGCCTGGCCCACCTTCACACAGGGGAAAGCCTCCTTGATGGCGACGGCCACCCGCTTGGCAAACACCTGCATCTCAGCCAACTCGTCATCCTCCATGTCGAAGATGTAGTCCACCTCGCGGCGTGGAATGACGAGGGTGTGCCCCTTCACCAGGGGGTTGATGTCGAGGAAGGCGTAAAACTTCTCACTCTCTGCACATTTGTAGCTGGGGATTTCCCCGGCGGCTATTTTCGAGAAAATGCTCATGGTTGTAGGGGTTATGGGGTTAGATGGAAATCTTGTCTATTCTCAGTCGGATGACGCCGCGGGGGATTTTTATTTCCACCTCGTCGCCCACCTTCTTGTTGAGCAACCCTTGGGCGATGGGGGTCTTGATGGATATTTTCCCCTCAGCCAGGTTGGCCTCGTTCTCGCTGACGATGGTGTAGGCCATCTTCGCCTTCGTGGCGAGGTTGGTCATCTCCACCTTTGACAGGATTTGCACGGCATCGGCGCTCAGCCTCGACGTGTCCACAATCTTGGCCTCGGCGATGGCTAATTTCAGGCGGTTGATCTTGTCCTCCAAGTGGGCCTGGGCCTCCTTGGCGGCATCATACTCCGAATTCTCACTCAGGTCGCCCTTGTCGCGAGCCTCGGCGATGGCAGCCGATGCCTTCGGGCGCTCGATGGACTCCAAGCGTTGCAGTTCGGCTATCATCTTGTCATAGCCTTCTTGAGACATGTAAGTCATAATGGTATTCTATTTTTTTAAAGTTAATTCGATTGTTTGGATGCAAAAAAATGATGAATTCCGACATTTGCCTTTGTCGGAATCCAATTCCCTATTCTTGCTTGTCCAATGATTCGCATGCAAAGATAGTACGTTTTTTTCATTTTGACAATTTTTTTGGGCAGAAAAGTGCATTGTTAGGTGAATTATTGCTAATTTTGCATAAAAATGTTGCCGATATGTTACCTAAGGAAGAGAGAGATGCCATCATCGCACTTATGAAGCGCGAGGTGGTGCCGGCGGTGGGGTGCACAGAACCCATCGCCGTAGCATTGTGCGTGGCACGTGCACGTGAGTTGCTGGGCTATGAGCCTGAGACCGTGGAACTGAGTCTGAGTGCCAACATCCTGAAAAACGCCATGGGTGTGGGCATCCCCGGCACCGGCATGGTGGGGCTCCCCATCGCCGTGGCCCTCGGTGCCCTGGTGGGCCGCTCCGAATACCAGTTGGAGGTGCTCAAGGACAGCAACGCCGAGGCCGTCGCCCGCGGACGCCGCTTCGTGGACGAGGGGCGCATCTCCATCCGCTTGGAGGAGGAAGACCCCGACAAGCTCTACATCAGTGCCTTATGCCGCGCCGCAGGCCACGAGGGCGAGGCCGTCATCAAGGGGAGCCACACCACCTTCGTCTTCCTCAGGCGCGACAAGGAGGTGCAACTCGACAAGCGCCAGGCCGTGGCCTCCAGCGACGACTACTGCCACTGCGACGTCGCCCTCTCCCTGCGCAAGGTGTACGACTTCGCCGTCACCACCGCCCTCGACGAACTGCGCTTCATCCTCGAGGCCAAGCGCCTCAACGAGCGGGCCGCCGACGACGGGCTGCGCGAGAACTACGGCCACCAGTTGGGCAAGACACTGTGCAGCCCCCTGGGCAAGGGCGTCATGGGCGAGAGCATCTTCTCCAAAATCCTCTCCTCCACCAGCTGCGCCTGCGACGCCCGCATGGCAGGAGCCATGGTGCCGGTGATGAGCAACAGCGGCAGCGGCAACCAGGGCATCTGCGCCACCCTCCCCGTCGTGGTCTTCGCACGCGAGAACCACAACACGGAGGAGGAGCTCGTCAGGGCCCTCACGCTGAGCAACCTCACGGCCATCTACATCAAGCAGAGCCTCGGGCCGCTCTCCGCCCTCTGCGGCTGCGTCGTGGCAAGCACGGGCAGCAGCACGGGCATCACCTACCTCATGGGCGGCTCCTTCGACCAGGTGGCGGCATCGGTGAAAAACATGATCGCCAACCTCACCGGCATGATCTGCGACGGTGCAAAACCCAGCTGCGCCCTGAAGCTCACCACAGGAGTGGGCACAGCCGTCATGAGTGCCATGCTCGCCATCCAAAACAAGTCCGTCACCTCCGTGGAGGGCATCATCGACGACGACGTGGACAAGAGCATCCACAACCTCACCGCCATCGGCAGCCGCGGCATGGACGTCACCGACCGATACGTCCTCGACATCATGACCGGAAAAACAAAAAAGGAAAAGAAAGCCTAGAATATCTAGAAAGCCTCCCAGCCCCTCCCACCCCTCCCACAAAAAAAATCCCAGAAAAAAAAACAATGAGAAAAACCTTCACACTGCGCTTATGGCTCACCTTGCTGGTGGCAGTAGCCACCACCCTTTGTCGTGCCCAGCAGATGCCGGTGAATTTCACCGTAGAGCAAAAACAAGTGTCACCCACCGAAGTGGACGTGCTGTTCACCGCCAAGATTGACAAGGGGTGGCACGTCTATTCCACCGACATCCCCGACGGCGGCCCCCAGTCGGCTGTCATGCACACCGAGGTGGCCGAGGGCGCCACGCCCATGGGCTCCATGCAGAAAAAAGGCAAGGAGATAACCGAGGACGACAAGGTGTTCGGCATGCGCCTGCGCTACTTCGAGAACAGCGTCACGTTCATCCAGAAATACAAGGTGACGGGCAAGACCTACCACATCAAGGGCTACCTGGAATATGGGGCATGCAACGACGAGATGTGCATGCCGCCCTCCACCGTGGAGTTCGACTATACGGGAAAGGGCCCTGATGAGGCTCCTCCGGCTGCACCGCAGAAGGAGGAGCCCAAGAAAGAGGAGGCCAAGAACGAGGAGCCGACGGCGGCTGAGCCGGTGGAGGCCTTGGCTGCCATCCCGCCCGCCGGCGAGGCTCCGTCTGACAGCACCGCCGCCGCCCCCGTCGCCGTGGTGGACAGCGCCGTGGTAGCCGCCTCCGCCGACAAGTGGTGGCAGCCCGCCGTGGACGAGCTCAATGCGCTCAACGGCGGCAACATCTCCGACCGCTCCCTCATCTACATCTTCCTCATGGGACTGCTCTACGGACTGCTCGCCGTCTTCACCCCCTGCGTGTGGCCCATCATCCCCATGACGGTGAGCTTCTTCCTCAAGAGGAGCAAGGACAAGCGCAAGGGACTGCGCGACGCCATCACCTACGGCATCTCCATCGTGGTGATTTATGTGGCCCTCGGACTGCTCGTCACGGCGCTCTTCAACCCCAACACGCTCAACGCGCTGTCCACCAACGCCGTGTTCAACATCTTCCTCTTCCTGCTGCTCGTGGTCTTCGCTCTCTCGTTCTTCGGGTGGTTTGAAATCACCCTGCCCGCGTCGTGGACCAACAAGGTGGACAGCAAGGCATCGGCGACAAGCGGACTGCTTTCCATCTTCCTCATGGCCCTCACGCTCACCCTCGTGAGCTTCTCGTGCACAGGCCCCATCATCGGCATGCTGCTTGTAGATACCGCCACCTCCGGCAACTGGCTCGGCCCGGCCATCGGGATGCTGGGCTTCGCCATCGCCCTGGCGCTGCCCTTCACGCTCTTCGCCCTCTTCCCCACCTGGCTGAAGCAAGCACCCAAGTCCGGCTCGTGGATGAACACCATCAAGGTGGTCCTGGGCTTCATCGAACTGGCTTTCGCACTGAAATTCTTCTCCGTGGCCGACCTGGCCTACGGGTGGCGACTGCTCGACCGCGAGGTGTTCCTCTCGCTGTGGATCGCCATCTTCTTCCTGCTCGGCCTCTACCTCATCGGCATCCTCCGCTTCCAGAGCGACGGCGAGGAGCGCAAGGCCATGCCCGTGCCGTGCATCATGCTCGGCCTCATCTCGCTGGCCTTCTCCATCTACATGGTGCCGGGCCTGTGGGGTGCGCCGTGCCGCGCCGTGAGCGCCTTCTCACCACCGCTCTACACGCAGGACTTCAACCTCAACACCAAGGAGGTGCGGGCGGCTTACACCAACTACGAGGAGGGCATGGCGGCCGCCAAGGCTTCGGGCAAGCCGGTGATGCTCGACTTCACGGGCTTCGGCTGCGTCAACTGCCGCAAGATGGAGATTGCCGTGTGGACGGACCCCACCGTGGCCGACAAGCTCAACAAGGACTATGTGCTCATCTCGCTCTTCGTTGACGACAAGACCCCGCTGGCCGAGCCGGTGGAAGTGGAATACAACGGCAAGAAGCGCACGCTGCGCACCGTCGGCGACAAGTGGAGCTACTTGGAGGAGATGAAATTCGGATACCTCACCCAGCCGCTCTATGTCCTGGTGGACAACGACGGCACACCGCTCACGCGCTCCTTCAGCTACAAGGAGGACGTGGAGGAGTATCTCAAGTTCCTGGGAGAGGGACTCGACAAGTATGCCAAGAGACCATAGCGGCATGGACCAACTCTCGCCTTGCCTGCTCTCAACGACCTATTTCGGACCGGTGCAGTGGTATCAGAAACTGCACCGGCACCCTTTGGTGTGGATGGAGCGGCACGACAGCTTCATCAAGCAGACCTACCGCAACCGGTGTGTCATCGCCGCCACGCACGGCACCTTGGCACTCACCGTGCCGGTGGAGCACCGGGGGGACGCCACCCTCACTCGCGACATGCGGGTGAGCGACCACGGCAACTGGCAGCACCTCCACTGGAACGCCATACGCAGCGCCTACGGCGAGTCGCCTTTCTTCGAGTTCTATGCCGACGACCTGGCGCCTTTCTTCGAGAAGAAATGGCAGTTCCTCGTGGACTTCAACGAGGCCATCATGCAGACGATGTGCGAACTGCTCGACATCCAACCCCACATCCGCCACACCACCGAATACCAGGCCCAGCCCGACATCCCCGACTTCCGCGACGCCATACGCCCCAAGCATCCGCTCCCCGACCCGCAGTTCACTCCCCGCCCCTACTATCAAGTCTTCGCCACCAAGCACGGCTTCATCCCCAACCTGAGCATCCTCGACCTCCTGATGAACGAGGGCAACGAGAGCGTGCTGTTCCTATAGCCCTCCACCCTCCACCGCGCCACCGCGCCAAGAGGCCCCGCCAAGAACCGGCACCCAACGTAGGGAATTACTTCATGTAATTCCTAAAGCCAAGAGGCCCCGTGCTGCTGTAGGGGCGGACTTTATGTCCGTCCGCTCGCCCGAAAGGGCGAA
>CADBBP010000088.1 GCA_902792855.1 uncultured Prevotellaceae bacterium
TTCTTGCTCAGAAGGGGAGGTGCGGTGGAATGCCTCCCCTCAACAATGAAAATAAAAAAGTGTTTTTATTTTGCATTGTCTTCGGCTTTCACTACCTCTGGCTTCGCCGAAGGTAGGATGCGCCTCGGGAATGAAAACAAAAACTTTGTTATTTGTTTTGCATTCCGCTCGGCTTTCACTACCTTTTGATAAGGTAGGATGCGCCTCAACAATGAAAATAAAAAAGTGTTTTTATTTTGCATTGTCTTCGGCTTTCACTACCTTTGCAACCTAAAACGGAATCACATGCGCAAAGTAATAGGAATAGGCGAGACAGTACTCGACATTATCTTCAAGAATGAGCAACCAATAGGGGCCGTTCCAGGCGGCTCAGTGTTCAATGGCATCATCTCTCTGGGCCGTGCCGGCGTGAACACGTCTTTCATCAGCGAGGCGGGCAACGACCGTGTGGGCAAGAACATCATCCAGTTTCTCAAGGACAACCATGTCAACACCGACGAGATGCATGTCTATCCGGAGAGCAAGTCGCCCATCTCCCTGGCGTTCCTCGACAAGAACAACGATGCAGAGTATCTCTTCTACAAGGACCACAGCCACGACCAGTTGGAGTTTGTCTGCCCGGAGGTGAACCGCGACGACATCGTGATGTTCGGCTCCTTCTACGCCGTCAACCCCGTCATCCGTCCCCAGGTGCTCGGTTTCCTCGACTATGCCCGCAGCCACGGCGCCATCCTCTACTACGATGTCAATTTTCGCCCCTCTCACAAGAACGAGGTGATGAAAATCACGCCCAACCTGCTGGAAAACCTGGAGTATGCCGACTTCGTCCGCGGCAGCGTTGACGATTTCCGCGTGCTCTACAACAAGGAGGACCCCGACAAGATTTACAATGCCGAGGTGTCGTTCTACTGCAAGAACTTCATCTGCACCAACGGCGTGAAGAACGTGGAGCTTCGTGCCACCAGGGGCATCAAGAAAAGCTTCCCCATCATCCAGACCAACACGGTGAGCACCATCGGCGCCGGCGACAACTTCAATGCCGGCTTCATCTACGGCCTGATGCGCTACGGCATCACCCGTGAGGCCTTGGACCGTGGCCTCCCCGCCCGCATCTGGGACAAGATCATCCACTGGGCGCAGATGTTCGCCGCCAACTGCTGCCAGAGCATCTCCAACTCCATCTCACCGGAGTTTGGCGCCGAGATGGCACAGGATGCCAAGGGCGAGAAAGACACCTACCTGGAATGGTAACAACACATCAACCCGCATAACATACATCAACCAATGAAAGCAATCACCAACAACATCTATTACGTCGGTGTCAACGACCGCAACAAGTCGCTCTTCGAGGGCTTGTGGCCCTTGCCCAACGGCGTGTCCTACAACTCCTACCTCATCGTGGATGAGAAAACATGCCTCATCGACACCGTGGAGGTGGACTTCTTCACCCAATATTTGGAAAACATACGCGAGGTGATCGGCGACCGCCCCATCGACTACTTGGTGGTCAACCACATGGAGCCCGACCACAGCGGTTCCATCGCACTCATCAAGAAATACTACCCCGACATCCGCGTGGTGGGCAACAAGAAGACCTTCGGCATGATGCAAGGCTTCTATGGCGTGTCCTCTCCCGGCGACGTGGAGGTGAAGAATGGCGACAAACTCAACCTCGGCGGGCGTGAGCTCACCTTCGTGCTGACCCCCATGGTGCACTGGCCGGAGACGATGGTCACCCTCGACGCCGGCAGCCGCGTGCTCTTCGCCGGCGACGCCTTCGGATGCTTCGGGGCGTTGAACGGCGGCGTCATCGACAGCGAGATGAACTGCGACACCTTCTGGCTCGAGATGGTGCGCTACTACTCCAACATCGTGGGCAAATACGGCACACCGGTGCAAAATGCGCTGAAGAAGCTCGCCGGCGTTCCACTCGACTACATCTGCTCCACGCACGGCCCGGTGTGGCACGACTACGTGGAGAAGGTGGTGGGCATCTACGACCGCCTCAGCCGCTACGAGAGCGAGGAAGGTCTCGTCATTTGCTACGGCACCATGTATGGCAACACCGAGCGCATGGCAGAGGTCATCGCCAGCGCCGCCAGTCAGGCAGGGGTGAAGAACATCGTGATTTATAATGTGTCGAAGACGCACCACTCATACATCCTCCGCGACATCTTCCGCTACAAGGGCCTCATCGTGGGCGCTCCCACCTACAACACCAGTCTCTACCATGAGATGGACGTGCTGCTCTCCGAGTTGGCCCACAAGGATATGAAAAACCGCCTCATAGGATGGTTTGGCAGCTATGGATGGGCCAGCAAGGCCGTTGCCAAGATTCAGGAATGGAACGACACCGCCCTGCATTTCGAGGCCGTGGGAGAGCCCGTGGAGATGAAACAGGCCATGGACGACGCCACACGCACACGCTGCGAGGCTTTGGGCAAGGCCATGGCCGAGCGTCTCATCGCAGAGAGGGGGTAGCACCATGAGACCCACCGACCTGCAGTCGAAAGTCATCGCGTTTCTCCGCTTCCCGCTCATCGTCCTGGTGATGTTTGCAAGTTGCAACCTCACCACGCTGGGCGGGGAGTGGGGCACGTTGCCTTTTGCCGGTCGGTTCATCGACGTCTTCTCGCGGCGCGTGGCCACATTCGCCATCCCCTTCTTCTTCTTCATCTCCGGCTACCTCTTTTTCAAAACCGGGAAATTCTCGCTTGACATCTACTTGGGAAAGTTGGGCAGGCGGCTGCAGTCGCTCTTCGTGCCATACGTGCTATGGAACCTGCTCTACCTTCTCGCCGCCATCATCGTGGGCTTGTTCACCAACCGCGTGCCCATCATGGGCGTGGCGATGGAAAAGATGACCTTCCTCGACGGGCTGAAGGCCTTCTGGGACATCTCCCTCGCCGGAGGGAGCACCATGGCGGCACCCATCAACGTGCCTTTCTGGTTCATGCGCGACCTGATGGTTGTCATGGTATGCTCGCCCGTCATCTTTTTCGCCGTGAAATGGTTTGTCCTTCTCTCCGGCAAGCGGCCCATCGTGCGCTACGCACTCTTCATGTTGGCCATCTTCGGCATGGGCTACCTGCCCGAGGTCACCGGTTTCAACATCGACTGCTGGCTCTTCTTCGCCTTCGGGGCCTATTACGGCATCAGGAAGAAGGAGTTCATCGTGGCCATGCTGCCCTACGCCCTTCCCACGTTCATCCTTCTGCTTGCGCTCATCGGCATCGAGCAGTGGCTCCCCGGGGTGTTCCTCTACCGTTTGGAGCACGTCGTGGGGCTTGTCTTCGGCATGTCGTTCACCACCATCATGGTGAGGTCCGGCACATGGTATGTGCAGGACATGGCCCTTTCCAATGCCAGCTTCTTCGTCTATGCCTTCCACTATTGTGTCCTTGGTGGCATCGTGGCCCTGCTTGGAAGCGGTCTCATCGCGCCATACGCCTGGTGGCTCGAACTAATCTTTTATCTGCTCGCCGTGGCACTCACCGTGGGTGTGAGCCTGCTCTTCTACTGGCTCATGCGCACCAAGCTCCCTTTCACCACCTACATCCTTATGGGCGGTCGGCGGTAGCCTTTAGTTCCGCCACCACCTCCTCCAACGTGTCGGCAAAGGTGATGAGGCGGCGGTAGTCGCCGCGCATCAGTCCGCGCTCCTCTAATTGGTCGAGCAATGCCCGCAGACCGTCCCAGAAACCATTTATGTTGTAAACCACCACGCGTTTGTCGTGGTAGGACAGCGTGCCCTCCGCTGCCATGGAGAACACCTCGTCGAGGGTGCCGATGCCGCCGGGGAGGGCCACGGCCACGTCGCAGTGGTCGAGCATCAGTTGCTTGCGCTCGGCCAGTGTCTCGCAGTAGATGTTGGTGTGGATGTATTGTGAGACGTGGCCCCCTCGCTCCAAGCGAATGGGGATGACGCCGATGACCTGGCCGCCAGCCTCGAATGCCGCACGAGCCACGCATTCCATCAGTCCCAGGTCGCAGCCGCCATAGACCAGGGTGTGCCCTTGTGAGCCTATCCATTGGCCCAGGAGGTGCGCTTGCTCGAAAAACGCCCTGTCGATGTTGCTGTTGGCAGAGCAGAAAACACAAATTCTCATGTTGTTGTTGAAAGATTATATGGTTGGTGGAAGGGATGTGCCATGTCAGAAGAAAACAAGCGGGAGCGTGTTTCTCTTTTTCTGAGCCAGTTCATCTTTCATCCTTTCAACGGCTGTTTTGAAAAAGAAGGCCACAAGATGCTCGTCGGTTCCCTCAGCCCTTATTTGTCGTAAGGCGGAAATATATGCTGCCCGGTCTTTCAATTTGACAATCAGCAGAGGATGGCCTGCCCGAAGCAAGATGAAGTTGGAAAGCAGTCGGCCTGTTCGTCCGTTACCATCGCGGAAGGGATGAAGATATTCATAATAGCCATGCCATTTTGCTGCCACAACCATCGGGTGCAATCCGTTGGAAATCGCTCTTTCTGTCGAGGACATCATGGAAGGTATGCGGGCAATCAACTTATCGTGATCACCGAAGACGGTGTCGCCTGCCGCCATGTCCTCTGTGGTGTATTCTCCAGCCATGGCTCCTGGTGTACGGTAACTCTGGGTGTGTTCCATCACCAGGCGGTTGGTCTCCTTCAGCAGGGTTTCGTCAAAAGGATGGTCTAAATGGCTCACCATGTAGTCGAAGGCCCTGAAATGGTCGGCCATCTCTGTGCATTCCAACAATGATCGGCCCACAGGCACCATTGCCATCCCCTGTTCACGGAGTATTCGTGTGTCATCAACGGTGAATGAGTTGCCCTCGATGGCACATGAATGGGCAGAGAATAGAATCTCGTTGTATTCCATCCATTGCTTTTGTCCCATCCTGTTGGCTACTTGCTGCTGGTAAGTATCCCGGATGCACTCATATTTTTCGATTTCCTGTTCAAACATTATGGCAAAGATAGCGTATTATCGCGACATGACAAAAAAATCAATGCCTAAAAGGCGAAAAAGTTTGCCAACGCAAAGGACAGTCATCAAACGTAGGGAATTTTACGCAATTCCTAACGCCAAGATGCCAAATGCAAATCCTAACGCCAAGAAGCCAAATGCAAATCTAACGCCAAGATGCCAAATGCAAATCCTAACGCCAAGAAGCCAAATGCAAATCCTAACGCCGAGAGGCCAACTTTCGCATATCATACCACTCCCCTCTCCCGTCGGAGAGGGGTCGGGGGTGAGGCTGTCGGAGAGGGGCTGGGGGTGAGGCTGTAAGTCATATCATACCAATCAATTATCATTGCGAAAAATTTCGTTGCGAAAATTTTCGCAAATAGTAACGTTGAAATGATTGCCAATTAAGAATAAGACGTTATCTTTGCAGACGCGAATGATGGCTGCGCCTCAACAAAAACATTGTTTTTTGTTTTGTATTGTCTTCGGTTTGCATGACTTTGCTGGCGCGAAGACCGGCTGCGGTTCGGAAATGCAAAATAAAAAAACTTCGTCTTTTATTTTGCATTTCACTCCCCTTGCACTATCTTTGCAAAAAGAACTAATTGGCACTACCATGGGAATGTTTATCAACAAGGGAAACAAAGCTTTCCAATTGAGTCGTAACGACGAATATGTAGATAAGTCAGGACTGATAGCCGTTGTCAACGACACACTGTTCAAAGAGCGTCGTTTCTCCTGCGTGAGCCGCTGCCGCCGCTTCGGCAAGTCGATGGCGGCACGGATGCTCTGCGCCTATTATGACAAGTCGTGCAATTCGCGTGAGCTTTTCGCCGACTTGGAGATAGCTTGTCATCCATCTTTCGAGAAGCACTTGAACCAATACCGGGTAATTTATCTCGACATGACCGACTTCGTGTCGCGTTATAGGGATGACAGCATCGTGGATCGTATCGAGAAGGCGTTGAGGAAGGAGGTCTTGGAGGCTTTTCCCAGCGTTGAGGTGGAAGAGAGTGATGACTTGATGCGTTGTCTTTTCCGCATCGCGCAGGCTACGGACGAGCAGTTCATCTTTATCATCGACGAGTGGGATGCCATCTGCCGTGAATTTCCCTCTGGCACCAAGGCGATGGATGATTATGTGGGGTGGCTGCGCAGTATGTTCAAGACTGGCACTGCCGTCGATGTCTTTGCCGGTGTTTATATGACTGGCATACTTCCCATCAAAAAATATAAGACAGAGTCGGCCTTGAATAATTTCCAAGAGTATTCGATGGTGAAACCCGGTGGTATGGCCGGCTATTTTGGTTTCACCAAGGACGAGGTGAGGGCTCTAGCTGAGAAGCATGGTATGGACTTCAACGAATTGGAAAAATGGTACGACGGCTACCAAATTGGCGGCCAACTCTCGATTTTCAACCCTAATTCGGTGATGACGGCCATCAAAGAGCATTGGTGTGAGAGTTATTGGAGCCGTACGGGAGCCACCGATGCCATTTCTGACTACATCGGCATGAACTATGAGGGTTTGAAAGATGACATCATCGCCATGCTCGCAGGTGAGCGGCGACCCGTCAACCCTGTTGGCTTCAAGAACGACATCTCCATCATCCTGAGCCGCGACGACGTGCTTACCGTGCTCATCCACTTGGGGTACCTCACCTACGACCGTGTCAACCAAGAGTGCTACATCCCCAACCGCGAGGTGGCTGGCGAGATGGAAATCGCCGTCAGGGATACCGGGTGGAAGAATGTCTTTGAAACCCTGCAGCGGTCCAAGCAACTCCTCCGTGCCACTCTCGACGGCGACGCGGAGGCCGTGGCGAGGGGCATTGACCAGACTCACGACGAGGAGACGAGCATCCTTTCTTATAATAATGAGAACTCTATGGCTTGTGTACTGAGCATCGCATACTACTATGCCAAGAACGACTATATCATCCATAGGGAATTCGCCTCTGGCAAGGGTTTTGCAGACCTTGTTCTCATCCCCAGGAAGAATGTCAGTTCCCCCGCCATCATTTTGGAGTTGAAATACGACAAGGATGCTGACACCGCTATCCAGCAAATCCATCGTCGCCAATACCCGGCAAAGGTGGCGCAATACACCGACAACCTCCTCCTCGTGGGTGTGAATTACAACAAGGAGACGAAGACCCACACCTGCCTCATCGAGCGGTGGGAGAAGGAATATTGAGTGAAAAAGATGGGGGAGCAAAATGCTCCCCCATCTTTTTGTTAGGTTGTCAATTCTCAATTGTCATTTATTCATCACTTTTTCACCACCTTGCGGCCGTCCTTGATGTTCACGCCGCGCTCTTTATCTCACCATGTGCTTTTTCCCATTGATGAGATATATGCCCTTGGGCAGTCCGTTGAGGTTGGTGGCACCCTTTCTCACGAGCACGCCGGAGAGGGAATAGATGTCGGCTGGTGCTTCGAGGTTTTCCACTGTCGCTGTCTCTATGGCGTCAGGGTCGGTTCCGACGGTGAAGAAGTATCTGTTTCCGAGCCATACCCTGTCGTCGGACAGGTGTGATGAGCTGTTTTGCATGCGCAGGTAATACTCCTTTCCCTTTGTGAGGCCCTCGATGCGGAATTGGATGTCCGCCGTTCCCTTTGCCGGAATGTTGATGTCCTCCTTTATGTCAAGAGACACGTTGTAGTTTTTTCCTTCCTCGAAAATCCAGCAGATGATGGGGCTGTAGTACCCCTCTGAGGCGTTGTTCTTCACTTTTGCCTTGATGACGACATCCTCGGCAGCAATGACGTTGCAACTCGTCAAGGAGAGGTTGGCCTTGCCTGTGGGTGGTGCCTTCACCTCTATCTCGATGGGTTTGAGGTTGTTGGAACCCTTCTCGTCGATGTCTATCCACACTTTCCATTTCCCCACGGCGTTGGGAGTGAAATAGAGTGAGGACTCCGAGATGCCGTCGGTTGCCTCGACAGGCAAGCCCACTCTGTCCAAGTAAGTGCCCTTCTCGTCGGTCTGCGAGGCGAAGAGATAGAACATTCCAGTGTATTCCTCTGCGGAGTTGCTCACCTTGACATACACCTCCTGCGGCATGTTCACGATGCGGTTGCCCATGCAGGTGAATTTCTGGATTGTCAAGTTGCCCCGCGGATGGTTGGTGATTTTGGAAACCTTTTTCCCGCTATATACCACCTCGTAGTATTTTTGGTAGTCGAGTGGCACGTGATACCAGTCGGAGCCAACCAGTTTGCTGTAAGGATAGAAACGGTAAGTGCCGTTGTCTAACTCTAATGCGTCCAAGTCAAAGCTCAGCCCCCTCATTATGAAGGGGTCGAATGTTTCGGTGAGGACGGCTGGGATGTATCCTTCGTTTGACATGCTGACATCCTCTATTAGGAAGCCATAGTCAAACTCCCCTGAAAGTCCCGTCATATTGCTGTATTTGGCAAATATTTTATGGTCTTCACGATAGAATTCTTCCAGTGAGAGTGAGCGCATTTCCACTTTGGAATTGGTGGGCGGCTGTATGCCAATGACGGCTCCCTGTTCGAGGGAGTAGCCGCAGTTGGCGGTGCTGCTTCCCGTTCCTCCTCCGCTGGGGTTGAGGATGGCCAGTTTGAAATAACCATTGTGATGTCCTCCCCATCCCCAGTTGATGTGGTAGTATCCTGTGCCGTCGTATCCGTCGCAGACGAAGGAGTGTCCTCCACCATCGTTTCTACCATCATAGACCACGGGCCTTCCTGCGCTCAGTTCGTTGTAAATCAAATTGTCCCAACCCTCTATGGTGTAGTCGCTTCGATAGACGTAGCGTGAGTTGATGTCATATCCGAAATAAGTGCGAAGAGCCTTTGCTACTTTGCAGGTTTGTGTACCAGAACCATCAATGCCATAGTCCATCTCTATCGACTGCCCGCAGTAGCGCATGAGTTTTGCCACGGCGTCGCAGCTGGCTTTCGACTGTCCTTCGTCGTATTTGTCGAGCATGTTGTTCCAGTCGAATTTCGTCCGTGCGAGTTTATCCACCGTGCCCAAAATGTCGTTGGCCTTGTAGGCGGGGATTTCGGTGGTGTAGTTGGTTGGCCACTTGTTGTAGCGCATCACCTGGGCCATGGCGGTGGCCACGCAGCCAGACATGCAGTGGTTGCCTCCGCTGGTGGGGCATTGGCTGTTGAAGGCGTTGCCTTCAGGCGTTGTATCGCCCTGGTCCCAAACGGAGGTGATGAGTTTCTGCACCCGCTTGTGCGTTGGCACCTGGGCTGGTGTGGCTCCTTCATTCAGCTTCAGGATTTCCATCTGTTCTTCATAGCCCTTGAGCCATGCCTTGGCAGCCTCAGGGAGGCTCTTCTCGTCGAAAGTGCTTTCCGTGCTGTATCCCAAGATGTCGCCGGCTCGCTCGTCTCCGGCCACGATGACGAAGCCTTTGTTGTCAGTAGCATTAAACACATAGTAGGGTGCAGCTTGTGTTTCCTCGATGGTTGCTGCGTGTGCCCGTCGTGCCCCTTGTGCGTTGGGCATGCCCATTTGTTCCATGAACGCCACGGCCTTTCGGCGTGCATCGTCTTGGCTGACAGTCTGCGCTTGGCAGAGAATGATGCCTGCGAGCATCAGGATGAAAAGGGTAAAATTTTTCTTTGTCATGGTATTCGTGTTTGATGGTTTTTATAAAAGAGGTAATTTCAAATCTTTGTAGAATTTAGATTTGTTTGCAAATATAGGTGAAAAAAGTGAAAATTGCAAGAAAAATTGTCTTTTTCGTATATAATTTTTTCCTCTCACAATTGACAACTTGTGTTCAATCATTGAGAATTACGGAAAAGTTTGACGGATTCCAGTTTTTACCTGGTGTAACATTTTGTATGATGTAACATGATGTACAAAGGTGTAAAACGTGTGTAAAAATGTGTAAAATCTCTGTAAACCGTTGAAAATCAAGTATATTGTATGTGTACCAAATGTGTACTTTTTGTGTACTAAATGTGTACTAAGCATATCATACCGGCACATGCAAAAGTGAAAAGAGGGTGTAAAAACGGTGTGTTTAATTTGAACCGAAGAGGAAAAAAGTGACAAAAAAGTGACACGAAGTGACATGAAGTGACATCGAGTGCAGAAAAGTGCAGTGACATATAATCGGACCAGTTGGAAGGTATGGTGGGTACGCTGCGTGTCAATGCGGCTCGTTCCAACAAGGTGGCGGTGACGTTGGGCTTCCAGGAACTGCCGCAGTTGGAAGCGGACTACGGCAAGAACGGTATGCAGAAAATCATCACCACCTGTGGTAATATCTTCATGGGTGCCGCCCGTAACAAAGAGACTCTGGAATGGGCGCAGAACGACGTGTTTGGCAAGGCAAAACAGACCTCCAAATCCATCACCATCAATGACCATAAGGTATCGACTTCCATCTCTGAGAAGATGGACTACCTCGTTCCGGCGGCCAAGATCGCAGATATGGCGACGGGTTGGCTGGCGGGCCAGGCGGCGCGTGACTTCACGCCCACAGATATGAAAGCCCTCGACGGCATCAACATCGAGGAGTCGGAGGAGTTCAAGACCACTAAATATTTCTGTAAAACTAACTTCGACATGGAGAAAATCAAGCAGGAGGAATCCTTCTACGTCGATCTCCCCAAGATATACTCCTTCGCCTCGGAGAAGGAAAAGGAAATCATGCTCAACCGGAATTTCAAGAGAGTCAATGAAGAGGTCGAGATGATGGTCAATGAGTTATTGGGAAGGTCTGGGAAGTCTGGAAAATAAAACTATCGATATTTTTTAATCATCACAATTATTGAATCATGAACAAGAAACAAGAAAAAGAAATGGCGAAGATGTTGTTCTGGCAACAATTTCCCGAGGATACAGATGAGCTTGCATCCACAATAGTAGAGTATATTGCGCAAGCTATGGATGAAACAGGAAAAGAGATAATCACAATGGGAGAGTTACACGGCGCTATTGGAATAGCCGTCGGATATCTTTTACAAATGACCTGTCAACTAAATAATTATGTTGGCGAACAGGACATAAAAGACATATTGTATGACGCTATCAATAAGTCATACGACTTTTTTAAGAAGAACCCTCTAAACCCTGATATTATATTGAACCTCGATAATATGTCAGATAGTGAAATACGAGAGTATTCTCTACATCTGAAATCCCTTCTCTCTGACGAGGAATAGAGTATTATCATTACTTCATAATTATATAGTTAAACAAAACTGAAAAATCTTCCGGTAGGTTTGTAGACGTGATGTCTGTGGACCTATTTTTTTACTTTTGCATACAAGATTTTAATGGTTGCCGTGTTATTATAATAGAATCCATTCAAAAGGCATATGAAAATGATGAAGAATCTATTACTGATGATGGCGGCCATAGCTGCGGGCTGCATATTTTTGTTGTCTGGATGTGGCAGCGACGATGACGAATTTGTTGATAATCCTGTGCTGGACGAAGTGAATGTATTACTTATCCAGTCAGACAAAGGCAAGACCAGTATGGGATATATGTACAAAAACGGTGAGACATATAATCCTCCTCATTGCTATTTGGGTCAGGAAACCAGGTATAACGGTGGTGACCCACTCACCATTTACCACATGTCTTTTGGAGCCAACATCAAAGGCTCGGATGTGTTCGACTTGCTAAACATCAGTTTTGAAAGCAACCAACCGTTGAGTTTAAGTGAACTAAAGGCTGGAGATACTTTTGACAGCAGCCAATTCCATGCAGCCGCTGCCTACACCCCCACTTGGACGGAAGACATCTTAATTCAGGCAACAGCCTTAAGTGGGAGGGTTACAGTTGTAGGAACGAAAAAGATTGACGATAAATCTTACATGGTATTGAGACTTACCAATCTAAAGTTTGATGCCATCGATCATTCTTGCGTCTATACCGTTAATGGCACGGTGGAATATGAGAGATGGGACCTTCGAAATGAATGATGTCATAATTCTAATGATGCCAAAATGAAACGACTAAAGGAAATCATTATGTTAACCCTGGCCGTATGCTTGTTAACAGCTTGTGGCAGTAGCAATGACATTGAAGGTAATTTCACATCCAATGACCTTTATGCCATCATCCAGCCTGAAGGAACGCAACCGACAGATGTCGTCCCAAGTGACTATGTGCTGACTCTCGACAACATCATCGCCGTGAATCCGGAGACAGGTGAGTTCAAGGTGAAGAACACGGAGAGGATAGATTCGAAAGCCTTTCCCATTCCAACACAGTACGTCATTCTGTTCTATTCAAATGGCAGTTTCCTCTTTGATGCCAAGCTCAACAGCGTCATCTCCAGTTATCTTCCAAGCGGATTGACTTTCTGCCATTTCATGTCAGACAAAAACGGCCTGGCAAGATATGACCTTGGCGCAACTAAAATTACAAACCAAGACGGAACTGTTGAGGGAATGCCCAACCAACAGCAGCAACAAGGCATGAAGCAAATGTACCAGATATTGAAAAAAGCAGGCAAGACCAGCAACAATATCAGTTATGACTTCCAATTCGAATAAAAAACATTATTGTTTCCTCTTCAACTTCATACGCCCCATTATAAATAGGTACAAAATGTTGAACAACACATAAGCCAGGAATTGATACAATACTGACAATGTTATTTTGATATAATCCGAAGCAGGGTTGGTATGCAAATCTATCAACTCCTTTTCATGCTCATATTTGAGACTTACCATCGTGTTGACGATACCATAAACCAAAACCAATCCTAATATGGCAGATAGGATGATATATGTCCAATTGATTATTTTGAAAGTGCTATCTTTTATTGGCATGATCATTGGGGGTAGGGTTAGACTGACGAGGGGCAACAATTACATTATCCATAATGCGATTACACTCGCAAGTGTCTTTAGCCATGACATCAGCATAATAGATACGACAACTACTTTTATTGCTTATCGGTCTGCTGTCTTTTCTAAAATACTTGTCATTGTGAACACCATAGGTACTATATATGCCATTAATCGTGTCGGTTCTTATGATTTCATACTCATCAAAGTCAAATTCTGTATTACCCGCATCTGTTATCACAAAATAGCCTTTAGATGTTGATAACACATACGAAGGCCCATGACCATCATTCATTCTTTGTACATGAGAGGGTTGGACTTTTATTTGAACCTCGTATCCCCCAAAACTGTATGTTGACCATATTGCCCCACGTCGTTTAATGTCCAGACTTTTCAAGGGAAGTTCAACAAAACTATGGTAATCATCTTGGGACAAATTGAAGAAGAGTATCCTGATTTCATGGTCAACGTACAAATAGTGATTCTTTTTCCCATTCACCTTGATGTCCTTTAGAATTCCAAGCCATGACAGACACTTTTCGGCAGTATCTGTGGCAATTGGCCTAAATCCGCTTGCATATTTTCTTTCCCAGTCTGTTATGTCTTGAAAGATGGCTATTCCCCTTGACTTGGAATATAAAATACACCTGTCTTCATCCGAACGATAGAATTTTTTGATGTCCTTTTTGGGTGGAATACACATTTGGTA
>CADBBP010000089.1 GCA_902792855.1 uncultured Prevotellaceae bacterium
AAAAGGCAAACTGCTCGTTTGCATGGCCGACATGGAGAAAGCGGCAGAACGGCCTGAAGGAAGGCAGTTCTTTCTCACCATGCTCCATTACATGCAGTCGGATGCCTTCCAACCTCAAACACGTTTTGCCGCCGCTGAACTACTCAACATGTTGAGGAAGAAACCCTGGGAGGTGAAAATGGAAGAACTGAACAACATCTCACCGTATTGATAACAAAGAGGGACGGACAAAGTGCCGTCCCTCAACTTTTTCAAACCTTGACCCCGCCTTTGGCAGGGGAGTTCTTTATACCATGAAATGATTATTGTTCACCAAGGATGGTGTTCACAATTATTGATACATCGGCGACAGTCAAACTCTTGTCACCGTTCATGTCTGCATTCGAGTGGATGAATAGGAGGGATTTGTTGCCGAGTATGTAGTCAACGAACAAGGTGACATCTGCGATGGAGACAATTCCGTCACCATTCACATCGCCGGGAAGGCTATACCTTAAATTGATGGGGATGGAGGAAGGCAGACCCTCCTCGAATTTTGCCGTCAGGTAGGCACGGAAAGGTGAGATGGTGGCCTGGGGTTTCAGAGCGAACTTCTTGCCATCAGACGAAAGGGTGTACACTTGTTTCTTGTCCAAAGACACCATGGTGCCTATGAGGCTGAAATAAGGAGAACTGCTTACCAACTTGCCATCGGCTGCAAGCACGGCGTTTTTTCCCGTGAATTTTACGCTCTTGCCTCGGAGAGAGGATGAGAAACCCACAAGGTAGGGTACGTATGCCTCCATTCGCTCTGGAATGCCGAAAAACATCTCCGTGCCTTCATATTCGTTGTAACTGCACAACCAAAAATCCTTGTTCGTGTCGGAGGAAGAATGATGGAAATCAATCGTTTTACCCGAACAAGTGACATTCGCCACTTCAAAAGGCAGGGCGATGGTCTCCCATTCGTCACCGTCGGAGGTGAGTGCAGGCACACGGGAGTAGGTGATGGTCTCGGCTGTGAAGGCCAAGGGGATGTAGAAGTCGTGACCGTCGGTCAGGGTGATGGAACTGGCTCGTAAACCTTCCACGATGTTGGGGACGCTTTGTGTCAGTTTTGACTTGAGGGTCGTTCCCTGGGAGAAATAATAGAGGGTGTTGGGATTGGAATTGGTCGTGATGCTGGTTATCTCATCCTCTGTGATGTCCATGAAGTCCACCGCAACGATGTCGTCACCGATGATGATGTCGCCTGTGGCAGGAGCTCCTTTCATCGTGCCGTCTGGCAAATAGGATAGGTAGCCGTGTTCCAACTGGTAGGGACTGCTGGCACCCACCTCGTTGTACGTCCTGAGGTATTTCATGCCGACGATGTAATATTCGCCATATATGCCGGTGTACTCATATGGGAACGACACGCTCTCGCCAGGCTTCAACACTTCTGAATAGTCGATGATTTGAACAGCATAGTAGGTGCTCCAACGTTCTTGGCTATTGTAAATGAAGAAGCGGAGGTTGCCCGACCAGACTGAGTCGGTGGGGTTGGTGACGGTGTAAATGCCCTTTACCTTGTTACCGTATATTTTGCTACCAAAGACACTGAAGATGGAATTGTCTATGGAAACTTTCATGGTGAGCACTTCATTGGTAGTGTAGCTGCCCTCTGTGATATAGACGCTTGAGCTGGCTATCACATTCTTGCCATCGGGGTCGGTAGAGAGCGAAACAAGGTGATTGCCGATTTCTGTTGGTACGAAGCTTGCTTGGGCCTTGGTGCTCTTCCCCGGGATAAGTTGCAGGTTGAAGGATGTATTGTAGGAGTAGTCACCATCAGCATTGGAAACGGAGAAATAGAGGTTGCCACGGTATTCCTCACCGATGTTCTTGATGGTGATGTCAACTTTCTCCCTTACACCCACATACTTGGGGGCTGCAAAAGAGAGAGTGGCCTCAAGCGATTTGATGGGATGCCAGATGAGGGTCTTCGTGCCGTCCTCGGTGATGACACACTCGATGTACTCTATGACATGGGGGGCGGGAACCCATTCCTCTTCACCATTGACCTTGCTAATGGGGAAAACCTTGTAGCGGCCGGGGGTGGTGAGCTCAACGTCGAGATGGTAATACCAATAGTAGCCGTAGGGGAGCCTGTTGCCATTTATTCTGGAACAAGTTTGGAGCACCCCGTCCTGGTCGTAATAACCCAGAGCGAGAAGATAGAGTTTTTCCTCATTATTGTAGTTGTGGTAAGTTCCATGGACGGTGCTTCCTGTGATGCTGTCAATGGTGAATGTCAGGTGAAGAGGGGGCTCTTCTTCTGAAGGTGGAGTATAGGGGTTGTCACCACTGAAGGAGGGTTGGATGCCTATGATGGCTTCCTGATACCTGTTGTAGCCCGAGCCTGTGGCACTTGCTCCCGTACCGGAATTGTCATTGGGGTTGAGCACGGAAAGGAGGAAATAGCCGTCAGTACCGTTGTTCCATCCCCAATTGATGTGGAAAAGTTCTTCACCATCGTAGCCGTCAACGACGAAACCATGGCCTGCTCCGGATGACTGGCCTGCATAAATGATGGGGCGACCTGCCTCCAACTCGCTATGTATCAGTTGAATCCAATCGTCATAGACGTAACTCTCGCGAGACTTGTATTCCACCTTGCTATCATAGCCAAAATAGTTGATCAAGGCGAAGGGTATATCGGACAGGGAACTGGCTGCTGAGGTCTTTCTGTAGTCCATCTTTATGGCCACGCCGCAGCATTTCGACAGAACGGCCACGGCTGAGTTCTGGGCTTCGGTCTCATTCCCATGGTAGATGTCCAACATGTTGTCCCAATCGAATTTCTGACCGGCTGGGATGTCATCAAGAATGATTTCATCTACGTTGGTGTATTGCGTCGGATTGACGTATCCAGGAATCTTGGCCGTAGTGGATTTCGGCCATTTGTAATAATTCATCACCTGGGCAAGGGCGGTTGCACCGCAACCCACAGGGGCACGATAGCTGCCAATGACAGGGAGCAGGTTGTTGAAAGGCTCGTCTTGCGTCCAGTGAGAGGTGAGCATGGGCGTGATGGCATGCATCGTGGGGGCTTTCCGAGGTTTTGGAACCGTCGATGTCGTGCCAATAGAGTCAAGGTATGCGATTTGTCGGGCATACTCTTGAAGCCATTCTGACATGTTGGCAGGGATGGTTGATGCATCGAAGTGTCCAATATCGGAGTACCCCAGAATGGTGGCGGTGCGGTCGTCTCCGGAAACAATGACGAAGCCGCCATCATCGCCATTGTTGAAGACATAGTAGCATGGTTTGTTTGTTGTCATCCCCTTGCTTTTGGCTGGAAGGGAATGGTTGCCACGAGCAGCGAGGACTGGCTCGCCCACCTGTTTCATCTTGTGACTAACCATGAATGACTTGGCAGATTGAAGAGCCGTCGCCTCATCGATGGGAGCGGCTGTGGCCCATGTCGTAGCAAGCAGCATGGGCAGTAGGGAATTTAGTAGTTTCATAAGCGCATTTTTTTGTTGGACGATATAACTGTTTAGATGAAGTGCTTGAAGGGTATCTGAGAATGGCTCTGACTGTTAAAAAGTCTTTATTTTGTGTTAAAAATTTGCTAATTAGAAAATGTAAGTATATATTTGCAGCATCTTTTTTAGGATTTCGATGTTTCGAAATCACCTTCTGAGGTTGGAAGCTTCCTGCGCCAACCTCTTTTTTTGTTCTATAAGTGGATCCTATTGATTATTCAAATGACATCATATAGGAAGACTATATGGTATTTGCATAATGAATAGAATCCACTTTAAAGGACTAATATCCAGGATTTTGCTCCAAATTGGGATTGAGGCTGATGGCTGATGGAGGGATGGGGAAGACGATGGTATGGCGGTCGGCTTCATCCTGGTTCTCCTGACGCAAGTCGTAACTGCGGTGGAAGCGGTCGAAACGGATGAGGTCTTGCCTGCGCCAACCTTCCCAATGAAGTTCCATGAGGCGCTCGGCGAGCAGGTTGTCAAGCGTGGCTTTACGCCAGGGAGCTTCCACTCGCGAACGCACGGCATTGAGTTCTTCGTCACCGTTGTCGCCGTTGCGCACTTTCGCCTCCGACTTCATCAGAAGAACGTCGGCATAGCGGAAGAGAACGATGTCGTTGTCCTGCAACAGGCCGTCGGAGTATGCTGTGCGGTCAACCTCGTATTTCCTCATTCGGGCGCCGGCAGTCTTCTGGTAACGATGCCCGGTGAGGTCGAATTCCATCACAAGAGGTTGGTAATAGAGAGGCTCGCCGTTGTAAAGCGTCACCAATTGCTCGTCCACTTCCACTGTCTCGGCGAACAGGTTGTACCAGAAACGTTTGTCAACTTCCTCGGTGCCATACCCGTATGTGCGAACGGAACTTATCGTGGCCGAAGGGCCGTTCTCAGAGGCCATGCCGTAGGCATCGCCATGATTCCAGTGGCGAGAACGGAAAAGGTTGACGAAAATGTTGGAATAGAGGTTCTTGTCCATCGGGATGGTGAAGATGTTTTCTCTCGAATTTTCGTTGTTTACCGAGAAATTGTAGCTGTAGTCGTCCTCCAACCTGTAGCCGTCGTTGGTCAACTTGTCGCACCAGTAAATGCAGGCCTCCCAGGCGTTGAGAGGCTCTTCCTCGCAAATGAGCGTGATGTCCTTACCTTTCGGGTGGAAGTCGTCTGTCCAGTTGTCATCGGTCCATATTTCGGCGTTAAGAGCCATTTTTGCCAAGATGAAATAGGCCACGCCACGGGTGACACGACCGTAGTAGTCGCCTTCCCAATTGCTGCGCTCGTCTGCAAGGTGGGGGAGTGCCGAGGAGAGCTCCTCCCAGATGTTGTTGAAGAGCGTGCTACGGCTGACCTGCTTCGCTTCGCTCAAATCGGAGGTGGCTGACCGAACGTATGGAACGCTGCCGTAGAGGTCCAGAAGGTAATAGTAATACAGGGCACGGATGGCACGTACCTCAGACTCGAGGTCGAGCAACTGTGCAGCGGTGATGGTCCTGCTGGCGGTGGCGGCTTCCAATCGGTTGATGGCTTTGTTGCATTTTACGACAACCTTGTAAAGATAGGTCCAAGTATCGGTCACAGGACCGACGTTGAAATTGTGGGTGTATAGGTTCAGCCACAGACCTCCGTCATACCAGTCACCACCACGGATGGGGATGATGGCTTCGTCGGTGGTGAACGTGCATAGGTCGTAAACGCCTCGTGATGTGCCTTGAAGACCTTGGGAGTCGGAGTTTCCGCCAATGTAACTGTAGATGTTGGCGATGGTGTTGAGGTAGAGGTGTGTGGGGGTGTCGAAGGCCTCTGATTCGGCCACACGGTCGCGTGGGTCTTCATCCAGACATGAACTCATGGCGAGGGCCAGGAAGGCGGCCATGATGAGGGCCGGGGTGTGTTTGAGATATTTTGTCATGGTGTGAATGCGTGTTGATGATGAATAATGTGGCTTGTGGCTCAGAACGAGATGCTGGCTCCTATGGAGTAGGAACGATAGGGTGGGTAGGAGCGCTTGTCATCAATGCCTAATGTGCTGCTCACCACATAACTGTTGATCATTGGTGTGAGACCGCTGTAGGAGGTGATGGTTCCCAAATTATTGATGCTCATCGACAGACGGAGGGTGTTGATGTATCGAGTCACACGATGGATGGGGATGTTCCATCCTATGGTGAGGTAGTCGAAATTGAGGTAGTCGCCGCTCTCAAGGTAGTAGTCGGTGGCCGTCTGGTCGTTGATGCTGCGGGCGGGGGCGGCATCCATCACGTTGTAGGAGGGGAAGGAGCCCATGTTCATATAGGTGAGAGAGGTGCCGTTGTATATCTTGTGGCCGAAAGCTCCGTTCATCTGCAAGGAGATGTCGAAATCCTTGTAGCGGAAACTGATGTTGGAGCCTAATGTCCACTTGGGCGTTGCCTGCCCGGCTACGTATCGGTCAACGGCGGGGTCGGCCTTGCCGTCTCCGTTGAGGTCGGCTATCTCATAACTGTAGAATCCATCGCCATTGCTCTTCATTCCGGTGCAGTGGGGGAGGAAGAACACACCGATGGGCTCGCCCACAACTTGGTAGATGATGTCGTTGTTGCCACCATGGAAACCGGCACCGTTGAGGGAGCCAAGGGGAGTGATGGGATTGGCCTCCATGTGTTGACCATTGTAGTTGCCGGAGAGGGAGATGAGCTTGTTCTGCTGGCGAGAGAGATTCAGGTTCACGTTCAACTGCATGTCACGTGTCTCAATAGGCGTGCCGCCAAGGCCAAGCTCGAAGCCTTGGTTGCTCATCTTGCCAAGGTTGGCAAGAAGCTTGTTGTAGGGGAAGGGGGGCACGCTCACATCGTAGAGGTAGAGCATGTCGCTTGTTCTCGAGTAGTAGTATTCGGCGGTCATCACCAGGCGGTTGTGCCACAAACCTAAGTCAACGCCGATGTTCATCGTGCTGCGAGTCTCCCATTTCAAGTCGGGGTTGGGATTGCTGGCGTGGCCCAAGGTGACGCTTGGTGTGCCATAGGTGGGCACGATGCCGATGGGTTGGTACATCTCCAAGGAGTTGTAGGAACTGATGCCGCCAAGATTGCCGGAAATACCAGAACCAAGACGTAACTTCAACTGGCTCACATAGGGAAGGTCATGGATGAATGGTTCCTTGAGCACGTCCCATTCGAAGGAGAGGGAGGGGAAATAGCCCCAACGGTTGTTCTCGCCAACCTTGCTGCTGCCATCGGCACGGAGCGTAAATCCCAAGGTATAGCGGTGGAGGAACAGGTATTTCAGATTACCCATGAAAGACATAAGGAGAGGATGCTCGTAGGTGGATGCCGTGCCGCCCCAGGGACGGATGGAACCGGCCTGAAGGTTGTGGTAGCCAAATTCATTGGAACTGAAACCTTTCACGGTTGTGTTGAAACCAGTGAGCGTGCTGCGCTGATATTCCATCAAGCCCATGGCCTCAATGCGGTTCTCTGAGTTGAAGTCCCACCAATAGTTCACCACCATGTTGGCAAGCCAGTCTTCGGTCTTCGTCTCACCACGGTAAGCTTGGCCTTGAGCCCACACCCAAGTGGGAAGATACTGGGCGAGCTCGGTACTCGTGTAGGTGTAGGAACCGAAGATGCCTATGCTCAGGTTGGGCCAAATCTGGTACTCCATCTTCAAATGAGTGTTGAAATTGAGGTTGCGCTCGTGGTCGTCCTCTTCCAACAGAGCCATGGGGTTGCTGATTTGGGAGGCGGAGGAGTTTCTGCTCCAACCGTTAGGACCGTCCTTCTCCTTCGAGATGGTGGGGTTCATTGTGGCGGCGGAGTAGAAAAGTTTTTGCTCGTCGAAGATGTCATAACCTTTCTGGGAAGAGCCATAGACACCAAGTTCCACTGAGAGACGGTCGTCGAAAGCCTTTTGAGAGATGTCGAGCTTTGCAATGAAATTGTTGTATTCGTTCTGGCGTACAACCATGTCGTGGTCCATCAGACCGATGGAGGCGCGGTAATTGCTCGTCTCTGTGCCGCCACCGAAGGCAACGTGGTGATTCTGAACAAAGCCGGTGCGCGTGATGGCGTCCTGGTAGTTCACGTCGTTCCCATCGTCACGGTATTCCAGACCCATCGCAGCGGCGAGGTCAACATACTTTTTACGGTTGAGCATGTTGATGTCCTTGTAAACGGACTCAAAGCCGATGTTGCCATCGTATGAAATGTGGAACTGACCTGCGTGACCTTTCTTCGTCTTCACGACGATGACACCGGAAGCTCCTCGGGAGCCATATTGTGCCGTCTCGGTGGCGTTCTTCAAAATGGTGAAGCTCTCAATGTCGGCTGGGTAGATGGAGGAAAGCATGGCCAAGTCGGACGTCACACCGTCGATGATGACGAGAGGGTCGTTGCCGCCGGTGAGAGATGTCGTACCGCGAACACGGACGGAGGAGAGCATGGCCATGTGGTTGTCGCTGCTCGACACTTGCACACCGGCGGCTTGGCCGCTGAGTGCGCGGAGCGAACTTGTTACAAGGCCTTTGTTCATGCGTTCTTGGGTCACCTTGTCTGTGGAACCGCCGGTGAAATGAGCGGCACTGGCCAACGTGTCGGGCAAAGGCTCTTCCTTGAAGTCAGTGAGAAGAGGGGTGCTTCGTTGGGCAAATGAGGCCAAAGGAGCAAGCAATAATGCCGCAATGGCAAAAAGGTTGAAGGCTTTTCTCATAGTGATTGGTTTGTATGAGGTTAATGAGTGTTTTTTGATTTTTTCGCAAAGTTAACACTTTTTTTCGATAGATGCAATTTTTTAGATGAAAAAATATTACTTTCTGCTTGGGTCGTAGAAAAGATGGAGCAAATGCATCTTGTAGGTGAGTAATCACAGAAGAGTTTCCAACTCACGCACATGCTCCACGGGCGTGGCCCAGCTGGTGGCGAAACGGCTCACATGGCGACCGTCGGGCAAACGCTCCCAATGCTCGTATAGCACTTTGCCGGAGAGACGGCGTACATGCTCCTCGTCGAGGATGGGAAACTGCTGGTTGGTGGGAGAGGGGATGTGGAGGGGGATACCCTTGTGCTCGAACAAACGACGCAATGCCATGGCCATGTCGATGGCGTGGCGGCTAATCCGGAGGTAGAGGTCGTCGGTGAAGAGGGTGTCGAACTGCACGCCAAGAAGGCGCCCCTTGGCCAGAAGGGCACCGTGCTGCTTCACGATGGTGAACAGGTGGCGGGGGGCGTCGCCTTGAGGGAACACCACTGCCTCGCCGCAGAAAGCTCCTACTTTCGTGCCACCGATGTAGAACACGTCGCACAGACGGGACAACTGAGGCAGGGTGATGTCGGCTTCTGGACTGGCAAGGGCGTAGCCGAGGCGGGCGCCATCGACAAACAGTTTCATACCATATTGACGGCAGGTGTCGTGAATGGCTGCCAACTCGTCGTGGTTGTAGAGTGTGCCGTACTCCGTGGGGTGAGAGACATACACCATCCCGGGGATGGCCTGGTGGGGCCACGTGGGGTCTTCGTAGAAAAGCCGCAAATGGTCTGACAACTCCTCGGGGGCCAACTTCCCCTCGTGGGAGGGAAGCGTGACGACCTTGTGCCCGAAAAGTTCCACGGCACCGCCCTCATGGAGCGCGATGTGACCCGTTGAGGCGGACACAACGGCACCATGGTGGGGCAACAGGGCGTCGATGATGGTGGAATTGGCCTGAGTGCCACCCACCAGAAACACCACGTTGGCGTCGGGGCAATGGGTGGCGGCACGAATCTTTTCTATGGCGGAAAGCGTGTAGGGGTCGGTTCCATAGCCGGAGGTCTGCACAAGGTTCGTCTCCGTCAGGCGGCGCAAAATCTCAGGGTGAGCACCCTCGGTGTAGTCGCTAATGAAGGATATCATGGGGGAGATGGCTTTTGATAACGGGGCTATTGGTTGCCATCGGCCTTGTATTCGAAATGGGGGATGGGCTTCAGTTTGAAAAGGTTCTTGATGTGCTTGTCATCGATGCGGGCCTTTACCACGGGGTCTTCGCATTCGCCGGTGCGGATATAGTGGTCGAGGGCGGCGTATGTGAAACCAAGGTTGTCCTCGTCGCTCTTGCCGCATAGACCGTCAGAGGGAGTCTTCTCCACCAAGTCAATGGGAAGGCCGAGCTCCTTGCCTACGGCTATCACCTCTCTTACGGTGAGGCCGCCAAGGGGGGAGAAGTCGCCGGCTGCGTCGCCGTAACGGGTGGAATAGCCCACCCAGTCCTCGGACAGGTTGCATGTGTTGGCCACACGGCCGTTCATCGACTGAGAGATGGCGTAGAGCGTCGTCATGCGAACCCTCGGTGGAAGGTTGATGGTGGTCTGGTTGCTCACTTCCTTGCCAAGCGTGGCCAGCTGTTCCTCCACAGCGGACATCAGTGCCTTGCATGTCTCGCCGATGTTCACGCAGCAGGAGCGGATGCCCAAGTGCGCGATGAGGCGCATGCTGTCGGAGATGTCTTTCTGAACGCCGTTGGGCATTGTCACGCCGATGACACGCTCCTTGCCCAATGCCTCCGCACAAAGGGCGGCAACCACACTGCTGTCCTTGCCGCCAGAAATGCCAATGACGGCGTTGCAGCCCTTGCCGTTTTCCTCAAACCATTCTCTAATCCATTGGACCACTTGGTCCTTCACTTCTTTTGCATTGAATTCGTTCATTTTATTAGATGTTTAATGTTTTTCTTTGTTGATGCTTGGATATGATGGGAAATGTGACGCAAATGTGTATAAGTCGTAACAAATCCCAATATTGTTTGCAAATGTACTAAAAAATCGATAAAACGAAGGGTTTACCCTGAGAAAAAATCGAAAACTATGCTCGTCAACCTTGTCTTTTCACTTTTTTCCCTATTTTGCAGCGGCCCTTAAACCCCTTAAACCCCTTAAACTCCTTAAACCCCTTAAACTCCTTAAACCCCTTAAAACCTCGAAAAGTTTTGGCTTTTCAATCAATTGTTTGTACCTTTGCAGCGCGAAAGCGGGAGACCGACTGTCGCCATTGTTTCACAAGCCCGTGTTGTCGTCAAGGCATCGGGCGATTAGTTATTTTTAAAGTAAAAAGATGAAAGCATTTGTTTTTCCCGGACAGGGAGCACAGTTTGTGGGAATGGGCAAGGATCTCTATGAGAGCAATCCCTTGGCCAAGCAACTTTTCGAGCAAGCCAATGAAATCCTTGGTTATCGCATCACTGACATCATGTTTGAAGGCACCGACGAGGACTTGCGCCAGACCAAGGTGACACAGCCTGCCGTCTTCCTGCACAGCGTCATCAGTGCGTTGTGCATGGGCGATGACTTCAAACCCGCCATGACTGCTGGACACTCTCTCGGAGAGTTCTCCGCTCTTGTTGCAGCTGGGGCCCTGTCCTTCGAGGATGGCCTCCGACTCGTTTATGCTCGTGCCATGGCCATGCAAAAAGCCTGTGAGGCTGCACCTTCCACCATGGCTGCCATCATTGGCATCTCCGACGAACAGGTGGAGCAAATCTGCCAGGAAGTGAGCAAGGAAGGCAATGGCGTGGTGGTGCCTGCCAACTACAACTGCCCCGGACAACTCGTCATTTCTGGAAACGTGGAGGCCATCAAGGAGGCTTGTGCACGCATCAAGGCTGCTGGAGCAAAGAGGGCTTTGCCCCTCAACGTGGGAGGTGCCTTCCACTCGCCGCTCATGCAGCCTGCAAAGGATGAATTGCAGAAAGCCATCGAGCAGACAAACATCGCAAAGCCTCAATGTCCTGTCTATCAGAACGTGGACGGACTGCCACACACCGACCCGGAGGAAATCAAGGCCAACCTCATCGCGCAACTCACCAGCAGTGTCAGGTGGACACAGTGCGTGCAGAACATGATTGCCGACGGTGCTGACGACTTCACTGAGTGCGGACCAGGAAAGGCTCTCCAGGGAATGATTGCACGCATCAGCAAGGAGGTGACCGCTCACGGCATCTAAGCACATGAAGACGGTCATCTACCAGGTGTTCACACGCCTCTTCGGCAACAACACCATCCCGAAAAAGGCAAATGGAGACATCCAGGACAATGGATGTGCCAAAATGAACGACTTCGATGACGCAACACTGACGAAAATCAGGCGCATGGGAGTCACCCACGTGTGGTACACGGGCATCATACGCCATGCCACCACCACCGACTATTCCGAATACGGAATACCAAGGCAGACAGCCATGGTGGTCAAGGGGAAGGCGGGCTCGCCATACGCCATTGCCGACTATTACGACGTGGACCCCGACTTGGCCACAGACGTGGAGCACAGGATGGAGGAGTTCGAGGCTCTTGTGGAAAGGACGCACAACGCCGGCTTGAAGGTCGTCATAGACTTCGTGCCCAACCACGTGGCCAGGGAGTATCGCTCTGTTTGCAAGCCCGAGGGGGTGAAAGACTTGGGAGAGGGAGACGACACCAACTTGCACTTCTCAACCCAGAACAACTTCTATTATTGTTGGGGAAGGCCTCTCGACACCTCGTCTCTGCCCTCTAACGGAGAGCCGTACAAGGAATGCCCCGCCAAGGCCACGGGAAATGACCAATTCGACAGCAAGCCCGGACCCAACGACTGGTATGAGACGGTGAAACTCAACTATGGCATTGACTATTGCGATGCCGGAGGGCGTTCCGAGCATTTCCAACCCATACCCGACACTTGGTCGAAGATGACCGACATCCTCATCTTCTGGGCGAGGAAAAAGGTGGACGCTTTCCGGTGCGACATGGCCGAGATGGTGCCCGCTGCTTTCTGGAGATGGGCCACCGACAAGGTGAAATGCCTGCCGGGGCAGCCCGTGCTGTTCATTGGCGAGGTTTATGACCCTGCGCAATACCGAAACTATCTCCATGCCGGCTTCGACATCCTCTATGACAAGGTGGGCATGTATGACTGCCTCCGCGACGTCGTATGCCACCGAAGACCGGCGGCCGACATCACAAGGCAGTGGCAGGTGTGCGACGACATCTTGACGCACATGCTCTATTTCCTTGAGAACCATGACGAACAGCGGCTGGCAAGCGACTTCTTCGCCGCAGACCCACGAAAGGGAATACCGGCCATGATGGTCTGTGCCTGGCTCAATACCTCGCCCGTGATGATTTATGCCGGACAGGAACTGGGAGAGCGGGGCATGGACGAGGAGGGCTTCAGCGGAAAGGACGGGAGGACCACCATCTTCGACTATTGGTCGCCTGACACACTGAGGCGCTGGCGTGACCGCCGCAAACTGAAAAAGGCAGAAAAGGATTTGATGGATGACTACACGCGCATTCTCACCTTGGCAAATAGCGACGACGCATTGCGCGACGGGGCTTTCTATGACCTCATGTATGTCAACCCGCAACTGTCTCAGAGGCAGTTCGCATTCATGAGAAAATGTGGAAAGCAACTCGTCCTTGTCGTGGCAAACTTCGATGAGAAACCCGTGCGTGTGGAGGTGAACATCCCGGCTCATGCCTTTGACTACTGGCAGATGCCAAAAGGAAACTTCCACGCCACCGAATTGCTCACTGGTGTGGAAGCCGATATTTCACTCCATCCGGAGAAACCTGTCGTCCTCGATGTGCCGCCACTTGGCGGATGCGCCTGGAAGATGGCGCTCGTAGAAAGATAGGATGCCAAAAAATGATGAGGGGCTGGGCTGAGTGCTCAGCCCCTCATGAATATTTGCATGAACTGCTCCGGGCGCAGCAGACCGTAAGAACCGCCCACGGCGCTCACCTCGTCGTAGAGGCTCACGTTGTCGGGTTGGATGTCACGATGCCAGATGATAAACGGCACG
>CADBBP010000090.1 GCA_902792855.1 uncultured Prevotellaceae bacterium
CGCTCCCGAGTTTGACATGAAACTGCGTGATGTCAGCGGTGTCAGCGACGTCTATGCCAAGGCGAAGCGCAACAGCAACGAGTTCGTGTCGTTCCTCTATTCCCTCGACAGCAACCCGCGCATGGAGGGTAGGGGAGTGTCGTTCTCCGAGGAACTCAGAGCCAGGCAAGACCTCCGTGTCGTGTTGCTGCTCTTCTATGCCGCCGAGGTGTATTATGCTGCGAAACTTTTGGAAATGAAGGGGCTGAAGACGCCGGCATACATCACTGTTAGCGGCACGGCCTCCAAGGTGCTCGCACTCATAGGCAGCATCGACGCCTTACAGTCCGTGGCGACAGCCATCTTCAACGATGTCTTGGGTGACAAGGGGAAGGTGGAACTCAAACTGGTGGACAACCCCAAGGAAATCACTTGCAAGGGCGGTCTCAACATGAAGCCCCGGTATGTAGTGGACAATGTGGAGGAAATCACCAAGTTCCGCACAGGCTCCAAGACGCTCGACCAGCTTGATGTGCCACGGTACAAGGATGTCACGCCGCAGGTGAGGAAGGAGGTGCTCGAGAGTTACAATGAGTTCATCGACTATTTCTTCGCCCTCAACAAGAAGTATAGTTTCGCCAAGTATCTCGGCGTGTCCAACGAGAGGGAGTTTGCCAAGTTCAGGACGGTGCTCACCGAGAAGGCAGAACAGGACTTCAACAAGGTTGTCGAGGCCCGCACTGACACCATGACCGACGAGGAGAACCCGGAACTCAAGGACTCGCTCTTCTTCATCCCCCTCACGGGAGGTCTCAGCCGCCTCGCACTGTATATCGTCGAGAACCCATAACTCACCACCAACAACCATTTGCAACCATGGAATTTGTGTTTTCCCTCTTTCTCTTCGCACTGGCCATCGGATATGTGGAGTATCGGTTGAAGAGCCTGCGAAAAGACACCGACAAGGAGCAGTCGGGGGCCATCGACTTCTTCGCCACCAAGGAGGAACTGAAAAAGGCGGTGAATGACCTGAAGGAACAGGCCGACGCCGACCGCTTGGCGGCCGACGAGCGCATGGCCTCCATCGAACAGAAGGCATTCTATGCCGAAGAGAAAAAGAAAAAGGAGGTGGAGAAGAAAGCAAGCCAGCCGGTGGAGGACCCCGACCCGGCGGTCATCTTCTTCAGGTGGCCGGCTGATGACGGAACTTTTGACGATGCCCAAAGGCAGCGTGTGCAGACGGAGGACACCTACTATATGTTCCGTCTTGACGACACGAGGAAAAAGGCCTCCTTCACCTTCGTCACCATGAGTGAGACGCAGCTCAGCAAGGCCAACAACAGTTCGAAAAAGTACATCGAGAGGGCTTGCAATTTCGTCAACGCGAAATCAACCAAGTATGACTGCACCCCCGGCTCTGCTCACCTCGACCGGGGGAAATGGGTCATTGACCAAAAGGCAAGGATAGCGTACAAGTAGAGATGGAAGATGAGCCGTGGAAAGACCTTGACGCCTATATGGAAAAGCCCTATTGGGTGGTTGACATCCTGCCCAAGCAGGTGCCGGAAAACTCAAGAGGGCAGTATTTCAAGATAGCGGATTACTATCTCTGTCATCCGCAGGTCGATGCCATCTACAAGAAATTCTCCGATATCTTCCTGAAGTTGAACTGCTATGACGACATGGCTGTTTCGCAGGACGGAGAGAATTGGGTCGTCAACCCCGCCCCGTGTGACCTCGTGGCCATGACGGTCAATACCATGCACCCGAATCGCATGCTGTATGCCGCTCTCAAGTCATCCGGCACACTCCTTGTCGTCGCCGGCGACGACATCTATTTCACCGTTTACAATCCAACAACAGAAATCCTCGAACTCCTCGGCTCCTTGGCCTCCGCCGAAGGTCTCTTCCTTTGGAAACCTTGATAAAACATTTTCCCTTCCCATAAGTGATATCCATCAAAGCCAAGAGGCCGCACTACACAAGACCCTGAAAGGGTCTCTGCTTAGTAATGCCACGGGTACGAGCGTAGCGAGCACCCGTGGAAGATACGGTGGTGATGACGACCCCGGCGGGATCGCCCCTGACTACGTGAGAGGCAAAAAAGTGAGATTCTATACATATTTGCAAGAAAAAAAAGGTCAATGGCTGATGGAGGTGTTGTCTGCGGTTTTTGTTGGCACTGAGGAAATCAAGTGGAAGTGGCGCAAGGCATTCAGGATGCCGTCATCATCTACCGAGGTAGTCGTGTAGTCTGCCACTTGCTTCAGCGAATCAAGGGCATTGCCCATAGCCACTCCGACACCCGCCGCCTTTATCATGGCCGTGTCGTTGCCGCCATCGCCGAAAGCCATCGTATATTGGGGGTCGAGTCCCAGGTGTGCAGCCATGGCAAGGATGCCTTTGCCTTTGTCCGCACCCTGTGCCGTGATGTCGGTGAAGGCTGGATGCCATCGCCCAGAGATGCATCCCGGAATGCGTGGCATCAACCTTGTTTCGTAATCCTCTGTGAAGAATGCCGTGAGTTGAAGGATGCGTTGTCTGAGAACAAGGTTCAAGGGTTTTGCCTCATTGAGGTTGTTCACTGCCAACTCTTGTCGGAATATCCTGTCCACCTCGCCATTGGGGTCCAGTACTGCGACATCATTTTCTCCAATGACGATGAGGCCGTAGCCCTTTTCCTGTGCATCTTCCACCGCCAACTGTGCATATTTTGGAGCAATCTCCTTGCACCTGACAATCTCCTCGCCGATGAAGCACAATGCCCCGTTGATGGTCACATAACCGTCAATCAGGTGTTCGATGGCTCCAAGGTTGGTGATGATCAGCGGCGGCCTCCCCGTTGCGATGAACACCTTGTGCCCATTGGCCTTGGCTTGGGTCAATGCCTGTATCGTGGAAGGAGGTATCTGGTGAGTCTTGAAACTCACCAATGTGCCGTCAATGTCAAAAAACAAGGCGTATTTGTTCATCGTCTATTTCTCTTTGAAAAGGGTGCCTGTTGCTGATGCGATTTCAATAGGGCAGCAAAATTAGCAAAAAATATTAGATTTGCAGGTCAGACGGATAAAGAATTTGTCTTTATTCGGTGGGAATGTCGTAATGAGCAAATATTTGGCGAGTGAATTTGGATGATTCAAAGAATTGTGCTATATTTGTTGCGTGATTGTTGTGGTGTTCGTTCGGACAGCACAGACACGTTAAAAAAACAAGGCCAATACCGTTGGCAAATATTGATAATTGACAACCAACCCTATCTCATTATGAAAAAGAACATGACAATGGTCCTAACCTGTTTGGTTATGATTGGATGTATGCTTAGTTGTACAAAATCCGGGCAAAAAACAGTTCAAGGCACGAGTGAAGAAAAGAAAAGCGCTGACGTGGCGCAGGTTCTGGAAGGTATGGATGTTCCTCCTGTCACGGCCGTCGTTGTGAAAGGCCTGCCGCTCTTCGCCCCCTTCAATGAAGGAGACTTGTTCGACGGAGGCAAGGCGTTGAGAGAGACACCGGAGAAATACAACAAGTTCATCGTCAACGGGCAATGCTTCGACGTCTCTTACAAAGAGGAGAAAAACAAGCAATTGAAGAACGACACCAGTTATTTCAACCAGTATTTCTACCAGATGGAGGACGGTATGAAAGGCCAACTCTACACCTTTGCCGATGCAAAAGCCGTTGAGGAATACATGCAGAACAATGGTGAGGTGACCCCGGAAGGGGATGTCATCGTACAAGAATACATGGAAGGCATCTTGGTGCCGGGCGGCTATCTGAAAGGACGGTCACTTTTGAAAAGTATCTCCACCACGACGGAAGACCCCAACGAACCACAGTTCGACGCCAGCATCGTCGCACAGGTGGAGAAAGCGGTGGGAGCGAAAGTGGCGAAAAACCGCATTTCAAGCATCTTCGGCGACGATGAATATCAATTCGGCATCATGAAGACCCAACCCAAGGATCAAAAATTCATTGCTGCATGGGTGCTGGCAAAAGGCAACGAGATATGCCTCCATACCGACACCTGCATGGTCGAAGAAGGACAGGAGGACTTGCCAGACTACGACCTTGATGATTATATGGAACCGATTGTGCTCTCTGTGGTGAAGGGAAAGAATGGTATCGACTTGTTCTGCGCACATTCCGCCAACGACGAGCAGATAAACTACCTGTTGATGAGACAGGAAGGGCGCAAGATGAACAGATACGACCTGGGCGGCTTCTATCAGATGTATGAATGACAAGCGCTCATCCGAACCATTCTTCCTTCTGGGTCGGAACCGCCATCAGTAGTTTTTCTGGACTTTCCTCAGCAAGTCGGCTTTACCGTCGTCTATCAGTTTGAGAATCAACTCACCGAAGAGCGTGTTCTGCCAAGCGAACCACGAACGGGTGTATTTTGCGGCGTTGTCTTTGTTGAACGACTCATGCATGAATCCCGTTCCGTTGTCGGTGTTGACCAGCATTTGCAAGCATTGGATTGTTTCATCGTCGCTCTGGCTTGTGAACGCCCTCATCATAATCGACATGGGCCACACCATGTCGTGCCCGATGTGCGGGCCTCCGATGCCCTCCCCCGCTTTTCCACGGAAGAAATACGGATTGTCCTCGCTCCACACGAAGCGGCGGGTGTTCTGATAGACGGGGTCGTTGATGTCCACATCGCCAAGATAAGCCATGGCAAGCAGGCTGGGCACGTTGGCATCGTCCATCAGCAGTTGGTTGCCGAATCCGTCCACCTCAAAGGCATAGATTCTGCCATATTTTGGGTGGTTGTAGATGGCATATTTCCGCAGAGCCGTCTCCACCTCGTCGGCCAGCATGGTGTATTCCGCTGCCGCAGGAGCATCGTGGTTGACCGTTGTCAATATCTCCGCTATTTTCCGCAGGGATGTGACAGCGAAGAAATTGGAAGGGACGAGATAGAGGAAGACGGTGGCGTCGTCGGACGGGCGGAACACCGATGCAATCAGTCCCACGGGTTTGACCGGGTTTCCATACCCGTCGTTGCACACCGTGTCGTATTGCCTTTCTGTTTTGCGCATGAAGCGATAAGGCCCCTTGTTCTCCTTGCGCTGTTGCTCCCGGAAAGTCTTCAATATCTTGGCAACGGCCTCCCTCCAGAGGTCCCCGAAGATGGTGGCGTCGCCCGTCACTTGCCAATAATAATAGGCCAGGCGAATGGGGTAGCACAGCGAGTCGATTTCATATTTCCGCTCATGCAGGTTGGGGTTCATGTCCGTATAGTCCGACATCCACTCGCTGCCCGTAGGTCCCATGTTGAAGGCATTGGCGTATGGGTCGAGGCAGATGCACTTCAGTTGCCGCAAGATGGTGCCCCTTACCATGCGGCGTATCTTCTCATCCTTTTTTGCAAACTGCACATACGGCCAGACCTGCGCTCCAGAGTCGCGCAGCCACATGGCATGGATGTCGCCCGTATAGACGAAGGTGTCGTCATCGCCCTCCTCCGTCACGCTGTAGTGCACGGTGGTGTCAAGTGTATTCGGGAAACAGTTCTCAAACATCCACGCCAGATAGGGTGCATCCTTGAGCAGTTTTTTCACCTCCTTGATTTTCTTTTCGATGGTGTCCGAGGAAAACAATCGTTCTTCCAATGCAGGTCGGCGTGTCACCCTGATATTGTCGGCAGGTGCCGCGATTGACTCCGCGAACGTTTTTTGTTGTGAACTGTCTTGAGCGAAGGCGTGGCCGGCCATGCACAACAAGATGACCCAAAATACACTTGTACGTTTTTTCATTGTTTATAAAGGATGTATATAATTACTATGCGGCATGGGCGGAGCACCCCTTCTGTCAAGGCATTGCGCACAAGCACCCATGGGAAAGAATCCACTGCAAAATTACGAAATACATCTGTTATTCTTGTACAAAACGAGTACAAAACTGTATCAGCTACTTGGTATTTCCAAAAAGCGTCAGGTCTCGTCTCTTCATGGTTGTAAATGGTGTGGCTAATCCTATCTGTGCTGTCGCAATATAATCATCAATAACATTGATTACGATTTCGCCGATTACACGTCATCAGTTGGAAGCAAGTTTTATTATAACATCAGCGGCACTTTGACGCTCCAGCGCACCATCAATACGCAGATACCTGATGAAGACCAGGCTATCCAATGGTAAAAAACACATGAAAAAGACAGGACTCATATTCTTGACGGCAATCCTTGCCATCTTCGACGCCCCCGCCTCTGAGCCGGTGGACTATGTATCGACGCTTGTCGGCACCTTGTCCAAGCACTCGCTCTCCACCGGCAACACCTATCCCGCCATCGCCATGCCCTGGGGTATGAACTTCTGGACACCCCAGACGGGAAAGATGGGCGATGGCTGGCAATATGTCTATACGGAGGACAAGATTCGAGGCATGAAACAGACCCATCAGCCTTCGCCTTGGATCAACGACTATGGCCAGTTTGCCATCATGCCCACCACCCGCACCGTCTTCAACGAGGACCAACGGGCATCCTGGTTCTCCCATAAGGCAGAGGAAGCCACCCCCTATTGCTATCAGGTATATCTCGCCGATTGGGACATCACTGCGGAGCTTGCCCCCACGGAACGTGCCGCCGTCATCCGTTTCACCTATCCCGAGACCGCTGAAGCCCGCGTGGTTGTCGATGCCTTCGATGGTGGGTCGCATGTGGCCATCGATGCCAGCCACCGCCGGGTGACAGGCTACACGACAAAGAACTCAGGTGGTGTGCCCAAGGGGTTCAAGAACTATTTCGTCATCGACTTCTCCCATCCCATCACCTATGAAGCCTGCTATTCCGACGCCAACGGGTTGGTGGAAGACACGCCTGCCGTTTGGGACAATCACGCGGGAGCCATCGTGGGATTTCCCACGCTGAAACGCGGCGAACAAGTGACACTTCGAGTCGCCTCCTCGTTCATCAGTCCCGAACAAGCCCTTCGCAATTTGCAAGAAGTGGGTCAGCGCTCCTTCGACGAGGTCAAGACCTCCTGCCGTCAGCGTTGGAACGAGATGTTGGGGCGCGTGGAGGTGGAAGACACCCATGTCGCCCATCTGCGCACATTCTACTCCTGCCTCTACCGCTCCTTGCTCTTTCCCCGTATGTTTTACGAGATAGGAGCCGATGGTCAGCCCGTGCATTACAGTCCCCATACGGGCGACATCTGTCCCGGCTACTATTTCACCGACACCGGTTTCTGGGACACTTTCCGCTCCCTCTTCCCCCTGCTCAATTTGCTCTATCCCGAGATGAACGAGAAGATGCAGGAAGGGCTGGCGAACTGCTACAAGGAGAGCGGCTTCCTGCCCGAATGGGCCAGTCCCGGTCACCGTGGTTGCATGGTCGGCAACAACTCCGCCTCCGTGGTGGCCGATGCTTGGTTGAAGGGTTTGCGCGGATATGACATCGAGACGTTGTGGAAAGCCGTCGTCCATGGAGCGAATGCCGTCCATCCACAAGTGTCATCGACAGGTCGCCTCGGATACGAGAAATACAACAAATTGGGTTATGTGCCCTACGATGTCGGCATCAACGAAAGTGTCGCCCGCACCTTGGAGTATGCCTATGACGACTGGTGCATCTATCAGTTGGGAAAACAGTTGGGCAAGAGCGAGGAAGAACTGAAGCCCTTCCGTGAGCATGCGATGAACTACCGCAATGTTTACGACAAAACGTCGCGACTGATGCGCGGCCGCAACGAGGACGGCTCTTTCCAATCACCCTTCAGTCCACTGAAGTGGGGCGACGCCTTCACGGAGGGCAACGCATGGCATTACACCTGGTCGGTGTTCCACGACCCCGAAGGCCTGATCAGGCTGATGGGCGGGAAGGACGTCTTTGTCCAAATGCTCGACTCCGTGTTCAATGTGCCACCCCTCTTCGACGACAGCTACTACGGCGGTGTCATCCACGAAATCCGCGAGATGCAAATCATGAACATGGGCAACTACGCCCACGGCAACCAACCCATCCAGCACATGATTTACCTCTTCGACTATGCCGGCCAACCATGGAAGGCACAGTACTGGGTGCGCGAAGTGATGGACCGCCTCTACTCCTCGCAGCCCGACGGCTATTGTGGCGACGAGGACAACGGTCAGACATCGGCATGGTATGTCTTCTCTGCCATGGGGTTCTATCCCGTATGCCCAGGAAGCGGGCAATATGTGCTGGGCACTCCCTATTTCGACAAGATGACCCTGCACCTGCCCAACCACAAGACACTCACCATCAAGGCTCCCGGCATCAGTGAAGACAACCGTTATATCGGTTCCATGACCTTCAACAGCAAGACCTACGACAAGAATTATCTGGAACACGCCGCTCTTCTCCGTGGCGGCGCCATCAACTACCGGATGCAGTCAGCTCCCAATTACAAGCGTGGCGTTTCCGACTCGGCAGTTCCCTATTCTTTCTCAACATCCGACAAATGATGACCAAAGCAATCCTCACCCTCCTTTTTGCCATCGTTCCATCTGTTGTGGTGTGGTTACATACTGCCCATAGACCTGCTGGGCGGTTGGGGCGAAAGCAGCCCCTGCAAGGACTGTCAGGCACCCTTCCTCACGGCATCCATGTGGCTCGGGGCCATAAACTTTTCGTGAAATAGCATAAAACCGTCAACAATGAGAACTATCAAACAACTATTCATACTGATAGCCATGGCTGTGTGTGGCAGCAGCATGGCGCAAATCCCTTCCGACTTCGAACCTTACAAGAGCTCTTCCCTGAGGTTGCCTTCGGTACCCCTTTTGGTCAACGACCCCTATTTCTCGCTGTGGTCGCCATTCGACCGTTTGAACGACGGGACGACACGACATTGGACCGATGCCGAGAAATCGATGGACGGTTTGCTCCGCGTTGACGGCAAGTCCTATCGCTTCATGGGTTCGCAACGTGCGAACCTGCTGAAGGCCATTGCCCCCATGGCAACGGCCGAGAGCGGATGGACTGCCAAGGTGACCCATGCACGCCAGAACGGGACAGGATGGACCTCCCCTTCGTTCGACGACAGCAGTTGGTCAACAGAGGACGCCGCCTGGGGCACGGTAAACGAATACCCCAACTGCCGGCATTCGTGGAGCGCCCAAAACAGTGACATCTACATACGCCGCATTGTGAGTCTGACATCTGAAGACCTTCAGAAAGACTTGTGGATACAGTTCTCCCACGACGATGTCTTCGAACTGTATGTCAACGGGCATCGTATCATCTCCACCGGCGAGACATGGCTTCAAGGTGAGCAACATCGCCTGACGACCGCCGAGAAAGGCTATTTGAACGTTGGCGAGAACGTGATTGCCGCCCACTGCCACAACACCACGGGCGGTGCATACGTCGATTTCGGTCTTTTCGAAAACATCCTTCAAGGTGCCACCGGAGCGGAAAAAGCCCGGCAAAAGGCGGTTGACGTGATGGCGACAAGCACTTATTACACATTCGACTGCGGACCTGTTGAGTTGAAGTTGGTGTTCACAGCCCCAATGCTCCTCGACGACCTCGACTTGCTCTCCACCCCCGTCAACTACATCAGTTACCAAGTGAGTTCCACCGATGGCAACGCGCACGACGTGCAGTTCTATTTTGCCACCACGGCACAGTTGACCGTTGACCAAATGAGCCAGCCCACACGCTCCGAGTTGATTACAGAGAATGGGGTGCGCTACATCAAGGCTGGCAGTGTGGAACAGCCGGTGTTGAAACGAGCCGGCGACCTCGTCACTATCGACTGGGGCTATCTCTATGTCGCATCAGTGAATGGAGAGGTGAGCATGGGAGATGCCGCAACGATGGAAGGTCACTTCCGTGACAACGGCAAACTGGAGGTCGCCCAAGGAGCCGTGACCAGCAGCGATGCAGCATCGATGCCCATCCTTGCCTATATGAAAGACTTCGGCAAAGTCACCGATGCCCGGAGTTACATGATGATAGGATATGACGAGGTGAAAGACATCCGCTATATGAACAAGGACTATTGTGGATACTGGGCACGAAACGGCAAGACGATATTCCAGGCATTCGAGGAGTTGCGCGACAATTACCGTTCGATGATGGACCGATGCCGGCAACAAGACCGACAAATATATGATGACGGCCTTGCGGCAGGGAATGAGAAATATGCCGAACTCCTTTCCGGCAGTTACCGCCATGTGCTGGCCGCCCACAAACTGTTTCAAGACGACAAGGGACAACTGCTCTACTTCTCCAAGGAGAACAACTCCAACGGATGTGTGAACACCGTTGACTTGACCTACCCGTCGGCACCCCTCTTCCTGTGCTACAACACTGACCTGCTCAAGGGAATGATTCGTTCGATTCTCGACTATTGCTTGGATACGTCAAGATGGGGCTTCCCCAATTTCGCCTGCCATGACCTGGGCACCTATCCCCATGCCAACGGACAAGTCTATTCCATCACCCGTCCAGACGGAAACGGAGGATTTGGAGGAAACATGCCCATCGAGGAGAGCGGCAACATCCTCACCTTGTGCTATGCCATCTCCCGCATCGATGGCAATGCCGACTGGCTTTCCACAGCCGATGTCAACCTGTTGCGTCAATGGGCCATCTACCTTCGCAACAACGGCCAAGACCCCGACACGCAACTGTGCACGGACGACTTTGCCGGTCACTGGGCACACAATGCCAACCTCTCCTTGAAAGCCATCTTTGGTGTCGCCGCCTACTCGGAAATTGCCCGTATGAAGGGCCAGAGTGAGGCAAGGTGGAAGCCGTTTGCCGACAAGGCTCAGCAGATGGCCATGATATGGGAGACGGACGCCCGTGAAGGCGACCACTACAAGCTTGCTTTCGACCGTGGTGGCACCTGGAGCATCAAGTACAACCTGGTGTGGGACAAACTCTGGGGACTCAAACTGTTCTCCGACGATGTCATGCGCCGCGAAATCAAGTATTATCTGGGCAAGCAAAACACTTACGGACTGCCCCTCGACAGTCGCGAGGCATATACCAAGTCGGACTGGGTGATGTGGGCGGCAGCCATGGCACCCGACACCAACACCTTCCTGAACTTTGCCGACCGGGTATGGAAATATGCCAACGAGACCCCGACGCGGTGGCCGTTGAGTGACTGGTATTGGACCAACGGCAATGGTGCTGCACGAGGCTTCCGCGCACGCAGCGTCATTGGCGGTCACTGGATGAAGGTGTTGATGGACAAATATGGCTCACGTCCCGACGGCACCCTGCAACCATGGCAGCCCCAAGGCAACCACATCAAGACCCGCTGGGCGTCGGACATCAACCCTGAGCAACCCTTGCCGGAGTATCCTCGTCCGCAAATGGTGCGCCAACAATGGCAGAACCTCAACGGACTGTGGCAATATGCCGTCACCCCACGTTCGCAGCGCACCATCCCCACACAATGGGACGGACAAATCCTTGTTCCCTACCCATTGGAGTCGAGTTTGTCGGGCGTGATGCGCATGCTCGACAAGGACGAGAGCCTCTGGTACCAGCGTGAAATCACCCTTCCCGCCGACTGGCAGGGGCAGGACGTGCTGCTCAACTTTGGAGCCGTGGACTACCAAGCCCGTGTCTATGTCAACGGCGCGCAAGCAGGCTCCCACATTGGAGGCTTCGGTTCCTTCTCCCTCAACATCACTCACCTCCTCCACACCGACGGTACGCCCGACACGCTTTCCGTGCTTGTCATCGACAACACCGATGAAGCCACGCAGCCATTGGGCAAACAACGCTACTCCCCGGGCGGAGCCGGCAGCATCTGGTACACCCAGGTGTCGGGCATTTGGCAGACGGTGTGGTTGGAGCCTGTCGCCCGTCAGCATATCAGCAGGGTACAGACCACTCCAGACGTGGACAACAACCAAATGACCATTGCCGTGGAAACAGACAATGCAACATCCTCCAGCAAGGTGAAGGCGGTGCTGAGACTCCAAGGAACACCCATGGCCGAAGGAGAGGCATACGTCGGAGCACCCATCACGCTCGACCTTCCCAACGCCCGCCTGTGGAGTCCTGTCAGTCCCACGCTCTATGATTTGGAAGTCATTCTCACCGATGCCTCCGGCAACGAAACCGACCGTGTGGAGAGCTATGCCGCCATGCGTAAAATCTCCACACACAAGGGCGATGACGGCGAATGGCATCTGCAACTCAACAACCGCGACCTCTTCCAGTTCGGTCCCTTGGACCAAGGATACTGGCCCGACGGTCTCTACACCGCACCCACCGACGACGCCTTGCTCTACGATGTCCAGAAGACCAAAGACTGGGGTTTCAACATGATCCGCAAGCACATGAAAGTGGAGCCGGCGCGATGGTATTACCATTGCGACCGTCTGGGCATTCTTGTGTGGCAGGACATGCCGGCCTTGGGCCGCTCGGACGAACCATGGAGGAGTCGGGAATGGTCCACCACCAATGGTCAGCAACCCTATTCGATAGCCGAAGCCTTCAGGAACCAATGGAAGGAAATCATCACCCAACTCTACTCCAATCCCAGTGTGGTGGTGTGGACACCTTTCAATGAGTCGTGGGGGCAGTTCCAGACCGCCGACATCGTGAGTTTCACGCGAGAGGTTGACGGCACACGACTCATCAACGCCGCCAGCGGAGGCAACCACTTCGCCAATGCAGGAGATTTCCTCGACCTTCACGACTACGACCGTCCGCCCCATATCTACCTCTACGACCCACAGCGCCCTGTGGTACTGGGCGAGTATGGAGGTCTGGGCCGCCACATCGAAGGACACCGTTGGTATGAGAACCAAGCCACCACGTATGTCAACTATGGCAGCGAGTCGCAACTCACCGACGCTTATGTGGCCAACACCGAAGCCGTCATCTCCATGGCCCGCAACGCCACCACCACCGATGGCCGTCCTGCCGCTTTCTGTGCCGCTGTCTATACCCAGACCACTGACGTGGAGACCGAGGTCAACGGTATCATGACCTATGACCGTGAAATCATCAAGATGAACGAGCAGAGGGTGCATGAGGTGAACCAGCGGTTGGTGAACATCTATGGTGAAT
>CADBBP010000091.1 GCA_902792855.1 uncultured Prevotellaceae bacterium
TTTGAGGTTTGAGGATGGAATTTATAGGAATTTGAGAGGAAATGACAAGTCATTTCATATCCTGATTACGCAGGATTCACGTCGCTTGCGACGATAATTCTCCATAATTCTTTTCATCTGCTTATCAATTCTAAAATTCTTAAATTCGTGATAATAAAACTTTTACGTAATTTGTGAGGGTGGGAAAGATTCGTTATTCTCTTTTCATCACTTGGCAGCAAGACCTCTATTTGGTGATCACATTTCTCAAATCCTCGTAACTGCGGACGACGTCGTAGGTGATGGTGGCGTCGGCGATGGTGGCGAAATGTCGGCGTGCACAAGCTATCTTGGAGCGCTCCGACTCACGCAGTTGCGTCTCCTCGAGCGAGCCTTTTGTTTCCGCTATGAAATAGACGTGCTTGATGTCCGCCCCCTCCTTGAACACAATCGCCCAGTCAGGGTTGTAATGCCCCACGGGCGTGTTGATGTAGAAGCCATTGGGCAACTTGGTATATACCGCCACCTCCGTGTGCTCTTCCAAGTCCTTGGCAAAGTCCATCTCCACGCCCTGCGAGTCCACCACCACGAGGTCGTAAAGCGACTTTTGCGACTCCATGGCATTCACCCCGAGGCGGCCCTTCAAGGTTGACGCACTGAAGATGTCGCTGTCAAACTCCTTGTTGAGCTTGTGATATTTCACATGCTCGATGACGGCGATGGCCTTGCACTCGTTGATGATGTTCCCGGCGCGGATGATGAACTCCTCCGGATTGGCCTTGAACTTGTAGAACGTGTTGGGGCTGACCTTCTGCAAGATGGAAACGATGGCCCGGCGCGTGAGCCCGGTCGCCTCCACCAACTTGCCCACCAAGTCATATTTCACGCGGTCGCCCACCAACTCATGGATGGTGGAGGTGCCGGCCCCGTTTTTCTTCACCTGCATGGCCGTCCCCTGTTGCAACTGCTCCTTGCTCCGTATCTCCTCCATCGTGCCCTCCACCACTTCTATCTTTATCTCCGACACCTGCAAGTGCGTGTCAAGGGCGGCGACGGCGCGCCGCACAAGGTCCTCCGTCTTGAAATCCACCGTGTAGTAAGTCTGGTGGTTGATCTTACGCCACAACTCCTGGAACTCCTTGCGCTCGAATTTCCGGCGGTCGAAATGTGCCTCCTTCGCCTGTCGCGCATTTTCCGGCTTGACGGCATCGGGGTTGAACACGGCGTCGAGCCGCTTCACGATGTCCACTTTGTACGCATTGAAATCGTCGCCGAAGTCCAGCATTCCCTGCTGCTTGTCGTCGTGATACTGCTGTGTGAGCTGCCCTTGCCGGGTGATGTAGCCCTTCATTCGCAGCGTGAACACCAGTTCCTGGGCATCGTCCTCGTCCATCGTCTTTTGCTCCCCGCGCGCATTCGTCACCTTCAAGCCGGCGAACAACGCTGTCTGGACCTTCATCGGGCGGTCGCCCACGGCCTCGGCTATCTCCGTCTGTAGTTTGGCAGCGAAGGAGTTGTACGACTCACTGGCGATGACGGTCAGTTCGTTCACCTCGAAGACACCCCCGTGCAGCACGCTCTCATCCTGGCGCTCACCATTGCTGTTCACGCACAGGCGCATGCCGCGCCCCACCTCTTGCCGCTTCTTTGTCTGGTTGTCGGAGTCCTTCAGTGTGCAGATCTGGAAGACATTGGGATTGTCCCACCCCTCCTTCAGGGCCGAGTGTGAGAAGATGAAGCGGGTAGGCTCGTCAAAAGACAGCAATTTCTCCTTGTCACGCATGATCAGGTCGTAGGCCGAAGCATCGTTGCTGCTCTCATTTTTCAGTTCAGTGGCCTTTGGTTGGATGAAACGCCCTTTGTTGTCGCGAGAGAAATAGCCATTGTGCACCTGCTCCGCCCTGAAGCGTTTCAAGTAGGCGATGTATGCAGGGTCGTCCTGGAACTCCAACTGCAGCGAGCCAACAATCCGGTTGTATTCCTCCTCGAAAATCTCCGCGAATTGGCCCTTGCTCGTGCCACCGCCTTGGTTGTAGATGCGATAGTTGTCCACATGGTCGATGAAGAACAGCGAGAGGCACTTGATGCCCTTGGGGAAGAGTTTTCGCTCTTTGAGCAAGTGCGACTTGATGGTTTCCCTGATTTGGTGACGGCGGACATAGATGTCGTTGACCCTCCCCACCATGTCGCCCTCATGGAGCACAGTGCCGTTGAGCAGACGCACCGTGCGGTTGTAGCCGTCGATGCTTTCTATGCGGTAGCCATGGGCATATTCCTCCAAACCACCCGACTGCTGATAGATGTCGAAGCCGTCGCCCACCATTTGGGTCACCTGCTTCACGCCATTGGCCTGCCGCTTGTCATAGCCGATGCGGGCGCGTGGGTTGCCCTTGGAGAGTTCGATGCTCTCCAAATACAGGTAGCCGTTTGTGGCCGTGGAGCCTTTCTGGTTGATGCCCTTCACCGAAATCTTTTTCACCAACTTCTTGTTGTAGGCATCCATCGCGTCCAAACGATACACCATGTTGACGATGTCGTCGGCACGGTGCGTCGCGCTATAAAGCAGGGTGAAGAGCGGCTTGAACTCCTTCAAGCGGTTGCGGGTGGCATTCTTCTTGTCGGTGCCCAGCACCGACTGCGGCTCGTCGATGATGAGGATGGGACGTGTGGCGGCAATCACGTCGATGGGCTTGCGAGACCGGAAGGCGTCCAGCTTCATATAGATGCGGCGGGCGTCCTCGCCACGGGCGGCGAAGGCCTGGGTGTTGATGATCATCACATGCATGTTGCTGTCGCTGGCAAACTGGTCGATCTTCGTCAACTGCTTGCTGTCGTAGATGAACGACTGGATGCGCTTGCCATATTCGGCGGCGAAATGCTCGCTCATGATCTCGAAGGAGCGACACACGCCCTCGCGGATGGCGATGCTCGGCACCACGATGATATACTTGCTCCAACCATAGAGCTTGTTCAGCTCATACATCGTCTTGATATAGGTGTAAGTCTTGCCCGTACCTGTCTCCATCTCGATGGTGAGGCGGAGGTCGCTCGCGTCTATCGTTTCCGATGGCTTCAGCTGCGCCGGCATCTGTATCTCACGGATGTTTTCAAGCAGTTGACCGGGAGGAACGGTGATGGGTTGGTTGCGGAAACCCACCACGTCGAAAAGGTCCTGAGTGCCATCGGCACTACGGCCCATGTCATGGGTGAACTCCAGCATCGAATGATTGCGCTGGCCACGAAAAACATCGGTGACGGCACGGGCAGCCTCCGTCTGGAACTGCTGGTTTTTGAACTTCAGTGTAAGTTTCTTAGCCATAGTCTTACTTGGGTTAGATGACGCGGACATTATTCTTCACCTCTTCGTCCGTCCAGTCGCATTTCTGCTTGAACAGTTCAAAGAGGTTCATCTTCTCAGCGGCTTCCGTAAAACTGCTGTCACGGAAGACGACGCGCACGGGCTGCATCTGAGCAATGGCATCAATGACGGCCTCTGTCACCACGCCTGTGAAGCACCCAACGAGGTCGCCGTCATTCACATTATGAATGACACAGCCATCCACGGTGGTGGAAGTCATCGGCAGGTCGAGCGTCACGCCCCAACGGAGCATACAGTCAAAGAGCAAGTCAAGGTCCGAGCGGTCTTCCTTGATGTTGTCAAGCACCAAGCCGAGCATATTTTGGTTGTAATCTTTCGGAGCAAAGGCCACATCCTTGTAGTTGCTGCTCTCGCACTTGAAGACACGGAAACCAATGTCGAGGTCTTGAGTAGTGAGAGGGCTTTCAGACTTGATTTTCTTGCCAGCACGGCGTATGCGCTCCTTGCCGATTTCACAGATGTTCTTGTAACCGGCTTTGAAGGCTTCACTCTTCTCATCTGTTTCTTCAGGTAGTTGCACCATGATGAATTTGCGATTGCCACCGTCTTCGGCGTTGAGTTGCATAACAGCGTGAGCGGTTGTAGCAGAACCAGAGAAGAAATCGAGGATGAGAGAGTCTTTGTCCAAACCAATGTGTAAATATCTTTTTAGATATTGAACTGGTTTGGGACTTGTAAAAATTGTAGATCCAAAAATATCCCTTAATTCTCTTGTTGCGATTTGATTATGACCAGCTTCTTCAAATGTCCATAGCGTCATTGGAGTTACGCCATTTTGTACTTCTGTTAGAAATAATTTGGGTACAGGAGAGTTATTACCGTCTAAACCAAACCATATCCTATTGTCTTTCCTCAATTCTTCGAAACGTTCCTTTGTGAAACGCCAACAATATCCACTTGGAGGGAAAAACCTCTTTCCTGTAGGTCCGATAATCTCATATACTTGCTTTTCAACAGCTGGTCCAACGGTTAAATTTCCTACTTTCCATTCACCCCTGGGGTCGTTATCGGGATTCTTGTAATCTTTGTTTTGTTTCTCACTTCTTGGTAGAAGGTTCATTTTGAACGCTTCAACATTTTTTGCATAAACATAACAATACTCATGACTTTCAGAGAAAAACTTCTTTAAACTTATCGGTGCATAATTTCTTTGCCACGCAACACATGCAATGAAGTTGTTTTCACCAAATATTTCATTGCATATCTTTTTCATATTATCCTCTTCATAATCATCTATCGAAATAAAAATGCCTCCATTCTCCATAAGCAGACTTCTTGCTACCATTAGCCTTGCATAAATCATAGAGCACCAATCCGAGTGAAAACGCCCATTGCTTTCTGTATTCTTGCGGTAGCGGTTTCCTTCCTCGTCACGATTGCTTTCATCATATTCTTCTGCTGACTGAGCAAAGTCATCATGATACACAAAATCATTTCCCGTGTTATATGGTGGGTCAATATAAATCATCTTAATCTTGCCCATATAGGAGTTTTGGAGTAGTTTGAGCACTTCGAGGTTGTCGCCCTCGATATAAAGATTTTGTGTATGCTCCCAGTCCACACTTTCCTTGGGGCAGGGGCACAGCGTCTTGTTGATAGGTGCCGCCGCCTCTTGGAGAGCCGCCCGTTTGCCCACCCACGTAAAGTCATAGACCTCTGGTGCCTCCTCCACCGCGTTGTCGCCAAGCAGCAAGCGCAGTTTGTTGAAATCTACTACACGGCGAAATTCGCCGTCTTCACCCTTTGCTTCAGTGAAACAAGACGGTGCAATTTTATAGAGCGCGTCGAGGTTGAGTTTTGCCCCATCGGGTGTTTGAATGTCAAGATGTTCGGGTTTCATATTTTCATATTTTTATTTGTTGTTTTCATTCATTTGTTATATCTTTGCCACAAAAACCAAAATAAAGCAATAATGACAGGAACGATATCATTGGATGGTCTGTTGACCTTATTAAATGGAATGAGTTTGTCTGATCGTAGATGGCTTTCAGATCGACTGATTGAACAGATGCGAATAGAAGAGATGAAGACCAAATCGACAAGAATAGAAGACAAGAAAGAGCGTGATAATATCAGGCTCGATAATGCCTTGGCGAAATTCCACGAAGATTGGGGAGGTGATGCAGAGGCTATTGAAATTGCAGAAAATTTGCGTAGTGGAAAAACAAATAATAGAATTATTGATACTTGGTGATGAGTAATACCTATTTGTTGGATACATGTATCTGTATAGCGTTGCTTAAGAAAAATCCTTATGTCATTAACCGGTTGAGGAATGTTGGTGTTAGCAATTGCAAAATTTCTGACATAACACTGGCAGAATTGTATTTTGGCGCATACAAGTCGGGACGTAAGGAGCACTTTGACGATGTGATAGAAATCTCCCATCTTTTTGAGCAATACCATATCTTTTATCTTAAGAAATATGGAGAATTGAGGTGGTTTTTGGAAAAAAGGGGCATTAGAATTGATGATATGGATTTGTTTGTTGCAGCAACGGCTCTTGAGGAAAATCTTATTGTTGTTACTGGTAATGTCAAGCATTTTGACCGAATTCCAGGCTTGACGGTAGAAAACTGGATGGTTGAATGATTTGTTTTTGTTCATAGACTTAACTCCCCCATTTTTTGTTTCAGTTCCTCCAATGCCTTGCGCTTTGCCTTCACCTGCTTGTTCATAGCAAGCTGGCGGTCAAGCTGTGGCTCCTTGCGCATCTTCTTTTGAAGACTCTCAAGTTCAGTTTCAGCAGTAGCAATTTGCCTACGGAGAGCCACGATTTCCGCCATCGTCCCAGCCTTGTGCTCCCCGATGCCACTCACTTGCGCCACGAAGTTGTCGTAAATCCTTGGCAGCGACTGCCCTTGTATGGGCAGTGACAAGTCGGTCATCGGCATCCACGGCGATGCAAACATTTGCGTGATTTTGAACTTCGTATGCTGAAGTCGCGCCCCTGGCGCAACTTTACCAAAAGTCTCGTCCGTCCATTCCTTGTAGTTGATGAGCAGCATGGCATGGTTGTCATGCACCAGGACAAAGACGATGTGGTGCGGCATGTTGGTGTCGATAAAAGAGAAGAGGTCTGTCGGGCAGTCCGGTTGCTTCAAATTCACCACAAACACCTCAATCTCCTTCATATCCTCGCGGTCGGTGACATTGAGCGTGGCAGCCGACAATTTGTAAAGCCACGTGATGTTCACCACATCATTCACGAAGCGGGTTTTCATGCGAGGGCTCACCTCCATGAACTTGTAAAACATCGTCTTCGGCACGACGCGGTTGACGATGGTGGACTGAGGATAGTGCAAGATATTATCCATTCGCCACCTCCTCCTTAATGACCAAGAAACAAATCAGTTCGAAATCGTCCAGCCCTTTGATGTTGCCGACAAGCGCCGTCGTCTCCGCCGCCATGAAAAGGCTTTCCAAGTCATCCTCCTCCTTTTGCTCCACGATGCTCTCCACAGCCCTTCGCAACAAAAGGCTGTATTCATCCATCCGCTTCCCATCGTCTGTCTCACGATTGAACTGCTGGCACAAACGGACGTAAGGGCTGACTTTTCCCTTGCACAACAGGCGCATGGTGTCGAGCAGACGCTTGGGGGAAAGATGGCTGACGACGGTCTCCCCCGTTTGTGAGAGATAGACCATATAGAACGGATGCAAGAGGTTTTTCCGCCCGATGTTGACTTCCTTGTTCCTGTTTTTCAGGATGAAAATCACCCCCGGCTCCACTTGGCTGGTGGCCGGCACCACGGCACTCATGCCATACGGCGTATGCTCGATGTCGGGATGGTCCTTCATAAAGGCCAACAAGTCCAGCCGGAACTCGTTCAAACCCAAGTCCATGATGTTGATGCCCGTGTCCATGTCCTCCAGGTCCACCACCTCCTCCTGCAGCCGCTGCAACTGGCTCTTGCGATAGTCGAGGTCCGCCTGCTCCTCGTCGGAGAGCAGCACGTTGCTGTTGCCCGCCCCGGTGATGTTCACCCCGGTCATCCGGGCCTCCACCCGCCCTTTCAGGCGCAGGTAGTCGTCCAACTCCATGTCGGGCCAGTAGTTCACCAACTGGATGACCTCGTTGCGCGAGCCGATGCGGTCCACACGCCCGAAACGCTGGATGATGCGCACGGGGTTCCAGTGGATGTCGTAGTTGATGAGGTAGTCACAATCCTGTAAGTTCTGTCCTTCGGAGATGCAGTCGGTGGCTATCAGCACGTCGATTCGCTCTCTTACGTCGGGCAGCAATTTGTCCGCCTCCTTCGAGATGGGAGAAAAGAGCGTCAGGATGCTGTTGAAGTCAGAGCGCAGCCCTTTGATGGTGGTGCTCACGCCATTGCCCGTGACGAGGCCCGTATGAAGCCCCGTCTTTTTCCAAATGGTCTGGGCGAGGTTGTCATACAGATATTCCGCCGTGTCGGAGAAAGCCGTGAAGACAAGCACCTTCTTGTTATTGCCGTTAAGAGGCTGTGCAAACTTCTCACGGAGGTTCTCCATCAGCATTTGCAGTTTGCTGTCGTGCTCCGGCGTGATGTCCCGGAGCATGACGAGTAGCAGACCGATGGTCTCTTGGTCGGCTTTCAAGTCGCGCTGCCACGAGCGACAGTCCATGTCGGCCAAGGACACGCGCGTCTTCCTGCCACCCACGAGGAAGTCATTCTCGCTGTCGTCACCATCCAACATATTGTCCATTGTCTGGATGGAGATTCGTGCGTCCTGACGGGTTGCGAGGAAGGTTTCGATGGCGCGTAGCGTCTCGTCTATCTGTTCCTTCATGCGCTGTAGCGTCAGGCGGAAAGAATTGACCGACGACTCCAAGCGTTTCAGCAAGTTGATGGCCATGAGTTTCTTCAACCCCTTCTCGCGCCCCGACATGCCGAGGTATGTTCCCTCGCCGTCCTTGTCAATCTCATACTTGCATCGCTTGGAGGGAAGGATGTAGTCGGAGGGTGCATACACCCCCAAATTCAAGTCGTCCAACTGCCCCGAAATCTCCTTGTAGGTGATGGCCTCGTCAAGGTCGGTCAGGTGCGGACGCTTCGAGATGGGTCTCAGGCGTGTGGGAAACCTGCCGATGTCATTAGTGTCATAGTATTTCTCGATGTGCTTGCGGCTTCGGGCGATGGTGACAGCATCCAGCACTTGGAAGAAGTCAAACGAGAGCATCTCGAGCAACCGCTCCGTGGTGCGCTCCTTGGGGTCGTTGATATGTGCCCAGGCGTTGTATTGCGCCTGGGCGCTGCGGAAGATGTCCTCGATGGGGCGGTCCACATCCAACTTGTCGTTGATCAACGCCTGCTCGCCCTCATAAGCCAACTGCAACTGGTTTTTGAGGTCGTTGAAGCGGTTGTTGACGGGAGTGGCCGACAGCATGAGCACCTTCGTCTTCACCCCGGCGCGGATGACTTTGTTCATCAGTCGCAGGTAGCGGTTCTCCCGTGGGTTCGCGTCGTCCTCGTCGGTTGTCACCTTGCCACCATTGCGGAAGTTGTGGCTCTCGTCGATGACAATCAAGTCGTAATTGCCCCAGTTGAGCAGGGCGAGGTCGATACCGTTGCTCTTTCCCTGCCCTCTCGACAAGTCAGTGTGGAACAACACGTCATAGCGCAGGCGGTCCTTTTCCAACGGGTTGTTCTTATAGTTGCTCTTGTAGGTGTTCCAGTTGTCATACAACTTCTTCGGACAAAGCACCAACACTGACTTGTTGCGCCCTTCATAGTATTTGATGACCGAAAGAGCGGTGAAAGTCTTGCCAAGCCCCACGCTGTCGGCCAAGATGCAGCCGTTGTAGGTTTCCAGTTTGTTGATGATGGCCAGGGCGGCATCTTTTTGGAAATGATAGAGCTTATTCCATATCTGCGAGGATTTGAAGCCTGTCGCCTCATTGGGCAGCACATCCTCGCTGATGTCCTCCAAAAACTCGTTGAAGATGTTGTAGAGCGTGACGAAATAGATGAAGTCGGGCGCATTCTCACGATAGGCATTCTCAATGTTCTCAATGACGGCCTCTGTCACATCAGCAAAGTTCTCCTTGTCATTCCAGAAATCGTTGAAATTCTCCAAGTAGGCGTCGGAAATTGGGGTGGGCATGCGTTGGATGAGTTGGAAGATGTTGTTGCCACGCTCACAACCCAATTCCGTGGTGGTGAACTCGTTGAACGGCATATAGGTGTAAAGCTCCCTCTGGTCAACATCCGCCGCGCTTCGGCCGCGCGGGTTCTCCACGTTCAGGAAACCGGGCATGTTCATCTGTGAGACGTTGGTCTTGAAGCGCACTTTACGCCTAATCCATTCTGCACATTCCTTGGCAATGGCTCGCTGCGTCAGGTTGTTGCGGAGCTTGATTTCAAAATCTGAACCGTAAAGCGTCCTTTCACGATGGAGCTTGGGGATATAGAACTCACGCTTCTGCTTCTTTGCCTGCTCCTTGTTGAACGTGGGCGAGGTGAAGATAAAGCGCAATTCGGACACCTGGCTCAACTCCTTCTGCAAGGCCTCAAAGGCGTAGATGGAGAATGAAGCTGCGGCCATAGACACCCTGGAGCCACGCAACAACGTGGCTTTCAAGTCATCTATGACGCGAGTAGTGATATTGTTGAATTGCTTGAACTGCTCCATTTTCTTCGTCTCTTTTCAAGAGACGAAGAATGAAACAAATGCCGTGATATATGCTTATTTACGAGCGTTTTGCCAGTTTTTCAACTAAACAAACCGAAGGAGAAAAACCCAAAATGCACATTATTTCTTTACAATAATGTGCATTTTGGATTTTTTTGACTAACTTTGTAGCCAAATATCTGTCTCTTGAAAAGAGAATGTAGTATTTGCTAAACAAATCGACTTGTATTATTGTTTTGCACCATAAGTTTTGTGCGTCCGCGTCTCCAGGGTCTTGATGTGGCGCGGCTTTGTAGTGCTTTGCTGCTACAATATAGCAACATACGGAACGCCCTCTTGGCTTTTGAAATGAAGCAACTGATTTATCTGAGGGAAACTTACAATCTTGGCGTTAGGAATTACACGAGGTAATTCCCTACATTGGGTGCTGTCTCCCTACATTGGGGGGCGGCCTCTTTCATCTTCAATCTTTAATTTTTCATCTTTCATCTTTCATTTTCAATCCGTGAGGCTTATTTTCCAATAATCCCAAAATCATTTTGTTTGCCTTATCTACCACCGATGTTTCCAGTGACGCGAGGTAGATTTGTGTCGTGACCTCTGAGTCATGCCCCATTCCCTCGCTGATGACCGACAGCGGTATGTTTTTTGCTTTTGCGGCACTTGCCCACGAATGCCGCGCCACATACATGGTCAGAGGACGTTGGAGTTTCAAGATGGTGGAGAGGTCTTTCAATCGATAATTGACCAAATGCAGGGCATTGTCGTACTGCCTACGCTCGTTGTCCGACTTCTTGATGATGGGCAGCAAATAACCCGTTTCGTTTTCCTGATACTTCTCCACAATCTCACCCATGCACTTCTCCCACTTGATGGTGAGTTGCTGCCCCGTCTTTCTCCTGCGGTAGGTCAGGATGCCATTTTTCAGGTCAGACTTTTTCAGGTAGGCCATGTCCACGAAAGACATCCCACGGGTGTAGAAGCTGAAGAGGAACATGTCGCGGGCATAGTCCAATGTGGGACGCATGGACAAGTCCAGGTCCTTCAGAGCCTTGACAGCCTTGATGGGAATGGCCCTTTTGACGGTCTTGTCCACACCCGTATAGACATGTCGGAAGGGCTTGTTCTGCGGGGTCAGCTCTTTCTCCACAGCTCGGTTATAGACAGCCCTCAGGATGCGCATGTAGAACGAAATGGTGTTCATGCTCACCCCCCTGGTTTTCAAGAATGCCTCATACAGCAGCATCATGTCGGAAGAGAGGCCGTCGAGCGGCACGTCCTGGTCTTCACGGAATGCCATGAAACTTTTCAGCGTGGCGGTGTAAGTCTCAGATGTCCTGTCTCTGCCCAACTGCTTCAACTGGGCGATGACGCCATGCATGAAGTTGAAGAGCGAGGCCTCTTTTGTCTGCCGATGGAACATCGTGATGACATCGTCTGCCGAGTACCTGCGTCGCTCGGTCTCCAGCATGCGAACCACCTTTTCCAGTCGGGCGGCATCCCATTTCAGACAATCGCTGATGCTGCACAAGGTGTTGTAACGGATGCCATTGACAATGACGGTCTCTGCCTCAGCATCCCACTCATTCGAAAAGACTTTGTAGTCCGTATTCAATTGCCTGACCATCCTGTTGTGGATGACCTGAAAATAAAGACCTCCCTCTTTACCATCTACAGAGGAAGGCCTGAATTTGATCTTTATGGATGTCATGATGATTAATGTTTTAAGTTCACACCACCTCCATCCTTTTACGTGCCACTGGACGCTTGGTGGCGATGCTCTTGGTCAACCGCTCCTCGGCCTGCTCCATGCGCCGCCGCCAAGGGTCTGCCTTGGCCGGTGCCGTCATCTCCAACCAGTCGGCGATGGCGGCGGCGGTGACATACTCATAGACGAGGATGGCCCAGTAGTCGAGCAAGGGCTGCGGAAGGTCTCCCGGCACAAGGAGACGTATGACATACTCCTTGGGATGGCAGCCGGCGGCTGGCGGCGGACATCCCTCGCGGTCGTCAAGAAACCTTGCAAACAACACCCTCGCCCGGCAGAAGGCGAGCCACACCACGCGGTCCACGCGGTCGCGGTTCTGCCCTTCCACCACGTCTTGCACGTAATGGCGGCAGTGCGGGTCGTCGCCGATGGTCTCGCCCACGACAAAGGCGTTGTTGGAGATGTCGTAAATGATCCGTTGCCTCGACAAACGGATGATGGCTGTGGTGTTCTTTCTCATGGCTTTTGGGGGTTGATGGGTGGAACGGGAGGAATGCAAGGGAGGGGGCGTGCCGCCCTTTTCCTCTTCTCAAGGGCGGACGCGAGCAAGGCCAACTGCTCTGCAGCTTGCGAGGCATGGCGGTTCTCCGCCTCCGGCAAGGCGATGTCGAGCCACCGCGCAGCGATATGATGCACGAAGAAGGCGTGGAGAGCACCCTCCACGACATGGCGTTGGCTGTCGTCCCAGTTGCCGGGAAGGAGAAGGCAGGCGTGGTAGTCATCGTCATTGGGACGGCAGGGGGTTGCGGGGTGCGGTGGGTGGTGGTCAGCAGGGCGGCGGAGGTATTCCTGCAAGACCTGGTCGGCCTTGCTGCAACTGTCACGCCAAAAAGTTTCAAGCAGCGGGGCGTCGGCCTTCACGACCGCAAGGCGGTCGAAAGCCTGCACCGGGTCGGGGTGCTTCACGCCGATATAGGCGGTGAGCATCGCCACTTCACGGAAGACCATGGGTTTGTTGATGGAAAAAGGCACGAAAAAATTAAAAATTAAAAATTAAAAATTAAAAATTAAAAATGAAAGATGAGAGGATTAGAGGCCTTAGGGAGTCCCAGAAAATCCTAGCTTCTCCCAGCCCCCTAAGAGGCAACGGGAGTGCCGGTGGCATCGACCCAAGCGAGGAAGGTGGGGCCTACGCCGTCGGAGAGGTGGGTCGCCCATAGTGGCCTGCTAT
>CADBBP010000092.1 GCA_902792855.1 uncultured Prevotellaceae bacterium
GGCAATTTCCGTGTTCGCGGCGATACGGTTGACATCTTCATGGCCTATAGCGACAACGTGCTTCGCGTCACTTTCTGGGATGACGAAGTGGACTCCATTGAGGAGGTGGACGCTTTGGACTACCACCGTCTGGCTACTTTTGAGGAATACCAAATCTATCCTGCCAACCTCTTCGTCACCACGAAGGAGCAGCAACTCACAGGCATCCGCCAGATACAGGACGACCTGCTCAAGCAGATTGACTTCTTCAAGGAGCAGGGCGATGGCGTAAAGGCCGAGCGCATCAAGGAGCGAGTGGAATATGACATTGAAATGATCAAGGAGTTGGGCCACTGCTCGGGGATAGAGAACTACTCCCGCTATTTCGATGGTCGCGAGGCGGGACAGCGCCCCTACTGCCTGCTCGACTTCTTCCCAGACGACTATCTCTTGGTGGTGGACGAGAGCCATGTGAGCGTTCCCCAAATCAACGCGATGTATGGCGGCGACCGTGCCCGCAAGACCAACTTGGTGGAGTATGGCTTCCGCCTTCCCGCCGCTTTCGACAACCGCCCCCTGCGCTTCGAGGAGTTCCAGGAGATGGTGCACCAAGTCATCTACGTCTCCGCCACCCCAGCCGACTTCGAGTTGGCGGAGGCCGACGGCGTGGTTGTGGAACAGCTCATCCGCCCCACCGGTCTGCTGGACCCCGCCATCGAGGTGCGCCCAAGTGCCAATCAGATAGACGACTTGATGGAAGAAATACTCACCCGCGTGTCCCGCGACGAGCGCGTGCTCGTCACCACGTTGACAAAGCGGATGGCGGAGGAGTTGACGGAATACCTTCTCAACCACGGTGTCCGTTCCAACTACATCCACAGCGACGTGGCGACCCTGGACCGCGTGAAAGTGATGAGCGACTTCCGCGCCGGTGTCTTCGACGTCTTGGTTGGCGTCAACCTCCTTCGCGAGGGCCTCGACTTGCCAGAGGTGTCATTGGTGGCCATCATCGATGCCGACAAGGAGGGATTCCTTCGAAGTCACCGCTCGCTCACACAGACCGCCGGCCGCGCCGCCCGCAACGTCAACGGCAAAGTCATCATGTATGCCGACAACATCACCGACAGCATGCGGAAGACCATCGAGGAGACGGAGCGCCGCCGCCAGGTGCAGATGAAATACAACGAGGAGCACCACATCACACCGCAGCAAATCGTGAAAGCCATCGGCGGAGGACTGCGCCCCTCCACGGCTCCCACCGAGGCCACAAGGCAGGCTCCGGGCTACGGCGACGCCTACGTGGAACCGGAAGGCGTGGGCATGGCCGCCGACCCCATCGTCAGCCGCATGACACCCGAGGAACTGGCTGCCGCCATCGCCGAAAGCACGCGCCTGATGAACGAGGCAGCCCGCCGTCTCGACTTCCTCCAGGCCGCCCAATACCGCGACGAGGTGCTACGGCTGACGGCACTACAGGAGGAGAGATGACACCCATTGTCGCGTATGTTGCGTTGGCAACGCAACATGCAGAACGGAGGGCGGAAGGCTGTAAAAAAGCGTTAATCTTCGCAAATAATTCGATTATCTCATCAGAAATGATTAATTTTGCCACAAATTTTTCAATCGAATGGATATGATGAAAAAAGCCATCTTGGCCATGTTGCTGCTGCTCCCTTTGTGTGCAGTGGCCCAGAATACTTGGGAGAAACCCGAGGAGCAAAAGAAGAGCGACAACAAGAGTACCAAGGAAACCACCACGAAAGTCAGTGGTGAAGAATACCAATACGCCCGCTACCTTGGCAACGTGGTGCCCGTGGTGGATGGCGAAGTGGTGTGGGAAAAGACATACACCAACACCAAGTCAGCGGAGGAGAACTATGCCGCGATGCTCAACTACCTCACGGCGATGACCAAGGAAGAGGGACAGTTGGAAAACAGCAACGTATCCTTGATAAACAAGGCCGAGCACAAGATTGTCTGCCATTTCGAGGAATGGATGGTGTTCAAAAACACTTTCCTCTCGCTCGACCGCACACGCTTCATCTACACGCTGATAGCCGAATGCAATGACCGCCAAGTATATGTGAAGATTTTTCGCATCAACTATTGGTATGAGGAAAACCGCGATGGTGGTTACCGCTATCGGGCAGAGGAATGGATTACCGATGAGTATGCACTCAACAAGAAGCACACGCGCCTTGCCAAGATTTCGGGCAAGTTCCGCTGGAAAACCGTGGACCGCGTAGAGGAGTTACTCGACAACATCGCTGTTGTCATTGGTGCCGAGCAATCGTGATTGTGTAAAAGCCATGGATACATCAAGCAATCCCACTCCGCCGACCCGGCGCCGGCATCGCAAGCCTTCGGAAGACCCCATGTTCGGTTTTCGCAACGTGCTCAACATTATTTTCATGGTTCTTGCCGTGGTGGGCGTGGTGATTTACCTCTGCGCCGACAACAGCACCATCGGCGTGTATGTCATCTTGGCTGCCATGGTGTTCAAGATGGTGGAATGCTGCCTCCGCATGCTCCACTGACAGAAAGAGCCCCAAAGACAAGCCACTCATGAGACGACTGCACACCCTGCTGCTACTGACGCTGTTCACTGGTGTCCTCTTGGCCCAGAACTACAATTCCATCGACCCCGACGGCAACATCCGCCCTGCCAGCAACCGACAGCACGCCGACAGCACCAAGGGTGAGAAAGAGATTCCCATCGGTTTGAAAGTGTGGACGGTGGACGAGCGTTTTGGCGACATCACGCCCACCGAGCCCGACACGATGGCCTTCATGTATATGAACACCATCTTCACCAGCGGCTTGCACGGTGAATACAACACCACGGGCAACCTTGGCGCCCCTCGGCAGAACCGCATCTTCACCGACCGCGACGAGAGCAACGAGTTCATCTTTGCCAACCCCCTCGACCACTTCATCACAAGCCCCGGGCTGTTCCATTTCACCAACACCTACTCGCCCATCACCAACCTGAGCCTCAACTCCTGCGGCAACCGCACCAACGGCGAGGACCATTTCAAAGCCCTCTTCGCCATCAATGCTGGCAAGCGCTTGGGCATGGGGCTCAAGTTCGACTACCTCTACGGTCGCGGCTACTACTCCGACAACAGTTCGTCGCACTTCAACTACTCCATATATGGCTCCTACCTTGGCGACCGGTACCAAGCCCATTTCTTGTTTAGCACCAACCACCAAAAGCAGGCGGAGAACGGCGGCATCACCAACGACAACTACATCACCCACCCGGAGAGTTTCAATGACGACTACCAAGAGGCCGAAATCCCCACCATGCTCTCGGACAACTGGAACCGTAATGACAACCTCCACGTTTTCTTCACCCACCGTTACAGCGTGGGCTTCAACCGAAAGGTGCCTATGACAGAGGAGGAAATCAAGGCGCGTAAATTCGCCATGGAATCCCGCAAGGAGAGCAACGCCCGCAACGCCAAGGAAGAGGCGCGTCGGGAGGCGGAGAAAGATGGCGGCACCTTCGACGAGGAGGAATATGACCGACAGTTGAAAATGGCAGCAAACATACCCAATGCCGATAGCGAGGCAACCCCCGAGGACACCACCTGGACGAAAAACGAATACGTGCCGGTGACCAGTTTCATCCACACCGCCCGCCTCGACAAATTCACGCGCATCTACCAATCTTATTACACCCCAGCAGACTACTACGGAGACACTTACAACACGTGGTCCCGCTTCTCGGGCGACTCCATCTACGACCGCACAGAGCATTACGAACTGCGCAACACGTTTGCCGTGGCCTTGCTCGAAGGTTTCAACAAATACGCGAAAGCTGGTCTGAAGGCCTTTGTCACCCACAGTTTCATGCACTTCACCCTTCCCGACTCCACCACCCGCTCACGCTCCTACAACGAGAACGACTTCTTTGTGGGCGGCCAATTGAGCAAGACGGCAGGTGAGACACTGCACTACAACGTCACCGGCGAGGTGGAAGTGGCCGGCAGGCGCATTGGCGACGTGAACATCGACGGCGAGGCAGACCTCAACTTCCGCCTGTGGGGCGACACCATCCAACTGGCCGCCAATGGTTTTTTCCACCTCAACGACCCAACATTTTACCACGAGCACTACCACTCCAAGCATTTCTGGTGGGACAACGACGACTTGGACAAAATCACACACACGAAAATACAAGGTACATTCTCCCTGCAAAGGACGGGGACCCACCTGCGTGTGGCTGTTGACAACTTGAGCAACTACACCTATTTCGGCACGAGCTACGACGTGGAGAACAGCGGAGACAACTATTTCCGTCTGCGCAACAAGGCAGGGGTACGGCAGTGCAGCGAAAACATCAGCGTGCTTACTGCCACCTTGGGGCAGCAACTGCGTTTTGGCATTGTCAACCTTGACGCCGAACTCACCTACCAAAAGTCGAGCAAGGATGACATCATCCCCGTGCCAGCCTTCAACGCCTACGCCAACCTCTTCCTGCGTTTCAAAATCGCCCATGTGCTGGATTGCGATTTGGGAGCCGACGTAAGATATTTCACAAAATACCACGCCCCCGACTACGTGCCGGGAATCGGCCAATACGCCATCCAGGAAACCCCGTCCAGCCGTGTGGACATTGGCAATATTGCCGTTGCCAACGTCTATGCCAATTTCTTCCTCAAGCACACCCGCTTCTTCGTCATGCTCAGCCATGTCAACCACTCCGGCGAAGGCGGCAACTATTTCCTCACACCACACTACCCCATCAACGAGCGCCTCTTCCGTTTTGGTTTGTCATGGAATTTCTTCAACTGACCATTTCGTGAAGACTTGGAAATGACACCTGCGAGGGAGAATAAGGACTTTAGGGTCTTTAAGGTCTTTAAGGACTCTAAGGTCTTTAAGGACTTTAGTAACCCTAAGGACCTTTATGACTTCAAGGTCTTTAAAGAATGGTGAGGGTGCTATGAAAAATGGGATAAAATTTGGCATTTCAGCGGTTTCTTTGTACCTTTGCAGAAATGAACCTAATAAACCCAACCAATATGAGAAGAAGATTACTGCTAATGGTGATGCTGTTGGCTTTATGCACCTTGTCCAGCCACGCACAGCGCACTACCGACAAACTCGACCGCGGCCTTGTCGCCGTGCCTTCCGGCTCCTCCACCTTGGTGAGCTGGCGTATTTTCGCCGAGGAATACTACGACACCCAGTACAACCTCTATCGCAATGGCGTGAAGGTGAACGACACCCCCTTGAACGTCTCCAACATCAGCGACCCTTACGGTCGCCCCGGCAGCCAGTATGAGGTAGCGGCCGTGGTGCGCGGTGTGGAACAAGAGAGATGTCCAGCCGTGACGCGGCAGTCGCAGCAATACCTGGAGTTTCCCGTCAAGCCCATCCTCTCCCGCCGCGGCACAGACATCACCAGAGACTATAGTATCAACGACATCGCCTTGGCCGACGTAACGGGCGACGGCGTATCGGAATTTCTGGTGAAGCGCAACTACAACCTTGACAGCGACGCCACCGGCCCCTGCCCCGTGGCCAACGACTCCGCCTTCAATTTCCTGGAGTGCTACACCCTCTCCGGCGAGCGTCTTTGGTACATCGACCTGGGTCCCAACATGTGCAGCGGCCCCGACGAGCAATACGACATCGTAGGCTATGACTGGGACGGCGACGGCAAGGCCGAGGTGTTGATGCGCGGTGCCGACAACATGATCATCCACCACGGCGACGGCACAAAGACCGAAATCGGCAATATGAACGTGAACACGCGCAACACCGTGCTTCACACCGCCAACATGACCTATACAAACAGTGGGGCTGAATACCTGCTCTACATGGAAGGCGCCACGGCGAAGCCCTACTCCATCGGCCCGGGTGGTGCGAAATGGATGAACTACCCCCTCCCCCGCGGGAATGCCAACGACTGGGGCGACGGCTACGGCCACCGCAGCACGAAGCACTATTTCGGAGCCCCCTTCCTGGACGGGCGTCATGCGTTCATCTTCCTCGGCCGTGGTTGCTATACCAAGCACCACATGAAAGCCTTCAGCGTGGACCCGGCAAGCCACATGCTCACCCTCTATTGGGAGTGGAACGGCACCTCCGGCTCATGGTTTGGCCAAGGCTACCATAATTTCGGCATCGCCGATGTGGACTGGGACGGCCGCGACGAGATTGTCTTCGGCTCCATGGTCATCGACGACAACGGCCAGGGACTCTCCACCACCGGTTTGGGACATGGCGACGCCCAGCACTGCGGCGACCTCGACCCCTACCGCCACGGCCAGGAAATCTTCGCCTGCAACGAAGACCGCCCCGCCATGAACTACCGCGATGCCACCACATCGAAAATCTACTACCGCCTGCAATCAACCGGCGACGACGGCCGTGCCGTATGCGCCAACTTCTCCAACGACTATCCCGGCTGCATCGGCCACTCCTCACAGTCGGGCGTCGTCTCCTGCGTGGCAGACAAGGTAATCACCAACGGCCCCAACGGCTTCGCCATGAATTTCCGCATCTATTGGGACGACGACCTACTGGAAGAGGCACTCGACGGTGCCAGCAGCCGCGAGGGTGCCAGCCGCGTGTTCAAGGCCGACGGCACCACTGTGTTCACCGCCTCCGGCACTGCCAACTGCAACTGGACCAAGAACACCCCCTCCTCCACGGGCGACATCATAGGCGACTGGCGCGAGGAAATCATCGTCCGCACCAGCGACAACAAATACATCCGCGTCTATACCACCAACATCTACACCCCATGGCGCAACTACACACTCTGGCACGACCACCAATACCGCCAGGGCATGCTGTGGGAGACGATAGGCTACAACCAGCCACCCCACGCCAGTTATTTCCTCGGCGAGTTGGAAGGCATCACCGTCGCCCCACCGCCCCTCACCATGACCGACCGCACCGAAGTGGCCAACGGCGGAACCATCGACTCTTCCCTCGACGGTCAACACGTCATCGTGTGCGAGACAAACGACACGAAGGTGAGCGTGAGCGACGGTGCCAGCCCCTGGGTGGCCACGTTCAACATCCCCTCCTGGATACAAGGCACCAACAGCAGCGCCACCAACGGCAACCCGGTCATCAAGCGCGCCTATTACACCTGCGACGTTGAGGGCGGCGCCTTCTCAGGCACCACCCGTTTGGTGAAACAAGGCGACGGCACGCTCAACCTCCCCAAGGTGGCCGAGAAGCACACAGGCAACACCGACATCTGGGCCGGCGTGGTGAATTTCGACGGTACGATGCTCCTGTCCTCATTGTGGCTCAACCGCTTCGCCGAACTCAACAGCGACGGAGGGCAGTTCCGGCGCATCAAGATGGACTACGCCTCCATCCTTCGCCCCGGCCGCGCCGAGCACAAGGGCATGGTGAGCACCGACTCCCTACTCTTAGGCTTCGGCTCACGCGTTGTGTTCGACATCTATGACGACTTCAGTGCCGACCAAGTGGCCGCCCGCCTGCTCACCATCGAGACAAAGGACTGGAAATACGGCCCACAATACCTCACCCCCGTCTTTGAGTTTGTCAACCATGCCGGCAATGAGAGTCTCCCCGGACGCTACCTCCTCGGAGAGGTGGGCACCCTTGAGGGGAACATCGACGACATTCGCATCGAAGGCCTCGGCACGAAGCACAAGAGCACACTCACCGTGGAAGACGGCAAACTCTATCTCGACATCTCCAGCATGCGCGACAACGGCGAGATTGTGTGGAGCGGCTCCGAGGGCGACACCTGGGACGTGAGCAACACTGAAAACTTCCTCAACGCCTCCGGCGAGAAGGATGTCTTCGTGAGCGGCGACATCGTCACCTTCGGCGACAACGCCAGCCAATACACCATCAATCTCTCCGGCGAGATTGAGGCCGACAGCGTGATTGTGAACAACAGCAGCGGCACTTACATCTTCAAGGGCAGCGGCTCCCTCGTAGGAGGCACCACCCTGGTGAAGCGCGGCAACGGCGCCCTCACCATCATGACCGACAACACCTACACCGGCGGAACACGCATCTCCGGCGGTACAGTGGCTGTCACCTCCCTCGCCAACGCCAACCAGGCGAAGGGGCATTTAGGCGCACTCGCCCTCGGCACCAACAAGTTCGTTATTGAGAACGGCGCGGAACTACGCACCACTTCCGCCGTGACCAACGGCTCCAACATCACGTTTGTCGGTGATGAGGGCGGCCAAATCAACAACCTCGGAGACTTCATCGTTGACCGTCCGATGCTCGGTACGAAACTGACGAAGAAAGGCTCCGGCTGGATGAAACTCAACGTAGCCAACAGCGGTCTGCAACGCCTCGTCATCGCCGGAGGCACGGTGCAATGCGTCAACTGCAACATCCCGGCACAGACCGTGGAATTCCAAAGCGGCACACTCACCGAGAACACCAGCACGAGTTACACCATCCATGTGCCACAAGGCAAACGCGGCACGTGGAACTTGGTGGACCGCGGCTCCTACAGCAACAAACTCACCGGCCAAGGAACGCTCACCGTGTATTGCCCCATCGTGGTGGGCACCACCTGGAACGCCACCCGCACACAAATCACCGGCAACTGGTCGGAATTTGAGGGCACCATCACCTGCAAGGTGCACAGCAGCGACACCCGCTTCACCCTTGACAACAGCTACGGCCTTCCCAAAGGCGTGATGGACATTCCCGCCGGCGTCGAGGTGCAGAACAGCGGCCGCGCCTACCGCATCGGCCGTGTGACCGGCTCCGGCAGCCTTGGCGGCTCCTGCACCTTCAGCAGCGGTGCCTCTGCTGGCGCCAACACCTGGCAGGTGGGCAACGAGACCAATTACACATGGTCGGGCAAAGTGACCTCCAACGCCAACTTCACCAAAGTGGGCGAAGGACGCATCACCTACAGCGGCACGAGCGACAACACCGGTTCCGACATCATCAGCCAGGGCGAGATGCTCATCTCCTCCGGCGTGCTTGGCAAAGGCAACCTCACCGTGAGCCAGGGAGCCATCCTCTCCGGCACCAACAAAGACACGAAACCGCTCATCAACCCCCTCGTCACCATCAATGGCACACTGCGCCCCGGTGCCACCGCCACCTCCTACACCGGCACGCTCTATTTCGGTGACAAGAACGTCACCTTCTCCGAAAGCGGCGTATATGAAGTGACGGCACGCTCATGCTCCACCGCAAACAATGCTGGCTGCACCACCATCGCCGGCATCAACCGCCTGACGATGAACGGCACCATCCGCGTCAGCCTCGTCAACAACCACATACTGCAAGCTGGCGACTCCATCCGCCTGTGGAGTGCCGCCACCATGACCGGCACACCCAAGTTGGAACTCCCCTCCGGCGTGGAATGGGACACCAGCAGACTGAGCGAAGGCTTGCTCTTCGTCGTCTCCATCTCTGACGGCATCGCCCATGTCACCGTCTCGCCGCAACATCCGGCAGACATCCACGACCTGAGCGGACGCCTCATACGCAAGCACGCCACCTCCATGGAAGGCCTGCCCGGCGGCATCTACGTCGTGCGCGGAAGGAAAGTGGTGGTGAAATAACCCCAGAAAACCAAACTACAACAAAACAATTTTATGAAAACAAACATCCATTCACTCGCCTTGGCGGCAGCCCTGCTCATCGGGCCAGCCTGCCATGGTCAGGAGAAGACCCCCGCCTTCCCCGGGGCCGAGGGCTTCGGCCGCTACACCACCGGTGGTCGCGGCGGCGCCGTCTATCATGTGACCAACCTCGACGACTCAGGCACCGGCTCCCTGCGCTGGGCCTTGGGCAAAAGCGGTGCCAAGACCATCGTCTTCGACGTTTCCGGCACCATCCACCTGAACTCCGCTTTGAGCATCCCGTCGAACACCACCGTGGCCGGGCAGACGGCTCCTGGCGACGGCATCTGCGTGGCCGACTACCCCTGCTCCATCAAGGGCAACAATGTCATCGTGCGCTACATGCGCTTCCGCTTAGGCAACAAGAACGTGACGAAAGACGGTGCCGACGGTTGGGACGGCTTCGGCGGTTTCGACCAGAAAGACTGGATGATCGACCACTGCTCGGTGAGCTGGTCCATCGACGAGTGCCTCTCCGTCTTGGGCAACCACAACACCACGGTGCAATGGTGCCTCGTCTCGCAGAGCCTGGTGAACTCCGGCCACTCGAAAGGCGCCCACGGCTATGGCGGCAACTGGGGCGGCAGCGGTGCCTCATTCCACCACAACCTGTTGGCACACCACACCTCACGCACACCGCGCCTCGGCCCGCGCCCCACCACACAGTTGGACGAGCGGATGGACTACCGCAACAACGTCATCTACAACTTCGGCGGCAATGGCTGCTACGGAGGCGAGGCGATGAAGGTGAACATCGTGAACAACTACTACAAGCCCGGTCCCGGCTCGCCCAACAATTACAAGGGCAAGCGCATCGCTGCCATCGGCATCCGCACCAACCAGTATGTCAAAGACAACCCCTCCTATGCCCCGGCACTGCACATCTGGGGAAAATATTTCGTAGAGGGCAACAAGAACTCGAAATACACCGATGTGAGCAACGACAACTGGACCTACGGCATCTACACGCAAATCGACTCGTCGGACAACGACAACCTCTTCACCCCCACGACAAAGGACACGATGAAACTCGCCGAGCCCATCCCCTTCGTTTACACCACGACCCACACTGCAGAGCAAGCCTACGAGAAGGTGCTGCTCTATGCAGGAGCCTCACTCAGCCGCGACACATACGACGCGCTGATGGTGGACGACACGCGCAACACCCGTGCCTCATACACCGGCAAGGGGCTTAGCAGCGGTTTCATCAACTCACAGGAAGACAACAAGCCCGCCAACGCCGGCGACGACTGGAGCGCATGGCCTACGCTGAACAGCACCGCCGCCCCGGCCGACAGCGACGGCGACGGCATGCCCGACGCATGGGAGACAGCCAACGGACTGAACCCCAACGATGGAAACGACGGCAACATCGTGACCAGAGAGGGCTACACCAACTTGGAGGTGTATCTCAACTCCCTCGTGGCCCACATCACCGCCGACCAATATGCCGGAGGCGAAGCAAAGGGTTATATCGAGAGCGCACCCAACAGCGACGGCGACGAGGAAGGCTTGTCGAAAGTAGCCGACGGCGACATCCTTTGGCCTTTCAACACCGGTGAGGCAGGCCAGACAGCCACCATTGTCGGCGACATGGGCAACCTCATCGTCAAGAACGAGGTGCTTAAAGGCAGCACCCTGGAATACAAGGGCACACGCACCATCCAGGATGTGACCTTCACCCTCTTTCAGCCCAGTGCCAACAACGAGGCCACGGCTAACGACGACAATGCCGTATCGTTTTGCATCACACCTGCCGACGACTGCTATTTCCGCCCCACGAGCATCAAGTTCAACACCACGCGCATAGGTACCGACGGTGGTCTGGTGGACATCTTCTGGCAGGACGCCAATGGCAAGCACGACATTGATGCCGCATTGTCACCAGAGCGCAACAACAAGGGCTTCACAAGCTACAGCAAGGACATCAACGACATCAGCTCCACCACCGGCACAAGCATTCTGAAACTCTGCATCTACAAGCTGGGTAACAGCAAGCAAGTGGGATTTGCCAACGTCTGCGTCACCGGAGAAGTGAAAAAACTCACCACAGGGATTGCCGAGATTGAAACCATCTCCACTCGTTTGGACAACACCACCTACAACCTGCAAGGGCAAAAGGTGAACCGCACAGGAAAAGGGATATATATCATCAACAACAAGAAAGTGGTGGTAAAATAAAGAAAGCCTTACAAAAACGCTGGCAGAAGCCTATCTGGCCGGACGGGATATTGCCGTCTGCCAGCTGGAAAGTATCACCGGCGACGATCTGCCGCAGGAGCTGGGAGGGCTGCGTAAGATGCAGTGGCTGCATTTCGTGCACGGCATCTCTGCCGACATGAACATGAAGCTTGCTCGTCATCTGCAGAAGAGAGGCTGCCGGAACACCGCGATCCTCCCCGGATTAGAGTAAGAAAAAACGGATAAAGGTATCGTGATCAAAAGATATACGGGGATGGATCCGAACCCGCACATAGAGAAGGAATACGGCGGTATCCCCGTGACGGAAATCTGCAGCAATGCTTTCAGCAACTGCGCGCATTTAAAAACGATCGTAATCCCGGACAGCGTAACAAAAATCGGAGAAGAAGCATTTTCCGAGTGTGTCTCATTAACTGCGGTTACCATCCCGGAAGGAGTAACAGAGATAGAAAAAAGCGCATTCTATCAATGTTATATACTGCCTTCGGTTACCGTCCCGGGCAGCGTGAAAGAGCTCGGGTGGAGCACCTTCAACCTTTGCACAGGCCTTACCTCCGTCACTCTCCGGGAAGGCGTGACCGTCATCGGAGACTTTGCTTTTGCCTTATGCCTGAATTTGCCTTCGGTCACCATTCCGGACGGCGTGAAAAAAATCGGAAAAAACGCATTCTACGGCTGCAAAAATCTTACCTCGGTTACCATCTCGGACAGCGTGACAGAGATTGCAGATACTGCATTCAGCAGCTGCCCGAATCTGACCGTAACCTGTTCTCCTGATTCCTACGCGTGGAAATACTGCAGAGAGAATGATATACCGGTCAAATCAGCGCATATATAACGGAAGTTCAGAGTAGCAGGAAGAAATGAACTGACAGGGAGGCTTATGATGGAACTCTCAACCTCAAGTTTCAGCAATGAGATCGACAAGAGCATAAAGGAAGATTTCTCTGTTTCGCAGGCGGCGATTGACGAGATAAAGCTGCGGAAGGAAAGAGGAGAAAAGCCGGAGTCTCTCTCCAATGAAGAGATC
>CADBBP010000093.1 GCA_902792855.1 uncultured Prevotellaceae bacterium
ACCCTCGCGGAGAAAGCAGGCCAGGAAACCGCCTAAGGCAAGGAAGGCCAGGCCACCGGCAAGGCCGTCGATGCCGTCTATCAGGTTGATGGCGTTGTCGATGTAAACGATGATGAAGACGGTCAGGGGGGCACCGGCCCAGAAGGGCAGCTCGTGGATGCCCATGAAGCCATAAAGGTCGTTGATGTAGAGACCGGAGACGGGAAGCAGCACGGCGGCTGCTATCTGCACCGTGAATTTCGTCCGTGCCCCCAAACCGAAGATGTCGTCCACCGTGCCAACAGCGTATATCAGCATAAGACTCACCAAGAATGTGCTGGTCCACAGACTGATGGTGATGGGTTCCTCGCCCGTCACCTGGCGAAGTACGACAAGCGACAGGAGGAAAGCAAGCAGCATGCTGGGCATGAAGATGATGCCACCCAGACGAGGGATGGCGTTCTTGTGTACCTTCCGCTCGTTGGGGATGTCGTAGAGCTTCTTGCGCTTGCAGTAGTTCATGATCTGGGGAATCATGACAAAGCCTATCAGCGCACTCAGCACAAAGGCACTTGCTGTGATGAGGAGATATTGTGACATCTGCAATCAACTATTCTTATCTTTATAACTCTTTTTAAGCCGATTTATTGTTTTTTATCATGAATTGTTTTCTTTTCATGGACAAAAACAACGCAGCAACCATGCGTCGTGCAAGGGGGCTGCATGTTCACAAATCGTTTATTTGGGACATCCGTCACTTGTGTAAGGTTTGCAATATGCTTATGATGCGAATCCCAAAAAACAAAAAAATGCTTTTTTATTTTGTATTGTCTTCGTCTTGCATTACCTTTGCAAAGAATAAGGTGAGCGTAAAATAATTGTGTGAATGGTGATAGAACCAGCACATTGAAACGCTTCTTTATTGTAAAAATAGAATAGAGTTATGATGAAAAGGCTGATTATCATGCTGGTTGCCATGGCTGTGGCAACTGGTGGCTTCGCACAAAAGGAGAAGGCGAAGAAGTATGAGACATACAATTATCTACGTGGTATGGAGAGCTTGGAAGAGGATGACTATTCCACCGCCCTCTCATTCTTTCAAAAGGACGTGGAGCAAAACCCCAAGAGCGGCCACGCTCACTTGATGATTGCCTTGTCGCAGGCTGCTCTTGGCGAGCAGGGCGAGGCCATGAGTGCCGTGGAGAAAGCCATTGGCCTGTTGCCAAAAAAGGACGAGCACCTCTCTGATGCATACAAAATTAGGGCACAAGTCCACTTGCAGATGGAGGATACCATCGGCGCCCTCGATGACTTGGCGTTAGCCATCAAATGCAATCCCAAGGAGTTGGGATTTTATCAGGACCGTGGGCAAATCTACTACGAGCAGAAGAAATATGACCTCTCCGATGCAGAATTCCAAAAATGCATCGACATGGAGCCGGGCGATGTCGTTGGCTACATGGGTTTGGGACGCAACGCCAACATGCAGGAGAAATGGGAAGAGGCCATCCCCTATTTCGACAAGGTGGAGAAACTCTCCAATGACTACAACAAGCAGTTTATCTTCAGGGCAAGGAGCTATATCGGACTGAAGAAATACAACGAGGCGGTGGACGACCTCTTGAAGTTTGTGGAGCAAGAGGAGGATTACTCCATTGTTCCCATCCTCAGCGACTTGCCCTCCGAGGGACTGGCCGTCGCAAGGACCAAACTCAAACTCAAGATGCTGCAAAATCCCTCCGAGGCCTCTTGGCCCTATTTCCTCGCAACTGTCGAGCAGAAAAGGGCAAACTACAAGACCGCCATCGACTATTACCTCAAGTCCGACGAAATTGACGGAACCAACGGCTCGCTCACCAAAATCGTGGAATGCTGCAATGAGATGGGAGACTATGAAAGGGCCATGGAAATCGTGGACAAGGCCCTTGAAGAGGATTCTGCCGACTATACCTTGATTGTCAATAAGTTGGACATACTCGAGTACATGGGAAAGTATGACGAGGCTGTGCAATGTGTGGACAAACTCTTCGATGACGGCGACTCATACAATGCCGTCAATTTCTACCTCAGAGGCTATGCACGCTACAAGGCAGGTAGGTTGGAGGAAGCGCTCGACGACCTTACCATGGGCATCACTGACAAGGATGACCTTCCAGAGTTGTATGGCCTCAGGGCACGCATATATCAAGCCATGGGCAACGACGACCTCGCCAAGGCCGATTATGCCAAGGTGTTGGAAGTGCAAAAGGATACCATGGATGTCAGCATCGCCTATGCTCAACTCAATTTGGGCAATAAGGAGAAGGCCATCCAGACCATCGAGGCCATCCTCAAGGCTGACGAGTCGAAAGGAAAACTTTACGATGCATCTTGCATCTACTCGCTGATGGGGGAAAAGGAGAAAGCCATCGAATACCTGGAAAAATCCTTGAAGAAAGGATGGAGGGCCTTCGAGCACATGGAGCACGACACCGACTTGGACAACATCCGCGACATGCAGCAATACAAGGACCTTGTGGAACAATACAAGGCACTGCTCGAAAAAGAATTGTCGGATAATGGCAGCCAAGGAGCGAAGAACGACGGCAACACCGAGAAAACGGTGTCCGAGGTGCCCTTCACCAAGGAGGGAGGGGTGTGCAAGGTGAAATGCCAAGTCAACGGACTGCCCCTGCACTTCGTCTTTGACACCGGTGCAAGTGATGTCTCCATCTCCTTGGTGGAAGCAAGCTTCATGCTCAAGAATGGGTACCTCTCGGCAAGCGACATCGTGGGGAGGCAGCACTACCTCGATGCCAACGGAAACATTACGGAAGGCACCATCGTCAATATCAAGAAAGTTAATTTCGGCGGCTTCGACCTCACCAACGTCCGTGCCTCCGTGGTGGGCAACCAGAAAGCACCGCTGCTCCTTGGGCAAAGCGTGCTGGGAAAACTTGGCAAAATAGAAATCGACAACACGAAGAAAGTGTTGAGAATCACGCATTGACAAACCTAAACTCCTGAACCATGCCGGCAAGCAAGACGGAACCCAAGATGAAGAAAGTGTATTATTCCATCAAGGAGGTGGCGGAGATGTTCTCCGTCAATGAGAGTCTGTTGAGATATTGGGAGAAGGCGTTCCCACACATTCGCCCCCACGTGGGCTCCAACAATGTGAGGCAATATACGGAGAAGGACATCGAAAAGGTGGCTACGGTGTACAACCTTGTCAAGGTGAGGGGCTTCAAACTCGATGCAGCCCGGAAAATGTTCAACGAGAACCGTGAAGGAGTGGATAAGACGGCGGTGTTGCTCGACACCCTCATTTCCGTGCGCGACGAACTGCTGAACCTGCGACAACAACTCGACCGACTGTCCTGAGTGGACGCTTGAAGTCCTCCCTCGTATAAAAAGTCAAGGCCGGTGTCATCTTGGTGACACCGGCCTTGACGCATTCAGTACAGAAGATAGGTTATTCCTCCTTTCCGGGCTTTGTGGCATGGATGAAGTAGGCTATGAGAAGCACGTATGCCACGAGGGAGAGCACCTCGGAGAGGTGGTTGGCCAACCATTCCTCGTTGATGGGGTTGTATCCGGAGAAGCGCAGCAAGGCACTCACCACACCCATCAGGGCGCCACCGGCGATGAAGCCGCTGGCAATCAGCGTGCCTTTCTCACCACGTGCCTCGTTCACACTCTTCTCCTTGCTGCGGCTGGTGACATACCAGTTGATGGCTCCGCCAACGAGAAGGGGGGTGTTGAGTTCCAAGGGGATGAACATGCCAAGGGCGAAAGCCAAGGCAGGAACCTTGAGGAAGGTGAGCACGATGGCGATGACAGCACCGATGGCGTAGAGCAGCCAAGGGGCGCCCACGCCGTTCATCAACGGGTCGATGACGGCGGCCATCGCGTTGGCCTGCGGGGCAGCCAACTGTCCGCTGGCGAAACCATAGGTCTCGTTGAGCAAAATCATCACACCACCCACCGTGGCGGCGGAGACCAAAGTGCCGAGGAATTTCCATGACTCCTGCTTGCGGGGAGTGGTGCCAAGCCAGTAACCCACTTTCAAGTCGGTGATGAAAGCACCAGCCATCGACAGGGCGGTGCACACCACACCGCCCATGATGAGGGCGGCCACCATGCCGGCGGTGCCTTTCAGACCCACGGCCACCATCACGACGGAGGCGAGGATGAGGGTCATCAGCGTCATGCCCGAGACGGGGTTGCTGCCCACGATGGCGATGGCGTTGGCAGCCACCGTGGTGAAGAGGAAGGCGATGACGGCCACCAAGAGGATGGCCATCGTGGCGAACAGCAGGTTGCCCTTCATCACGCCGAGCCAGAAGAAGAGGTAGGTGACCAGAAGAGTGACGATGCTGCCGATGGCGATGACACGGAAAGAGAGGTCGCGGCTGGTGCGCTCCACCTCGCCGGTACCGGCTCCCTTGCCCTTCATCTCCTTCGCGGCCAAGGAGACGGCGCTCTTGATGATGCCCCACGACTTGATGATGCCGATGATGCCGGCCATGGCGATGCCGCCGATGCCGATGCTCTTGCCGTAGCTGCGGAAAATCTGCTCAGGGCTCATCTCACCCACCGTGGCGGTGATGGATGGGTCCCACGCGTTGAGCACCTGGTCACCAAAGAACAGGGCCATGCCGGGAACGATGAGCCACCACACGCACAGCGAACCGAGGCAGATGATGAAGGCGTATTTCAAACCGACGATGTAGCCCAAGCCCAGCACGGCGGCACCTGTGTTCACCTTGAATACAAACTTGCCTTTGTCGGCCAATTGCTCGCCGAGAGACACCACACGGGTGGTGAAATTCTCGTTCCACCATCCGAAGGTGGCCACGATGAAATCGTAGAGACCACCCACGATGCCGGCGATGAGCAACGGCTTGGCCTGGTTGCCACCCTTCGCACCGCTCACCAACACCTGCGTGGTGGCTGTGGCCTCCGGGAAGGGGTACTTGCCATGCATCTCCTTGACGAAATACTTGCGGAAGGGGATGAGGAAGAGGATGCCTATGATGCCACCCAGGAGGGAGGAGAGAAACACCTTGAGGAAGGAGGCGGTCATCTCCGGGTCGTCGGGGTATTTGGCTTGGAGGATGTAAATGGCTGGCAGGGTGAAGATGGCACCGGCAACCACGGCGCCGGAGCAGGCGCCGATGCTCTGGATGATGACATTCTCACCCAAAGCGTTCTTCCGGCGGGCGGCGGTGGAGGCTCCCACGGCGATGATGGCGATGGGGATGGCGGCCTCGAACACCTGCCCCACCTTCAGACCCAGGTAGGCGGCAGCAGCGGAGAAGAGCATGGCCATCACGATACCCCACGTCACAGACCAGGTGTTCACCTCGGCATACTCACGGTCGGGGCGCATGATGGGATGGTAGCTCTCGCCGGGAGATAGTTCGCGGAAAGCGTTCTCAGGTAGTTGAAACTGTTCGTTTTCTTTTTCTTGTTCTTGTTCTCTCATTGGTTGTTATGTTTTGGTTGTAGATATCAATGGCTGCTGAGGATGATGTCAACAATGCGGGTCACGTCGGTCACGTCAATCTTTTTGTCTTCGTTGACGTCGGCGTTCTTCAGGTTGAACTTGTCCGTACCATTGCCGAGGATGTAGTCCACCATGTAGGTCACGTCGGTGATGCTGACCATGCCGTCGGCGCTCATTCCTGGAAGTGGGTTGTAGGTGGTGTAGGGGATGAAGGTGTCTGTGCTGTTGTCGTATGTCATCACACTGCCGTTCTTGGCTCCGTCGTAAATGAAGAAATTGCCGGTGAAGGAAATGTCGGGGTTGGAGTCAACGAAGGTGGAACTGGCTTGTTGCACACTGATACAAACATCGTTGAAAGTGGGATTCGCCACATTGCTGCCTGTGAATTTCAACATATAGGGTGTCCCAGCCACAAGTTCGGTGGCGGGGGAGAATATCATTTTTCCATCGGTGTAGTCGGTGTATTCCACCAACTGTACATCGTTGCCAAACTTTTCTTTCAGTTGGTCCATGGTAAGTGAGAAGGGTAGGCAGATGGTGTTCCATACACCGGAGGTGAAAGTGCGGTTGGTGATGGTGACGTTGAGCAGTTTGCCCGATTTCCCATAGAATGGGGTGTTGCTGTTATTCCATTCGGTGGCGTTGATGGTGTAGTCTTCCGCCACAGGGATTAATTTCCTGATTTCCGTGTTGAGGAAGGCGATGTGTGCATCGATGAAATCCTTGATGTCTTGAATGGCGGACTCGTAGTTGGAGTAGGTTTTCAACCCCCATCCCAAGTCATCGGTGCCAAGGTTCCAACCTGCACCGCCCTGGGCGACGGGGGTGTAGTTGAGTTGACGGGAGCGGGCCATCGTGGCGGCTATCCCGTCCACTTTGCCTTTTAGGTATGTGGCCAAGTTGCCATTGTCATACACCTTTTCCCACCAGTCGTTGACAAGAATGGCGAATTGAGGGCTGTTGGCAAGTATATTTTTAATTATGATGCCCGGGGTGGCCCAATCGCTGTTTTTGCCATTTTGGAAAATGAAGCCATTGGTCAATTTGCCTTCATTGTCGCCATAGTTTCCATAGGCAATATCATAATCCCACATGGGGCCGAATTTGAGCTTGTCGCCATCATTGATGTCACGATACATGTAATTCTGTATCATTCCATCATAATTGCCTGTGATTTCATTGACAATGAAATAAGCCGCTAATGATTGTATGTCGGCATATTTGAAAAATCCTGTTGCTTCTGAACAATCACTTGTGTATAATGATGCCAATTGTGAGAGATAATTCTCGATGCTCGTTTTTAATTCATCTGTATAGTAATCATCTTCTGGATTTTTGACATTGACGGTATATCCATTAATGGTGACATTGTTTTCCTCAATAAAAGCATCTCCTATCACACCTTCCAGGAACCATCCGTTGTTTTCGTCGATGTTGATGCGGTCGGGACCGATTTGAATATGGTCGGACACTTGGTAGGTTCCCACATAGATGTCGTTGACCACGAGGTCGATGAATTTGTAGGCAGGATGAAAGGGGAGGGCTTTCACGCCGGTTTTGTTCTCCAAGTTGAGGCTAACCTCCCTGGTGAGGGCGTTGCGAAGCAAGGACTTGTCGGCCACGTTGGCGAGGAGTGTCCAGTTTTTGGCATCGGCATATTCATTGTTGCCGTCGGCGTCGGCGAGAAGTTTCGTCTTGTATGGGAACTTGAGGCGGAAGGCTTTCTTGTCTGTCCACCAAGTGGAGTTGCCTCTACCGCGGATGGTGGTGAGTTCGTCACGCGCTTTCATTGTGCCAGCTCCGTCCACCACCTTGATGCGTGCCAGGCGGTATTGGTCGGATTTGGCCTCGTATTTTCCATAATTGGCCAATATGACGGCATTTGCGTCCATATCGGGATTGGCGGCAAGAAGATTTTCACTGATTTTCAGGCTGTATGTTCCGGCGGCGTCGCTTGTGGTGCGGATCATGAAGTAGTTGTCGCCATGGTCGGTAGTTCCGCCTTGATACTCCTTGGGTTTGGTTTGCTTGGCGTTGAGTTCGGCGTCGTACATCCATATATATACGGTGGGGACGTCTGTGATTTGTTGACGGGCGCTTATGAGTGCGTCGGTTTCTGCTTTGGAGGAAGGCAAGGTGGTGTTCTGCGCGACAGCGGTCAGCGCAAACCCAGCCATCAATGTGGCTGACAATGTCAAAATGCGTAAAATTTTCATTGCTTTAATGGTTGTTTAGGTTTTTTGATAGTTAGACAGTGTTGCAGACTACATTTTTCCATGCTGTCTGGCACTTTTCAAGGTACAAAAGTATGCTTTTTTTCTCAAGAACCAAAGGAAAAGTCATTTTGAATGGATTGAAATGCGAAAAAAAGTGTAGTTATTACAAAAACTGTCGTTCTTTGGTGTATTTCCACCACGCGAAGTGTTTCCTTTGTGAGAGGTATTGCCTGTTGTGCTCGTTGCGGTAGGCTTCCCGCTCGAATGAGACGTTGAAATAGGCATTGCCACGGCATGTCAGGCGAACGGTCCATTCCACAAGATACCAAATATAGAAGAAGATGAACGCCATCTCCATCATTTGTGCGGTATGAATGCGCTCATGATTGATGAGTCGTGGGGTGATCCTCGTGCCGGGTCGGCAGAAGAGCACACCGAACAGGTTGATGGCAGCGAAGCCGGGGAAGGGCAGGTATTTGTTGCGAATGACTATCATGTAAAGGTCGTTTAGGGGACCGTTTGACATGCAAAGGTAGTCATTAAATTGGTAAAAGTGTGCTGGTGAGTGTGCTTTTCTTTTTTTATTTGTCATTCGCCCTTAAAAATCGGCTCCAAGGGTGAGTTGTAGTGTGGTGCGGTCACGCCCCACGGCGTAGGGGTTGGTGGTGTTGGCTTTCCTATGACTGACCATTGTCTCGACAAATGTTTTCATGTGTGTGCCAGGGAAAAGGAAGGCATATCTTGCGATGCCTGACACGTTGTATTGTGGGGCGGTGAGCCACACATGCTCGCGGTGGAGCCACGTGTCCATGGTGGCGGGGGTGCTTTGCTTGTCGGATGGCGTGGCGAAAGTGAAATCCTCGTATGGCTCGCCGCTGCCGTGCAGGAAGGCTCCTTGGAGGGTTAGTGACAGTATGCCTTTCTGTAGCAAGAGGTTGCGTGTGGCACCGACGTTCCATTCACGGTTGTCGAGGTGCTGGCGGCGGTAGTAGGGGTAGAGGTAGGCGGTCTGACGGCGGTGCTGCCAGGAGCAACCCAACGTGAGCATCCATGAAGGCATTTCTCCCCTCACGTCTATGAGTGCCGTGTAGTTGACTTTACCATCCACCCACACCTTGTCGGCGGTTTTCACGGCATCATGGTATTCATAATAGTTGGCGCCGGCGTCGTTTTTCATCTCCCGGTAGGAGGCGAAATGGTTTTTCAGGTTCTCCACGTCCATTTCCATTCTTACAATGTGCAGCGTGCGGCGGCTTTTCACGCTAAGGGAACCCTTGTAGTTGTATGTTTTGGAGGCATGATGACTGAAGGTGATGGTGTAGGGTGATTTCCTCCCATAGTACCCCTTTCGCCGGGCGATGGTGGCCTCGTTGATGAATGCCACGTTTCCCATCTCCACGCCAAGTTGCAGTCCTGCGCCGTTGTAGTCGTCCACCATGGGCATCTCGCGTGACCGGTCGGTGAAGCCGTTGTATCCAAACTGCTCCACTTTTCCTATGAAGGGCCCGTAGTTGATGAGTGACTTGTAAACCTTGTCCTCGCGCCCGTGCAGGCTGTAGGTGACACCTTCCGTTGTGCGGCGGTAATAATAGTTGGCACCTAATGACAGCACTTTGCCTATCGGCATCCAAGCCCCAACGGTGAGTGTCATGTCCATCAACTTGTTCTTATGGCGCAAGTCCTTGTATTTGGCATAGTTGGCGGCAGTGTAGTCGAGGCGGGCACCAACTGACAACTTCTTCCACAACTCCGTACCCACGCCGCCGGTGAGTTGGTAGGTGTCGAGATGCTTCTTGCCAAGGTTTGTGAGGGAGTCTTCAACGATGTCGAAGGGTAGGTGACGGCAGTCGATGAAGGTGGAGCCGCCCATGCGTTTGCCAGAATAGTTGTCGTAGCGCATCCGGCCATGAACCACGGTGTGGGGGGTGAGGCGTGTGAACGACTCGGCGGTGGCTCCTGCGTGGAGGTCTTCGGGGGAGCCGGAGAAGTCGGTCAGTCCGCCATGGCCTGACGTGACCGTCGCCGTGGCCTCGGAGAGGTTGTCTGCCTCCATGCGGGTCAGCGTGGCGGCGTTGCTGCTGGTGAGCCAGGCATTGGTGGACTTCACATAATGAAAGTCGCGCAGCAGCAAACTGTCCTGTGCATGCACCGGGAGGGCGCATGCACAGGATAGGATGATGGCACAGATGGCTGCTTGTGTCATGATGGTGGGTTATTCGCCTCTGAGCGAGCATTTCTGACGCTCGTGGAAGTCTTCGCTGGAGTTGTTGTTGTCTTGGAAGATGATGTGTGCGCCGTTTTTCATGCTGGCCTCGGCATCGATGCCACTGGGGTCGGTGCTGTCGTCCACCCCCAAGGCGTAGTTGTAAACCAGTTTGCCGGCATTCTCCGAAAGGGCCTCCGTGGCGGCCTTGTCCACGTTGCGGTAGAGGGAGTGTCCAAGGTAGTTGGTCAGATAGACGTAGCCGCCGTCGATGTCGGCGGTGAGGCGCTTCACGCTGTTGTCCTTGTTGGCTGAGGAGAAGATCTCCACACCGTCGATGACCCACGTGGCGGGAACGGCGAAGCAGGCGTTCACCTGGCTCACCTCGCCGCCGGGATACCAGAGGCGGTCGGCGTCATCGGCAAAGGCCTGGGCGTCCATCCCTTGTGTCTGGAAGATGACGGTGGCGGGCGAACTGACACTGTAGGTCCATCCGTTGCCCATGCCTATCTCCTTGGCTTTCAAGTAGTGGGAGGTGGGTATCTCGGCACTCGGGGTGGGGTAGTATTTGGTGTTGGCGTAGCCGCTCTCGGGGTCGTACATGGCGTAGTAGGCAGGGTTGGCGTAGTTCACCGACTGTGAGACGGTCTGCGTGTTGTCGATGGCACCGCAGATGTTCACAACTATTTGTGAGTAGGGTTCGATGACCAGTGAGCCTTGGAACCACCAGATGCCGTGCCAGCAGGGGATGATGCCTTCTGCCTCATAGACGAGTTTGCCGCTCTCGTCGTAGTTCTCGTTCTTGCTATGGCCGTTGGCGGGTTGTACGGTGCCGATGCAGAGGTTGTTCACCACGGCTTGCTGACCGCAGTTGTTGTAGAGGATGATGCACTTGTCATATTGGAATGTCTTTCCGTCGTCACTTGGGCAGCCACCATTGTAGATTTCCTTGATGACCACTTGGTCGGCGTTCTGGTCGGGCAGGATGGGTTCGGCGGCCTCCACGTAGGTGATGTTGTCTATCTCCGTGGTGGAGAACTCCACCTGTGTGCCGTCGGCCTTGGTAATCACCATTTTGTAGTTCTGGGCTTGTGCGCCGAGGGAAATGAGGGCCGTTGCGGCCATGAGGAGTATGGTCTTTTTCATGTTGTTATGTTTTTATTTTTTAATTTTGAAACTGCGGTTGGGGGTTCTCACGATAAATACGCCATGGCCCCACTGGCTCAGGTCGATGGTGGCATGGCCGTGGCTGTCGGCCTTCAGGCTGCGAAGGGTCTTGCCGTCGATGCTGTGGATGCTGATGGCGGAGCCGGGTGCAAGGCCGGAAATGGTGCCGTAGCTGAAGGAGGGCTTGCCACTCTCGTCGGGGATGGCTTGGATGGCGGTGGGGATGTCCTCGAAGGTCCATGTGTCGATGCCTGCAAGGGGCGTGGAGAAGGTTTGTTCGCCGCAGGACACCACGATGTTGGCATCTTCATAGGACACCACTGGGGCTTCCCGGAGGGCAAAGGAACTCACGGTGCCGTCGCTTTGCTTCAGCACCATGCATTTCACGGCGTCGCTACCCTGTGCCATCACACCCGTCAGGGGGAGCAGCAACAGAGCCAGTGTGGCCGTCAGTTGAAGTAGTCTTTTTTTCTTCATGCTTTTTGATTTTATGATTAAGAGTTTTTTTAAGGTCTTTAAGGACTTTAGGGTCTTAATGCACGATTCTTTTTCTCGACATCTTGAGGGGGAGGGTGAGCACGTTGGTGCTGTCGGGTGAGATGATGATGAGGCTTCTCACCCCGTTGAAGATGTAGCGCCACCAGTCGGTGTCGGTGGAGTCCACATATTGGTCGCTCGTTGTGGCCTCGTAGATGCCGGGGGGCAAGGTGAAGTGCGCCGCTCCAGTGGCGTCGGTGGAATCGACAAACACCGATGCCGTGGCGTCTTTCATCTCAACACGGGCGCCGGCATAGGCAGATACCGTGTTTTCCGGATATTCCAAGCGCACTTCCACCTGGCATAGCTCCACCTCTTCGTCGTAGCTGCAGCTTGAGAGGGTCGTGCAGCCGACAATCAGCAGGGCGGTCAATGCCTTGGCGCGTGCAAAGGGGAAGGGGGTGATGGGGGCGGTTCTCATACCTTATTTATATTATTGCTTTTATTTTGGTGTTGTGTTTGTATCTTGTTGTCATCACACTTTGATGCGCAGCGACAGTCCATAGTAGAAACTTGGAATGTATCTACTGCTGAAGAGCGAGGTTTTCAGGTCGGTCTGCGAGGAGTGTACGCGTTTCATGTTGTTGAGGAAGTTGTTGGCGTAGAACGAGACACTCACATGATCGCCAATCTCCTTGGTCACACTGAAGTTGGCTGAGTAGTATTGTGAGAGGCGGTCGGGGTTCATCACGTAGGCGTAGTTCGTCTTCACCACGAGTTGCGTCAGGTCGTTGTAGAGTGTGGGGTCGTTGTCGCGAGCCCATGCGAAGCGTTCGGCGAAGGGGATGAGTACGTCGGGCTCTTCCCACGTGGTGTAGTATTCGGGATAGAGTGCCACAAAGTGGTCTTTGCTGTTGCCGTCGTAAGGAATGCCGAAAAAATCGGACTTGTCGGCAAGGATGATGCCACGTGTGCCGTTGTCGAACTTGCTGAGTTGGCGGTGGTAGTTCTGAAGTGTCCATTCCACGCGGAGTGCCACGACCATCCGCAGGCGGGGGAGGTGGGTGGTGGCAGTCACGTTGATGTTTGTCTGCTTGCTCAAGGCTCCATTGCTGATGGAGGCTCCGGCGCTATAGTCGGTGCTTGTCACGTTGCTCCCGCGATAGTAGCCTACGTATCCATAGGGGCGGCCGCCACTCATCGTGGAGCCAATGCCGAGAGGGATGTCGGCAAACAACACGTCGTCAAAACCCTCGTAGCGGTAGAAATTGCCGTCCACGCGCAGTTGTGTGCGAAGGGCGCGGATTTGGGCGAAGTCCACAATCCACTCCAAGCCGTAGCGGTCCACCGGGGTGCCGTTCACGTATTGGTTGTTCACTGCATAGGTGTTGCGCTCGGTGTATGCCAAGTTGGTGGAGGACTGCTGGCCTGTGGCGTCGCTCACCGTCACGATGCCTGTGGTTGGGTCGATGGAGTAGCGGCGGTCGGACGGGGCGATGCCCAGTCCGTTGAGCGAGGTGGGAGGCGTGTATTTGTAGGTCATCGGCCGATAGAGGTCGGTGCTCATGTAGGAGCGGTGTGTGCGGTGGTGGAAAGCAGACAGACTCACTCTCGTACCACGCACCACGCCTTCCACGCCGATGTCGGTCTGGTGGGTGTACTGCCACCGCAGATCGGCGTTGTAGAGGGCTTTTGTGGGGTAGGTGTGATAGGCGTACAAGGATTTGTTGTCGCTTGTGCTGGTGGATGAGAACGCTAAGCGGTCGGCGTAGGAGGGGGTGGGGTAGAGCACTTGGAAAGAGGGCAGTTTCACGCTTTTCCCCCAACCGGCATGGAGGCTCAGTTCGCTCACCCACCGTTTGCGTTGCTGCCGCCAGAACACGTAGCGGGCGTTGGTGCGAGGTGAGAGGCTCGACACCGTGCCGTAGTCGGAGCCGCCGACGAGGGTGAGGTCTTCGCGCAGACCGGTGGTCAACTCAAAGGTGGAGCGCCGGCCGACGGGGATTGATACCTTCTCTTCCAGGAAGAGGCCGATGTTGTGCATTGCCGGTAGTTCGTCGTAACGGTATTCGCGCCAGGTGGGTGCAAGGCGCATGTCATCATAATAGGTGCCACGGCCGTTGTTGTGACTGCCAGTGTAGGTGATGCCGGCGAGCAACTTGCTCATGACCGGACCGATGCGGCAAGCCTGCTCCCCTTTTATCTTCACTTCCCAGTTCATGGGCTTGGAAGCGTTGAACCCCAGCTGGTACCAATAGCCGGTGGGGCCGAGGATGATGTTGGCGTCGGGATGCTCGTCGAATTCCTGGGCGATGAAATAGCCTTCCTCAAGCGTGTGGATGTAGGGTTGTGTGGAGGCGCTGCTCTTGCTGGCATAGCTCTCCGTGCGATGGTCGGAGAGGGAGAAATGGCCGCTCAACTGCAGGTTGGTGAGCCATGGCTTGTTGAGAAGCCATTGCAGGCTGAAGTTGGCGCGAAGGGTGTTGTCGCGTACCTTGCTGTAGTCGTCGAGTTCCTCGTCGGGGTCGGCTTTTGAATTATAGCCGCCCACGTTGCCTGTGAGGCCCAAGTCGAGCGTTAGTGGCGACGACTCGCGCATGAAGGTGTTCATGTAGTGCAGCGAGAGGATGTTGCGCTGGTAGGCGGTGTGGGGCGAGGCGGCATCGGAGAAGGAGCGGGCATGCTCCAAGGAGCCGTTGAGCAGTCCAAGACCCTTGCCCAAGTCGAAACCTTTGTTGAGTGCTATTTGACGTGTGTGCTGGGTGAGCTTCCCCTCCACGATGAAGGGAGACTTGCCTTTGCGTGTGCGCACCTTCACCACGCCGTTGGAGAGGTCGCCATACTCCACGGAGGGGATGCCGGTGACCACCTCCACGCTCTCGATGTTTGACGTGCTCACCGTACGGGTGGAGGCGGCAAGTGTCTCCCCCGTCTCGGCATTGTTGTCCAGACGCATGCCGTCCACCTCCACGGCGGTGCCGAATGAGGCGTTGCCCTTCTCTTGACTGCCGCTGCGAAGGGCAAGCCGTGGGTCAGACATCAACGTGGAGTTCACCGTCTTGCCACCAGGGAGGAGCGAGGTGAGGTCACCCACGTTGAGCACCTGCTGGTTGTCGAGCGTCGTGTGGTCGATGGTGTACGACGTGGTGGCCTCGTCGCTCTTCCTGCGTGCCACCACCATCACCTCGTCGAGCTTCAAGTTGTCTTCACGGAGACGGAGCGTCAGGTTGGTCACGTCGCGCTGGATGGTCATCGGCCAGGTGCGCTTCTGATAACCTAAGCACTGCACCGTCAGTGTCAGTTTGCCATGGGGAACATTCTTAATGGCGAACCGTCCCCGTTCATCGGTGATGGCCCACAAACCGCTTTCACTCAAAAGGATGGAGGCGAACTCGATGGGTTCCTCCGCATCATCGGTCACCACGCGGCCAGACAGTGTGGCAACTTGGCCGAAAACAGGCTGCACACCCATCAGCAAGAGCAGGAGGATGGCAGGAAAGTGGCGATATGTCATCGTATGGTGAAGCATTTTTTCGAGATGCAAAAGTAACCATTTGGCATGGGGTGGACAATACTTATTTTTTTGTATTTTTATGTTGTGTGCAGATACCTACTTATGGTGATGAGGGAGCCAAACTCCTTGCTCACAAACATTTGGGTATGTCTGGGGTGAGGATGGCACTGCTCATACCCATTTGTCGGTATTTTGATGCAAGCACCATCGCAGAAAGAATTTTTATTGCTACCTTTGTGACAAAAAATAAAAAATTGACAATAAAATGAGAAGATTTCACATCATCGCAATCCTGCTCGCCGTGGCAAGCATGGCGCACGCACAGGAGCAACTCACACAGGACCCGGAGGTGAGGAAGGGAACGCTGAAAAACGGCCTCACCTATTATATCAGACACAACGCCAAGGAGCCCGGATTGGCGGATTTCTACATTGCACAACGAGTGGGGGCCATTCTTGAGGAGCCAAGGCAGAGGGGACTGGCTCATTTCCTCGAACACATGGCATTCAACGGCACAAAGAACTTCCCCGGCAAGGGAAAGCGGTTGGGCATCGTACCATGGTGCGAGACCATCGGCGTGAAATTCGGCGCCAACCTCAACGCGTACACCAGTGTGGACCAGACTGTCTATCACATCGGCTCGGCACCACTCAAGAGGGAGGGCATACTCGACTCGTGCCTCCTCGTGCTACACGACTGGAGCCACTACATCCTGCTTGAGGATGGGGAGATTGACAAGGAGAGAGGAGTCATCCATGAGGAATGGAGAAACCGAAGGGCTGGAATGGCCATGCAGCGGATGCAGGAGAATGTCTTGCCCATCATTTACAAAGGCTCCAAATATGAAGACTGTCTGCCCATTGGCTCCATGGACGTGGTGGACAACTTCCCGTACAAGGACCTCAGGGACTACTACCAGAAATGGTACCGTCCCGACTTGCAGGCGGTCATCGTCGTGGGAGACATCGATGTCAACAAGGTGGAGCGGAAAATCAAGAAACTCTTCGCCTCCATTCCTCTCCCCAAGGATAGGGCGGAGCGGGTGTATTATCCAGTACCTGATAATGAGGACATGGTGGTGGCCATCGAGCGCGACAAGGAGCAGCCCGTCGTGTTGGCTCATCTTTATATGAAGCGCGACGCAACACCCGACGAACAGAAAAACACCGTGGATTATCTGAGGGGGGACTACGTGGACGACCTCATCGCACACATGCTGAACGACAGGCTGTCGGAAATCAGGCAGCAGGCCAACCCGCCTTTCATGAGCGCTACAGGCAGGGGAGGGACATTCTTCGTCAGCAGGACAAAGGAGGCTTTCTCCATGAGCATCAGCTGCAAGCAGGACAACATCCTCGGCGGTATCATCACTGCCGTGGGGGCTGCAGAAAGGGCAAGGCAGCACGGCTTCACACAACCGGAACTCGACAGGGCGAAGAAACTGTTGCTGGCTGCCAATGAAAGGCAATGGAAGGAGCGCAATGACCGCACCAACTCCTATTTCGTCAACAAGTGCGTACACAATTTCCTCGAGACGGAGCCGCTCATTTCCGTTGATGACTACTTCCAACTTGTCAAGAGGTTCGACGAACAGGTGACACTTGAAGAGGTGAACGATGCCGTCAAGGAACTCATCACAGACAAAAACCAGGTCTTCGCACTTTACGGACCCGAAAAGGAGGAAGTGGAATTTCCTTCAGAGGCCACGTTGAGGCAAATTGTCCATGCGGCCCAGACACAGGCTTATGCACCATACGTAGAGCAGCAACTGGCGGAGAGCCTCATGACGAACTTGCCCGCGCCGGGAACTATTGTCGAGGAGAAGCCTTTCAAGCACGGCTTCACGCAGATGACGCTCTCCAACGGCATGCAGGTGTACGTGAAACCCACCAACTTCCAAGCGGACGCCATCACCATGACCATGAAGGCCGACGGAGGAACGTCGCTCTACCCCGACGAGGACATCCCCAACTTCTCACTCATCTCCAGTGCAGTGTCGGAAGGGGGCGTCGGCAACTTCGACCAACTCTCCCTCAAGAAGATGCTCACAGGGAAGGTGGTGCGCGTCAAACCGTCGGTGGGCACCAGGGGACAGAGCATCTCGGCCTCTTCATCGGTGAAGGACCTCAAGGCCATGATGGAACTGACGCATCTCACTTTCACGCAGCCAAGGCGCGACGACGAGGCTTTCAAAGGACTCATCAACCGAACCCGTTCCTTCCTCACCAATAGGAACGCAAGTCCGAAGGTGGATTACAACGACTCCATCAACGCCATCCTCTTCGGGCATCACCCCAGGCTTGAGCCCGTCGTTCAGGCTACGCTCGACAAGGCGAGTTACGACCGCATCTTGCAAATTTACAAGGAGCGTTTCAGCGATGCTGCCAATTTCAAGACGGTCATCATCGGCAATGTGGACCTCAATGTGCTGAGACCCCTGCTCTGCCAGTATCTCGCAACACTGCCGGCAACGCACAAGAACGAGAAGACCAACTATGCCAACGTGCCGTTTGTCGTGGGAGGCACCTCCGTACACAAGTTTGTCAAGCAGCAGGCCACGCCGCTCGCCAACGTCACCATTTACCACACCGCAGATGTGGAGTTCACACCCAAAAACGACTTGACACTCGACTTCCTCAAGCGCGTACTGCAGATAGCATACACCGACTCCGTCAGGGAGGAGAAAGGGGGCACCTACGGCGTCAGCGTGGGGGCGGAACTCGACAAGGATGACCGTCCCACTGCTTCGCTGTCCATCTCTTACAAGGCCGACCCAAAACGTTACGAGGAACTCAACCCCATCGTGTACAAGCAGTTGGAGAACATTGCCAACCTGGGGCCGACTCCCTCGTCCATGCAGAAGGTGAAGGAATACCTCCTAAAGCAGTATGACCAGGTGGCCATCACCAATGACTACTGGAGTTATATTATATGGCATCAACTCGATGACGAGGCCGACTTCGACAAGGACTACAAACTTCTCGTAGAGCAGACAACGGCTGAAGACGTGAAGAAGCTTGCAAGAATATTCCTCGACGCCAAGAGATGCATAGAGGTCACCATGACCTCGGAGTGAGAAAATCACAACTCTTCCAAGTGTGACCGCATCCATTCCATGCGGCGGGAAATCCACGTTTTCAATTTCTCGCTCTCCGCGTGGTAGGCATCCATCACCTGCGACTGGGTCGCCTCCAAAAGTGAGGTAGTGGCATCGACATAGGCCAGCAACTCATTGCGGTGGGCGTCGTAGTGGAGAAAACGTTCCCGCACACGCGACATAAAGGCCGGGTCTTGGAACAGACGTTCATACCACCCGGCATGGCGGAGGTAGAAACCCTCCGGGTCGTTCACAATCTTCCGACGTCCCTCGTATCGGTAGGCTCCGAATGATTGGTCGAAGTCCCACAACGGCCCCATCCGCAACTTGCCACCCCAGGCGAAATGCAGGTGGCAACTGGTGTAGAAGGCGGCATCGTTGTTCTTGGCTATCTCGTTCACCAGGAACCACTCCACAAACGACTCCATGTCAAGGTATTGGCGGTAGCCGCCCTCCGCTTCGAGGAAATGCTCACCATACAAGGCATCCTCTGCACGTTGGACGTAGGAGGCGATGGCTTGGTAGTCGGGGTCGCCGGGCGACACCTCGGGATGGTGGATGGTCAGCGGATGGTAGAGGTGGGTCGTGTGGAAGTTGGTATCGTGGTAGCGTGCCTTGCCGTCCACTTCCAACACCACGTCGGACCCCAAGCGGGCACAAACGCCCTCCACGCTCTCGCACCATTGATAGACACCACGATAGAGGTTGTTGAGGAAGATGTCCACGAAGCATGCCTGTGGCACGTCGGCGTTGCCGCCCACCACGCCGCCAAGGTAAAAGGCGAGCCCGTTGCGCATC
>CADBBP010000094.1 GCA_902792855.1 uncultured Prevotellaceae bacterium
AGAAAGGCCGTTTTTGCTGAGATGTGTAAGAAATCGCTGTATCAACATCATCAATAAGATGAGTACCCGACAACGTGTGTCACGATTGATTACATTGCGCACCTTGGAAGAAAGGGATGAAGATGAAGGAGAGAATGCAGAAAGGCTAAAACTGTTCATGGAACAATGGTTGAACAAACGGGCCATCAGCATCCTCTATATGAGATTTGTCGAAGGAATGAAATATCAAGAGATAGCGGAAAACCTAAATATCAGCGAGGCTGCTGTCTATAAATACCTCTCACAGTCAATGACTACGATACGCCAGCATTTCAAACCAAAATAGCCCCAATGAATATGAATGAAGATAAAATGAAATCCTTGCTCGATATGCTTGACCATAAAGAGCAATATACAGATGCCGAAATGGAATGCATCTACACCAAACAACCATCTGGAAAGCAGCCTCCGTCGCCATCCTGTTTGTCGTGGGAGTACTCTGCTATGCGGCTTTCCATTTCATCGGAGGACAATCATACGAAGAATTGCCTGCCCCTACATCACCAATTGCCATTAGCCAGGCTGAAAAGGAGGAGGCGAACAAGGAAAAGGAAGGTGTTGCCATCCCTAAAACTGTCATTTTTGAAAATAAGACCTTGCGAGAGGTGCTTGCCCAAATGTCGGATACCTATAAAGTGAATGTCAGGTACAAAGAGGAAGGGCTTGCCAACCTACGCTTATATTTCAATTGGAATCCTTCTGAGGACATCTATGATGTGTTGACATTGCTCAACAGTTTCGAACATTTCCATTTGGAACTCGAAGGAAACACCATTGTTGTAAGCCAGTAAAAACATACGCTACCTCTGGCTTCGCCGAAGGATAGGCTGCGCCTCAACAAAAATAATAAAAATAGTGATTTTTATTTTGTTTTGTCTTCGGCTTGCGCTACCTTTGGCTTCGCCGAAGGATAGGCTGCGCCTCAACAAAAATAATAAAAATTGTGATTTTTATTTTGTTTTGTCTTCGGCTTGCGCTACCTTTGCAGCGCAAACGAAGAACCTTTAACAAGATTGATTGAAAATGAAAAAAATCATAGCCTTAACAGCTCTCACATTGGTAGCCGGTATTTTTGTGTCATGTGATAAGAAAAATGATAACGACCACATCAAGAACAATATCATCGTGAAACCACGTGAGAATGTGGAGCCAGACACCATCATACACAAGATGAACGAGATAGATGTCACCGTGGACACTGTCAAGTGGGTGGGGAGCACCTACAAGGTGAGGGTTCACAGATACACCAACGACAGCATTTCGGCCATCACTGACGAGGGAGGAAAACAATACCGCAACAACCTCATCAAGGTGATTGTTACAAGAAAGGATGGGAGCACGTTCTTTGAGAAGGTGTTCAGCAAGGCTATGTTTGAGTCTTTCCTTGACGAGGAGTACTTAAAGCACAACGTACTCTTAGGAATGGTCTATAACGGGCGTGATGAAAACAACCTCCGCTTCCTCGGAAGTGTGGGAAGACCCGACATCCTCACAGAGGAATTTGTGCCTTTCAATGTCTATGTCTCCAGAATGGGCGAAGTGAGGGTGGAAAAAGCAAACCTCGAAAACCTTGATGGTTACAAGGTTTTCGAGGAAGTTCAAATTGAGGATGAGGTGTAAAGGCCTTAGAGGATAGTCTTCACGGCCTCGAGCATTCCCTTCTCTTGGATGAGGTCGAGGTCCTTCTTCAACAGGTCGGCCAGTCCGGCAACGTTGTGAAGGTCTTCGCCCCAGATGTTGGTGGCGGAGAGCACACCGTCGGCAACCTTCTGTGTGTCGCCAGTTGCCCACAGCTCTTTCAGCAAGTCCATGATTTCCTGTGCGTCGTTGGGTACGATGGGGGCACCGTCCTCACGAACACCACCCTTGTAGTAGGTGATGATGGCTGCAAGACCCATGACAAGGCCCTGGGGAAGCTCACCTTTGCGCTCCAAATATACCTTTACGCCGGGCAGGTCGCGAGCGCAGAATTTCGGGAAGGAGTTGAGCATGATGCTCGTCACTTGATGGTCAACAAACGGGTTGTTGAAACGCTCCAGCACGTCGGCTGCAAACTGCTTCAGTTCGTCCATCGGGAGGTTGAGAGTTTCCATCAACTCCTCGAACTGCACCTTGTGGATGTATTTGCCAATCACCTCATGGTTGCAGGCGTCGCGAACGATATCGACACCGCTGAGGTATGCCACTGGGGAGAGGACGGTGTGCGGGCCATTGAGCAGTGTCACCTTGCGCTCGTGGTAGGGCTTCTCGCTCTCGGCAATCAGCACGTGCAAGCCGGCTTTCTCGGCGGGGAACTCGGCGCGAAGCTCTTCGCATGTCATATTCTCGGCCTTCTCAATCACCCACAGGTGGAAGATTTCGGCTTGCACCACCAAGTTGTCCTTGTAGCTGATTTTTTGCTGGATGTCGGCAATCTCCTTGCGGGGGAAGCCGGGAACGATGCGGTCAACAAGCGTGGCGCATACGTAGCAATATTTTGTAAACCACTCCTTGAAGCCCTCGTAGTTGGCACCGAAGTCGTCTTTCCACAACTCGATATATTTGTAAATGCACTCCTTCAGATGGTGTCCATTAAGGAAGATCAGCTCGCAAGGCATGATGATGAGACCCTTGGTGGGGTCGCCGTTGAACGTTTGGTAGCGGCGGTAGAGCAGTTGCACCAACTTGCCGGGATAGCTGCTGGCGGGGGCGTCGCTCAGTTTGCAGCTGTCGTCGAAGGCGATGCCGGCCTCCGTGGTGTTGGAGATGACGAAACGGATTTCAGGCTGGTCGGCCAATGCCAAATATGCCCAGTTCTGGGTGTAGGGGTTCAGTGCGCGTGAGATGACGTCGATACGCTCAAGGCTGTTCACCGTCTCACCGTTCTCACGACCTTGCAGGTTGACATGGTACAGGCAGTCCTGGCCGTTCAGCCAGTCCACCATTCCACGCTCGATGGGTTGCACCACCACCACGCTGCCGTTGAAATCGGTCTTCTGGTTCATGTTCCAGATGATCCAATCAACAAAGGCGCGAAGGAAATTACCCTCACCAAACTGGATGATTTTCTCTGGCATCACGCTCTTGGGAGCGGTGCGCTTGTTCAATTCTTGCAATCTTTTCATTTGTTCTTATTAGATTAAGTTGTTGTTTTTCGATTTTTGATTTGCGATGCAAAGTTACGCATTTTCCTGCATAAAACAATGCTTGAAATGCATTAAAATAACGTAAAGGTTTGCGCTAAAGAGAGCCGATAGTAACTATGCTCACTATAGCCCCTATAGTTACTATAGACAGGAAGCATAAAAAAGCCCTTCCAAACAGGAAGGGCTTTTTGTCAGCGGGCTTTCACATATTTGTGAAGGGTGGCGCGGACAGCGCCAGGCCCGGCGAATAACTCTTTCACCAAACTCTCTATCCTCTCGCCAAGACCGGCGGCGTAAAGGTCGAGGCCGAAGACATCGGCACGGCTGTAGAGGTTTTTCAGACAGCTATAATCCTGCTCGCTCTTGCCTACCTCGAGGGGAGCCACAATGGCTTGTAGTTCTTCAAGCATCGGGTCGGGAGAGGGAGTAAACGGTGTGCCATCGTCCTGAATACCTTTCAGATAACGGGCATAGCCGGCAAGCACGAGTGGGATGAGTTGCAGATTGTCCATGTCCAAGCCTCGTGCGATGTATTTTTTGATGGTCTCGCCGAAACGGATGGGCAGTTTCTGGCTCGTGTCCATGGCAATGCGTTGCGGGGCATCGGGCAAGAAGGGGTTGGGGAGTCGTCGGTTGATGACTGTTCCAATGAATTCATAGGGGTTGAGCACACCTGGGTCGGTGACAACAGGCATTGCCTCAATGTAGCCTAATTTCTGGATGAAGTCGCGAAGGTCGCTGTCTCCCATTTCTGCAGAGATGAGGGTGTAGCCCAGCATGCAGCCGTAGATAGACATGGCTGTATGGAGGGGGTTGAGGCAAGTCGTCACTTTCATCGTTTCCACTTGGTCCACGGTCTCGCGGGTGGTGTAAAGGGCGCCGCCAAGATGGAGGGGAGGACGGCCGTTGGTGTAGTTGTCCTCGATTACAAGGTATTGCACCTCCTCTGCATTGACAAAGGGTGCTGTGAACGTGTGTTTGGCCGTCTCAATGTAGGCGTTGTCTTCAAATCCGTCGGCGATGAGGATTTCCTGAACCTTCTGATGGGGGCGGGGAGTAATCTTGTCAATCATCGACCATGGGTAGGTTACTTTCGACTCATCGGAGAGGTAGTCGATAAAGCCTTGAGGCACCAGCCCGTCGGACAACCAACGCTGGGCGTATGCGAAGACGGCTGTCTTCACACGGTCTCCATTGTGTGAGCAGTTGTCCATGCTCTGCACGGTGAGGGGGAGTTCCCCTGCTTGGTAGCGCTCATAGAGCAATGCCGTCACCTTGCCCATGGCGAGCATGGGGGTGAGGCCGCGCTCAAGGTCGGCGGGTGTCACCACATATCCCTTCTCCGTGATGGTGAAGGAAATCATCTGCAGGCTGGGGGTGCGGAAGATTTCCACCAATCGCTGCCAGTCAGGATGTTGGAAGTCGGCTTTCAAAGCCTCTGTCACAGAGCCGATAACTTTTTTCTCTATCGTGCCGGAAGACTGGAGGCTCACCAACAGCGAGAGGTTGTCATAGGGGGCATAAGCCTTGTCCACCACATCGTAGTCAAAGGTCTCAGCCACAATGACGCCACGGTCATATTCGCCGGAATTGAGCGCGTCGTTGAGGATGGCAGCGGGGAATGCCCTGAAAATGTTGCCACCGCCGAAATGCACCCAAGTGGGGGCTTCATGTGTTTTCTTGGCTACGGCGGCAATGTCGTATTTGGGAAGTTGATAGCCTTTGGCTTCCCATTCACCGGCATCATAATGGCCGGAGGTGATGTCTGTCAGTTTCATTATATAAAGGTGATTGGAGTTGGTTGCGATGATGGACTGATTTCAGTCGAAAAATCCTGGTTGGCGGTAGGTGATGCCAAGTTCGCGGTCAACAGTGGCCAGAATGCCTTGCACCTGACCTAAGGCAAACATTCTACCGAGGAAGGAATAGCCGGCATTGTAGCCGCGGGTCTCATCGCCCAGCATGGTCATGCCATGGTCCACACGCATGGGCAATGATGGATTCTCTTTCTCGAAGATGCGTGCAAGTTCCACGATGTCTGCCCGTCCACCGAGATGGCTGGCTTCTGTGAAATCACCATTGGGGAAGATGTGGCAGGAGCGCAGATGGACGAAGTGAGTGCGAGAGGCGAATTTTCTTGCCATGGCCACAACGTCGTTGTAGGCTCCGGCAGAAAGTGAACCAGCACAGAATGTCAAGCCATTGTGGCGGTTGGGAACGGCGTTGAGGAACCATTCGATGTCTTCTTCTGTACGGACGATGCGGGGGAGGCCGAGAATCTCAATAGGTGGGTCGTCGGGATGCACGCACATGTTCATGTTGCATTCCTCGCAAGTAGGCATGATGGCTTCAAGGAAATAGCGCATGTTCTCGCGGAGTTGTTTTTTGTCGATTCCTGCATAGAGTGAAAGGAAGTCGCGGAACTTTTGAATGGGTGCTTCGTCATCTTCGCTGAAATTGCCCGATACGAAACCTTGTGTCTTGATGATGATGTTCTCCACCAACTTGTGCTCCTTTTCGGGAGTCATTGTCTTGGCCAATTCATCGGCCTCGGCAAGCACGTTGCGACCTTGACCCACGCCAGCGGGGAACTCAAAGTGGGCCCATTCCTCGCGTGCTCCTTCCCGCTTGAGGATGTAGATGTCGAAATAGGCGAATTCGGCGTAGTTGAAATAGAGGTTGCTCGAACCATTGGGATTGGCATGTAGCAGGTCGGTGCGAGCCCAGTCAAGAACGGGCATGAAATTGTAGCATATCGTGTGGATGCCCTCTAATGAGAGGTTGCGAAGACTCTCCTTGTAAACTTCAATTTGCTCATCACGGTCGGGACCGCCATACTTGATGGTTTCCACCACGGGGAGAGACTCCACGACGCTCCAACGCATGCCATAACTCTCGATATACTCACGAAGGTCGCGTATCTTCTCACGTGTCCATACTTTGCCCAGCGGCACGTCGTGCAAGGCAGTCACTATTCCCTCCACGCCAATTTGGCGCAACATGGCAAGGGTGATTTTGTCATTCTTGCCAAACCATCTCCAGGTTCTTTCCATTTTTCTTAGGTTTAGATTTAATTCGTTTGCTTCTTATTGCAAGAAGAGCCCGCCTGTTAACAGGCAGGCTCTTCCATATTACAAGGTAAGGGTCGATTATTACTCGCCTTTTTCCATCTTTGCCTTCAGAGCGGCCAGGGCGTCCAAGTCGCCAAGGGTGGTGCCTGCGGCAACATTGTTGATGGCTGGAGCCTCTTCCTTCTTCGTGGCGCTGTGGCGGGTGCCGCGTGACTTCTTCTCGTCCTTGCCCTCCTCGAAGGTACGGCTGTGAGAGAGAATGATACGCTTTGTCTCTTTGACAAACTCAATCACCTTGAATGGGAGCTCTTCGCCAAGTTGTGCTTGGCTGCCGTCTTCCTTCACCAAGTGCTTGGGAGTGGCAAAGCCTTCGCCACCCTCGTTGAGGGCGATGACAGCACCCTTGTCCATTGCCTCGGTAATCTTGCCCGTATGCACGGAACCCGGGGTGTAAATGGTCTCGTAGGTGTCCCAAGGATTGTCTTCCAACTGCTTGTGGCCAAGGCTCAAGCGACGATTTTCCTTGTCTATTTCAAGCACAACGACGTCGATGGGGGCACCCACCTGTGTGAACTCGGAAGGATGCTTCACTTTCTTCGTCCATGAAAGGTCGCTGATATGGATCAAGCCGTCAACGCCCTCTTCCAACTCAACAAAAATACCGAAATTGGTGAAATTGCGCACCTTTGCAGTATGGCGTGAGTTGAGCGGATATTTGACTTCGATGGTCTCCCATGGGTCGTCTTTCAACTGCTTGATGCCAAGAGACATCTTGCGCTCGCTGCGGTCGAGTGTGAGGATGACTGCCTCCACCTCGTCGCCCACGTGCATGAACTCCTGGGCGGAACGGAGGTGCTGGCTCCAGCTCATCTCAGACACGTGAATGAGACCCTCCACACCTGGAGCAATCTCTACGAATGCACCATAGTCGGCAATCACAACCACCTTGCCCTTTACGTGGTCGCCCACCTTCAGGTTCTCGTCAAGGGCATCCCATGGATGCGGGGTGAGTTGCTTCAGACCGAGGGCGATGCGCTTCTTCTCGTTGTCGAAGTCCAAAATGGCAACATTGATTTTCTGGTCGAGCTGTACCACCTCGTGTGGATCGCTGACGCGGCCCCAGGAAAGGTCGGTGATGTGGATGAGACCGTCAACACCGCCAAGGTCAACAAACACACCATAGGTGGTGATGTTCTTCACGGTGCCCTCGTAAACCTGGCCCTTCTCCATCTTGCTGATGATTTCCTTCTTCTGAGCCTCCAACTCGGCCTCGATGAGAGCCTTGTGGGATACAACTACGTTGCGGAACTCTTGATTGATTTTCACCACTTTGAATTCCATTGTCTTGCCCACGAACATGTCGTAGTCGCGAATGGGATGAACGTCAATCTGGCTGCCAGGCAGGAAAGCCTCAATGCCGAATACATCGACGATCATGCCACCCTTTGTGCGGCACTTGATGAATCCAGTAATAACTTCCTCGTTGTCCAGGGCGGCGTTGATACGCTCCCAGCTCTTGCTCAGACGAGCTTTCTTGTGAGAGAGAATCAACTGACCTTTCTTGTCTTCTTGATTTTCTACATATACCTCTACGATGTCGCCAACCTTCAGGTCGGGGTTGTAGCGGAATTCGCTTGCAGGAATGATGCCATCGCTCTTGTAACCGATGTTGACGACAACTTCCTTCTTGTCGAATGAGATGACTTTGCCGTCAACAACTTGATGCTCGCTCACTTTGTTGAGGGTCTCGTCATAGGCCTTTTCCAGGTCTGTTTTGTTTACGTTGTTGATACTGCCGTTCTCGAACTCGTCCCAATTGAAGTCGTCGAGGGGCTGTACGTTTTTAAAGTTTGACATAAAATGAATTAAAAATGTAAATAAATTAATAAAGTTGGACTTTATGTTGATCGAAAATCGGCGCAAAGTTACTACTTTTCCGCGAATTATAAGCATCGCTCTTTGTTTTTTTTCTTACTTGTTTGAGTTTTTCCCACTTTTAAATATAATTAACCTTTGGCGCGGTGGCAAACGACATCGTTTTTGATTATCTTTGTGGCAAATTTGCGACAATTATGAGAAAATTTTTCTTTTTCGTATTTCTTACGTTATTCAGTATATGCTCCACCAATTCAAGTGCGCAGCAAAGGACTATGGAGAGGCGTATGGCGGAACATGTGGCCAATAGTTTTATATGGAGGTTCCCCAATCCTGATGTCATCAGATGGGGTGGGCAAGAGAACCATTTTTCTTGGCAGGCGGGATACATCATGTTTGCAATGGAGCACTTATGGTTGCTCACCGGCAACCCTGATTACCTTTCCTATGTCAGGAGGTATGTGGACCAAAATGTAACAAAAGAGGGAGAGGTGCCTGGTTTCCAACCAAGAGCATTGGACAATTTCCTGCCCGGCTATGCATGTCTCCTGATGTATGAGATTACAGGAGAGGAACGTTACGCCAAGGCTGCGGAGACGATTAGAAGAGGTTTTGACAATTATCCACGCAACAAATATGGCGTGTTCCATCATTCATCAACCATACCCCAGTTGTGGGATGACGGGGTGTTCATGGGGCAAATCTTTTTGGCACGATATGCAAGGACGATGAACCATCCGGAGGACTTCCAAGAAGTGGCGAAACAGATTACTGGTGCGTTGAACCTCTGTGGAATGGGGAACGGCATGCTGTATCATGGTTGGGCGGAAAAAGGGTTGGCTTCTTGGGCAAAGGAAAAGGACAACCATTCGCCTGAAGCATGGAGCGAGGGCATGGGATGGATGGCTGTGCTGCTTGCCGATGTCATCGATTATCTGCCTGCTAATATGCAGGAAAGGAATGAGATGGTGGAAGCCTTGAAAAGGATGTGTGAAGCACTTGCGAAATGTCAGGATGAAAAAACAGGTATGTGGTGTCAGGTGCCCGACAAGCCTGGGAAGGAGGGTAATTGGAATGAGACGAGCGGTACGGCCATGTTCATTTACATCTTACAAAAAGCAATCGATGATGGATACATTGATGAGAAGGAATACAAAGAGGTGGTGCAAAGAGCTTACCAAGGACTTTTAAATAAGGTGGTGAGAAACAACGATGGTGCTTACAATCTCCTTGAATGTAGTTCGATTGGCATCAAGGGTAGTTATGCAGAATATGTGTCACAAACAAAAGAGGTGAGTACCTTTGCTGCTTTCGGCTCCTTCATTCTCGCTGCGGGGATTGTTGAGAACCGAATGCATAGAAAGGGGGTAGCCTTGCAGGACATCAGGTTGAGCGACCCGGCCATACTCGCTGATGAAAAGACCAAAACGTATTATATGACAGGGACAGGAGGGATGATATGGAGAAGCAAGGACTTGCAACGATGGGATGGGCCATACAGGGTGACCATCTTCGACAAGGATTCATGGATGGGAAGCCATCCGATGGTCTGGGCTGCCGAATTGCACCAAAAGGATGGGATGTATTACTATTTCGCTACGTTCACCAACCGCGATGTTGTCATCGACACTGTAAAGGGAAATGCCATAGAGCGAAGAGCTTGCCAGGTGTTTAGGGCGGACAATCCCATGGGGCCTTATCAGGCGTTTGGTGATTCGATTTACCTCCCTGCCAATCGTCCCACCTTGGATGGAACATTGTGGAGAGACACTGATGGGAAGCCATACATGGTGTTTTGTGGGGAGTGGCTGCAAAATTGGAATGGAACAATCGAGAAAATATTACTAAAAGATGACTTCAGCGGAACCATCGGTGAGCCAAAGGTGCTTTTTAGGGCAAGCGACTCGCCATGGAGCAGGGAAAAGGACGAAAACGGCCAGGTGAAATGGAACAAGGTCACCGACGGCCCGTGGCTTTTCCGCACAAATACAGGAAAACTGGGAATGCTGTGGACTTCATGGGTGTATGACAATTACACCCAAGGTGTAGCATATTCTGAGAGTGGTGGTATCGACGGGCCATGGGTACAGCAGATGGAACCAGTTACACCGCCTAATTACGGTCATAGCATGCTATTCCGTCGGTTTGATGGACAATGGATGATGTCTGTGCATAGCCATGCCCATGACCAGCAGGGAAGGACAGTGAGGACCCCGCATCTATTCGAGGTGGACCTTAGTGGAGACAAACTGGTCGTCAAATATTGAAAAGAAGTTAATGATGCTTGTTTTTTATGTAAAATGCCTTTTTTCCTATAAAAGATGCTTGAATTATAAAAAAAACGACTATTTTTGCATCAAAATACGAAAAAAATATATCATAATATGACGGAAGTTCTTAGTTATAAACCTCTTGAACAAGCCATTGAAAATGGAGAAGAAACAGTAAAGGTGACATCAACCAAATTCCTTCTTGCTTGCGCCGTAGCTGAAAAGTGTGATTTTGAGCCAGCCAACATCGACATGCTCATCAGTTTGGTGATGGATGCCAAAAATGGATGTTTCGTGAAAGACAATCCCCATTATACTTTTCCCCTACTCAATTCCAAAGGCCGGACTTTCAGAATGCCCATTAATCTCACCATCCTTTCTGTTGCCTTGAGGGTCATGCAAATCCTTAATGATAAAGAAGCAACCGTTTCTTTGCAAAAGGATGAAAATGGAAATCTGACGGGTGTGATGAGCATTTCCAAGTGACAAGTGATTTCTTACCCACCGAAGAGAAGGTAGTCCTGAAAACCAAGGATCTTCATCCTTTCACCACTTCTGTGATGGAGTGGTTTTATATTCATGGTCGAGACCTGCCGTGGAGAGGAATGACAGACCCTTATGCCATCTGGCTTTCAGAGGTCATCCTCCAGCAGACACGAATAAGTCAGGGCTGGGATTATTGGGAGAGGTTCATAAGAAGATGGCCCAATGTTCAGCAATTGGCAAGAGCAACAGAAGATGAAGTGCTTAGGGAATGGCAAGGCTTGGGGTATTATTCTCGGGCAAGAAACCTTCTTGTAGCAGCCAAACAAGTGGTTCAGTTGGGTGGCTTCCCCAATTCTTTCGAAGAGCTGAGAAAACTCAAGGGAGTGGGAGACTATACAGCAGCTGCCATCGCAAGTTTTGCTTTCCATCAACCCGTGGCTGTGGTGGATGGAAATGTTTTCCGCGTATTGTCAAGGCATTTTGGCATCAATACGCCCATCAACACCACCAAAGGGAAGAAGGAGTTCGCTGCATTGGCAAGGCTGTTGCTCCCCGCAGACAAGTCGGCGGTGTTCAATCAAGCCATGATGGACTTCGGAGCAATGCAATGTGTCCCGGTTGCTCCGGCATGCCATCAATGTCCGATACGGGATACTTGTGAGGCTTGCCTCAACAATCAGGTGGAGTGCTTGCCAGTGAAAATCAAAAAGCTAAAGGTGAGGGAGCGACAATTCACATATTTCTATATAAGATGTAGAGGGGAGACAGCCATCCACAGGAGAGGAAAGGACGATATCTGGCGTGGCTTATGGGAACCTTTTTTACAAGAGGGTGAAGGCATGCCATCTTTCATAGACGATAATGGCAAATTGACATTGCTCTGTCACGGTGTGAAGCATGTCCTCACTCACCAAATACTGAGAGCTGATTTCTTCCTTTACGAGACAGACAGCCGTCCAAACCTTCCTGAAAGTTTTGTCTGGATTCCTGAAGAAGACATCAACCAATACGCCATACCACGACTTGTGGAGAGACTTCTTTTGTCACTACAGACAAAATGATTTTGGCAGTTTGACATTAAATGATTACCTTTGCACCGTCTTAAGGTATGACCAATAGAAAACACCCCCAATATGGTTGACCATAAAGATATATATCATCTCAATTATGCTTCTCAATTCAAAAAATCACAACAGACTGCATCCTTTTGCACTCATCCTATTTGCATTTTTCGCCCTTAACGGTCTGACAGGGTGGGCTCAACCTGCCACAGGTACAAAGATTAGACAAATAGACGCTTCACCTGCAAAAACGGAGGGTGATGGATTGGATGAAACGCGGAAAACCTCGTATAAGGTTAGAAAACCAATCTCTGATTACAAAAGTGAAACAAATGGGGACGTGGAGACAGTCACCATCAATGGAGTTTCGTTTAATTTGGTAAAAGTGAAGGGTGGGTCATTCACCATGGGCGCCACCGAAGAACAAGGCGATGACGCCTACGCTGCAGAAGAACCGGCTCACAATGTCACTCTCGCGGACTTCATGATAGGGGAGACGGAGGTGACTCAACAATTGTGGGAGGCGATCATGGGAGAGAATCCATCTCCTTATCAAGGAGCAAATTTACCAGTACAGTGTGTAAGGTATGTGGATTGTGAAACTTTTTTCTTCAAACTCAATTACCTTACAAACCGGCATTTCCGACTACCAACAGAGGCGGAATGGGAATTTGCGGCGAGAGGAGGCACAAAGGCCATGCCTACCAAGTATGCAGGAGGAGACAATTTTGACGAAGTGGCATGGTATTGCAACAACAGTGGGAACCAACCCCACCAGGTGAAGGAGAAGGCTCCCAACGAATTGGGCCTGTATGACATGAGCGGAAATGTGGATGAATGGGTGGTTGATGATTGGAGTGATTATACGGAAACTCCAAAAAACAATCCCAAAGTCACCAACAACACTGGAGAGAAAGTGAGGAGAGGGGGTGGATGCCTTGATTTTCAAAGGCATCTCAGGGTCTCTGACAGAAGGGGATGCTCTGAATTGATGTGGAATTTCGACATCGGCTTGAGGTATGATGAACTTTATCTCGCTCGGAAGTGGGAGCAGCGGCAATTGCTACTATGTCTTCACTGAAAATGGAGGTCTTATGGTGGACGTGGGCATCGGAACGAGGATGCTCAAGAAATTCTTCCATGAGTACGGACTGGTATTGCCTGGCATCAAGAACATTCTGCTTACTCACGACCATGCCGACCATGTCAAATCTGTTGGAAGTCTCAGCCATGAACTGTCCATCCCTGTCTTTGCCACAAGGAAAGTGCATGCCGGAGTCAAGCACAACTATTGTGTAAGGCACAAGGTGGATGGAGATTGCATCAAGTATGTGGAGAAAAATGCTGCTTTCACTCTTGGAGATTTCGAAATAACTCCTTTCGAGGTGCCTCACGACAGTGCCGACAACGTGGGATACATGATAAGCCACGAACATGTCAACTTGTGCATCATTACCGATGTGGGACGTGTCACTGAGTTAATTAAGGAATACATACAAAAGGCCAACTATCTTATCATTGAGGCCAACTATGACAAAGAAATGCTCCAAGGTGGAACTTATCCACAGTATCTCAAGAGTCGGATAAGCGGTCCCAATGGACATCTGAGCAACTATGAATGTGGTATGGCTCTGGCAGAAAACGCTACTCCAAAGCTAAAACAAGTATGGTTGTGCCACCTTAGCGAGGAAAACAACCATCCGGAATTGGCACGCATCACAGTGGAGCAATTGCTAAGACAGCATGGCATTGCCCCCGGAAAGGATTTCATGCTCGACATCCTCAAAAGGAAGACTCCATCGGGCATTTACCAACTCACTTGAAAAAGCAGCCTCACCTGCTGGTGTGCTCTATTAATTCTGAATTTTTGGAATAATTAGTTGAACACACCTATAGTCATTTGGAAGCCTCTTGGTATTCTGCCGACAAGTCAATGCCTAATTTCTCTACCATGTGGGGGAAAGAGCGCACGATACTCACATAGGCAACATATTCCAATACATCACCGCCAAGCACCATGCCTGGAAGAGCGGGAAGGCAATAACTCTCCAGGGCATCCACACCGCTTTGGACCAAGGCAGCCGACTGCATGGCTATCAGTCGAACCTGACTTGTGGGGAAACCGTCCAACAGCCTTATTACATTCGTCATCAAGGCCAACCCTTTTCCCGATATTTCATGTCGCGGAGAATTGTTTTCGACCATTCCGTTTGTTTCCTCATCCACATCCGTCGCTTCAACCTCTTTTCCTTCCCCCGACATTTCCTCGGCGGTGAAAAGAAGAAGTTGGTTGGGGTCGGGAAGGTTGTGTTTTCGCTTGCGGGCCATGGATGAAATGCTTTAAAACCAACCTTTCGCTGGCCACCTGAGAGGGTGGGCAGCGAAAGGCTGTAATAGGGAATGGATGAGACTAATATGCAAACAAAGGATAGTCTTTCATCGTGGCGTTCACTTTCTCACGCACACGGGCAATAACTTTTTCGTCTTCTGGAGCGTTGAGCACCTCCTCGATTAATTCGGCAATGAGAACCATCAGGTCTTCCTTGGCACCGCGAGTAGTGAGGGCTGGTGTGCCAAGGCGAATGCCGGAAGTCTGGAAAGCACTGCGGCTATCAAAAGGAACCATGTTCTTGTTGACTGTGATGTCGGCAGAAACAAGGGCATTCTCTGCTACCTTGCCCGTCAAGTCGGGATATTTGGTGCGAAGGTCAACGAGCATCGAGTGATTGTCGGTGCCGCCGCTGACAATGCCAAAGCCACGCTTTACCAACTCGTCGGCGAGTACACGGGCGTTGATTTGGACTTGCTTTGCCCATTCCTTGAATTCAGGCTGCAAAGCCTCTTTGAAAGCAACTGCCTTGGCTGCGATGACATGCTCCAAAGGACCACCTTGTGTGCCAGGGAACACAGCGCTGTCGAGCAATTGGCTCATCTTCTTCACAACGCCCTTCGGGGTTGTCTTGCCCCAGGGATTGTCGAAATCCTTGCCAAGCAGGATGATGCCACCACGAGGGCCGCGAAGTGTCTTGTGGGTAGTGGAAGTGACGATGTGGGCATACTCCAATGGGTTGTCGAGCAGTCCGGCTGCAATCAAGCCTGCAGGATGAGCCATGTCAACCATGAGCAGGGCACCCACCTTGTCGGCAATTGAGCGCATGCGTTTGTAATCCCACTCACGACTGTAAGCCGAACCGCCACCGATGATGAGTTTGGGTTTGTGCTCCAAGGCAAGTGCCTCCATCTCGTCGTAATCCACGCGCCCCGTTTCTTTGTTGAGGTTATAGCCTACGGGTTTGTAGAGTATGCCGGAGGTGTTGACCAGCGAGCCGTGAGATAGGTGGCCACCGTGAGCCAAGTTGAGGCCCATGAAGGTGTCACCGGGATTAAGCACCGTTAGCAAGACTGCCGCGTTGGCCTGCGCACCGGAGTGAGGCTGTACGTTGGCCCATTCAGCACCGAACAGTTCCTTCACACGCTCGCGTGCAAGGTCTTCCACTTGGTCCACAAACTGGCAACCGCCGTAATAGCGCTTGCCGGGAAGGCCCTCGGCGTATTTGTTGGTCAGACAACTGCCCATGGCCTGCATCACTTCGTCGCTGACGAAATTTTCCGATGCAATAAGTTCCATGCCTTTCAATTGGCGTTGGCGTTCTTTTTCAATGAGGTCGAAAATCTCTTGGTCTCTCTTCATTTTTATTGTTATTGTTGATGATGATGTTGTTTCAATGTAGGGGTGAATAGGTTAAAGCAGTTCCACCTTGTCCATGTCTTGCTCCTTGTCGCAGTAGTGGCAGCGAAGGATGCCGCGGGTCTTGTCAACAACGTTGAAAACGGTGGACATAGGTTCATTGTTGGTGATGCACTTGGGATTGTTGCAGCGGACGATGCCACGAAGCTCGTCGGGAGTGACAACAGTCTTCTTTTCCACAACCTCGAAGTCGTGAATAATGCTTAGCACAACGTTGGGAGCCACCACCGAAAGGCGTGAAATCTCAGCGTCGGAGAAGAAGCGGTCACTAATCTTGATGATGCCTTTCTCACCAACTTTGGTGGAGGGGTAGTTTATGCCGATTGTCACGGGAGAGGTCTCCTGCGACAAGCATAACAAGTTCACCACGTCAAACGTTTTGGCCGTGGGAATGTGGTCTATCACGGTGCCGTTCTCTATGGCGGCAACCAACCTTTCCTTCTTGTTCATGGATGGTTTGGGGATTATGCGCTCGCCGACACCCGGCGGGCAAGGATTTAGTCTATGATGGTCTTGTCGTTTCTCACTTCATCGATGCCAATGCCTAAGACGTCGCAGATGATGGCTTCGCGGGCGTACAGTCCGTTGCGAGCCTGCTGGATGTAATAGGCATAAGGGGTCTCGTCCACATCATAATCTATCTCGTTGACACGGGGTAGTGGATGGAGAATCTTCATATTGGGTTTCGCCTTTGCAAGCATCGGGGCACGCAGAATGCATGAGTTCTTCACACGCTCGTATTCCATCAGGTCGGAGAAGCGCTCTTTCTGCACACGTGTCATATAGACGATGTCGGCATCGGCTATCACGTCGCCGTCAAGGCTGGTGTGCTCCTCGAAGCGGATGCCATTCTCCTTGCAATAAAGCTTGTATTCATTGGGCATGCTCAGCTCTGAAGGGGCGATGAAATGGAATGTGGGGTTGAAATGCCGCATTGCCATGAGAAGGGAGTGAACCGTGCGCCCGTATTTCAAGTCGCCAACAAGGTAGATGGTCAAGTTCTCGAGGGTGCCTTGTGTTTGGTAAATGGTGTAAAGGTCGAGCATGCACTGAGAGGGATGTTGGTGAGCTCCGTCTCCGGCGTTGATGATGGGTACGGGTGAAACTTCGCTTGCATATTGAGCGGCCCCCTCTATGTAGTGGCGCATCGCTATCACATCAGCGTAGTTGGACACCATCATGATGGTGTCTTTTAGCGTCTCTCCTTTCGACACACTTGAAGCTTTCGCATCGGAAAAGCCTATCACACGGGCGCCAAGGCGGTTGGCGGCGGTCTCAAAGCTTAAGCGGGTGCGTGTGGAGGGCTCGTAAAAGAGTGTCGCTACAACTTTACCCTTGAGAAGTTCACGATTGGGGTGCTTCTCAAATTCACCAGCCAATTCAATCATGTAGAGAATCTTCTCACGTGACAAGTCGGCTATGGTCACAAAATTGCGTTTCAACATCGTTTAAAAGGCGTTTGTTTCTTTTCGACCGCGAAGTTAAGCATTATTTTTAATTTATTTGCCACTTTTACGAAGAAATATTGTAATTTTGCACCGCACATTTATTTAATAATGTTTTAAACGCGTTTATGACTAGAAAATTCGTTCGATTTCTCTGGGGGATCCTCCTCGGGCTAATTCTTATCACAGCAGGAGGTGCCGTGGCCATTTGGAATGGATGGATTGGATACATGCCCAATATGGACGACCTCCAAAACCCCATTAGCAGGTATTCCTCGCAGGTGTTCTCTGCTGAAGGAAAGATGATGGGAACATACGCCTCAAGCAGGGACAACCGTATATCAACACCCTTCAGCGGCATTTCGCCTAATGTAGTACACGCACTCGTGGCAACAGAAGACGAACGTTTCTATGAGCATTCCGGAGTGGACTTCAAGGCTTTGTCAAGAGCCATCCTCAAAAGGGGCATTCTCGGCAACGAAAGTGCTGGAGGAGGCTCCACCATCACGCAGCAGCTCGCGAAGCAACTCTATTCCAAGGTGGCGCACAGCAAACTCGAGAGACTGTTTCAAAAACCCATCGAGTGGGTGATTGCTGTCAAACTCGAAAGAACGTTCACCAAGGAGGAAATCATCACCATGTATCTTAACTATTTTGATTTCCTGTACAACGCCATAGGCATCAAGAGTGCCGCTAAAACTTATTTCAACAAAGACCCCAAAGACTTGTCTGTCGTCGAGGCGGCTACGCTTGTAGGTTTGTGCAAGAACCCTTCGTTCTACAATCCCATGAGGTATCCGGAACGTTGTGTTGAGAGACGAAACATCATCATCTCGCAAATGCACAATGGTGGTTTCATTACTGATAATGAATACAGGGACGCACTTGCTGAACCCCTCCAACTTGACTTCCAAAAATCGGGGGACAGAGAGGCCGCTCTCGGCATTGCACCTTATTTCAGAGAGTTCCTCAGGCAATACATGTCGGCAGTGAAACCCGATAAGAAGGACTATCCTGAATGGAAGTTGCCACAATACCATATCGATTCCATTTCATGGGAAACGGACCCGCTCTATGGATGGTGCAACAAGAACACACGAAGGGGTGGGCAGCCTTATAACATCAACACCGACGGTCTGAGGATTTACACCACCATCGACACCAGAATGCAGAAATACGCCGAAGAGGCCGTCTTGGAACATCTCTCGCAGACGCTCCAACCTGCTTTCAACTCTCAGACAAGGGGTAGTTCAAAGGGACCATTCTCATCGAAAATGTCAAGGCAGGACTATGAGAGAGTGATGAACAGGGCCATCAGACAAAGTCATAGGTACCAGATACTCAAGTCGCTGGGTGCATCTGAAGCCGACATCAAGAAAAACTTCGAGAAGCCCATTCCGATGAAAGTCTTCACTTACAATGGTGAAGTGGACAAAGTCATGTCACCTCTGGATTCCATTCTGTATTATAAAACTTTCCTCAGGGCAGGCTTTATGAGCATGGAGGTGCACACGGGAGCCGTCAAGGCATACGTTGGCGGACCCAATTACGAGTATTTCCAATATGATATGGCCATGGTGGGAAGAAGACAGGTGGGCTCCACCATCAAACCTTATCTCTACTCTTTGGCTATGGAGAATGGATACACTCCATGTGACAAAGCCCCCAACAGGGCCCAGACCTATTATGTGGCAGGAGGACGATGGACCCCGAGAAACGGTAGTAGAGCCAGGTATGGAGCCATGGTGACACTCAAATGGGGCCTTCAGCAGTCAAACAACTGGATTTCGGCCTACCTTATGAACAAGTTCCATCCACAAGCGCTCGTTGATTTGCTCAAAAAATACGGCATCAACAACCCGCAAATCAAGGCAACCATGGCACTTTGTCTTGGGCCGTGCGAGGTGACAGTAGGAGAGATGGTCAGTGCATACACCACATTTCCTAACAAGGGCATTAGGTGTGCACCCTACATGGTGACAAGAATTGAGGACAGTGAGGGAAACATCCTCGCCAACTTCCATCCCATCTATACAGAGGTCATCAGCGAGAGCAGCTCCTACAAGATGCTCGAACTGCTTCGCGCTGTCGTTGATGGCGGTACAGGACGTGGAGTAAGGGGAAGCGTTTCCGGTGAGATAGGAGGAAAAACCGGCACCACCAACAACAATGCCGACGCTTGGTTCATGGGATTTACGCCCGAACTGGTCAGTGGCGTTTGGGTGGGAGGTGAAGACCGCGACATTCACTTCTATTCCATGGCATACGGTCAGGGTGCAAAGGCAGCCCTGCCTATTTGGGGTAAATATATGAGAAAGGTGTATGCCGATGCAAGTTTGGAGTATTCTTCTTCCGCCAAATTCGACGTTCCCAAGGATTTCGACACTTGCGACGACAAGCCATCACAAAACGAGTATTCCATCGAGGATGTTTATGAATAAGCTATTCCTGAACAAATAGACAACACTATGAGACAAATCATCAATCATTTCACAGACGACGACCTTTACAAACTCTCCATGTGTTGCGCCGTCATCGACAATTTCCCAAGGGCGATGGTGAAATACACTTTCGTGGACAGAAACGACACCGTCTATCCTGAAGGGTTCGCCGACGAGCTTAACAGACAAATCGAAGCACTCGAAAGTGTGACTGTGACACAAGAGGAACTCGATTTTATGAAAAGAAAATGCTACTACATTCCCAACTGGTTTTATCCTTATATGAAAGGATTCAGATTTTCAAAGGAATGGGTGAAGGCATGGCAAGACGAGGAAGGAAAACTCCACCTCGAAATTGAAGGATATTGGGCTAACACCATCTTGCTCGAGGTGAAACTGCTTGCCATCATTTCCGAACTGTATTACATCATGACAGGGCAGACAGGAAAGCTCGACTACAAGAGCTATTACGACAAGACCTATCATAAAGCGGAGAGACTGCTCGAAGCCGGATGCGTGTATAGCGACTTCGGAACAAGAAGAAGAGCTTCCTTTGAGGCCGAGGATGTTGTGGTGAAAGCCATGGTGGACTGCTACAACAGCAAAAAATGGGAGGGTAAGTTTGTTGGAACAAGCAATGTCTATCTTGCCATGAAATATGATGTCACACCGGTGGGAACCATGGCACATGAGTTTATTTGCGCCATTGCAGCCATGTTCGGCCCTCAGATGGCAAACCACGAAGCGATGAATGCTTGGAGGCACACTTTCAGAGGAGCGCTTGGTACATACCTGTACGACAGTTTCGGCTGGCACCTCTTCAGCCTTAATTTCTCAGAGGATTTCGCCAACCTCTTCAAGGGACTTCGCATCGATAGTGGTGACAATTACGAGCAACTCCAAAAAATCGTGGAAAAATACAAGTCGCTTGGCATTGACCCACTCACCAAGCAAGTGATCTTCAGCAACGCTCTCGATACAGACAGGGCTATTGAGATACATCATTATGCGAAAAATTACTGTCAACCATCGTTTGGCATTGGAACACATTTCACCAACGACTTTGACCAAGTGACCCCTATGAACATCGTTATCAAACTCATTGCCGCCAAAATCACCGAGTCATGGGATTTCTATAACGACACGTGCAAGATAAGCGAGGACAAGGGAAAGCACACGGGGAAGCCGGAGGTCATCAAGAGATATATGGAAACCATACATTTCAAAGAATAGAATGAAGAATGGAGTGGTGGGGCGTTCGCCCCCACTCATTCTGGTTAACCTTTATATTTTTATAATTCAAAAACCGTGAAAGATATGAACTTGAAAGTACGTTTAGCCATTCTCAATTTCCTCGAATTCGCCGTGTGGGGAGCTTATCTCACATGTATGGGAAATTATTTAGGAAAAGTCGGACTTGGACCGCAAATATCATGGTTCTATGCCATACAGGGCATCGTTTCCATTTTCATGCCTACCATCATGGGCATCATAGCCGACAA
>CADBBP010000095.1 GCA_902792855.1 uncultured Prevotellaceae bacterium
GGCGTTGGGGATGGTGGTGACGATGTTCTCGTCTTCCATCGTGTTGAACCGCTCGGCGTAGTGCTTGAAGTCGGCGTAGTGGAGCACGGAAGAGGGGGCGTCGCCATCGAGCGAGCGACTGATGACGTTGGCAAGGTGGAAGGTGGCCTCCGGGTCGCGTTCGTCTGCACGTGGGAGGTCGAAGTCTTGGTCGGCGGGGGTGTTGATGTCGGGCTGTGAGAAGAGTGGGCCGGTGCGGAAGACGAGGCGGGAGATGCTCTCCACGGGGGTGTCGTATTGACGCTCACAAGCTTTTTTGCCGTCGAGGTAGTAGGTGGCGCGGTGGAGCGAGGCGGAGAGGACGGCCTTGATGTGATAGGTGGTGCCGGGGGTGTATTTCCGCAACAGGGTGCCGTAGCGGGCACCGCCTTTCACACGGATGGTGCCGGTGGAGTCGGCCACGATGCGCGAGGCAACGTTGCCGCCGTCGTCCACGAACTCGATGTCAATTTCGCCATGGTCGTCCTGACCGATGGTGAGGTCGAATTCCACCTCCAACTCGCGGGTGTTGGGGATGACGCGCTCCACCTTGGCATAGTCGAAGGGGTCGGCGTCGCTCAGCGTCAGACGGCCGTCGGCGAGCGTCACCGGACACAGCAGGGGGATGTGGAGGTTCCAGTCGGTGAGGCTTGGCAGGGTGGCTTCGGGAGCAAAGGGGGCGGCGTGAGTGGTGGCATGGAGGCGCACTGGCACGGTGATGCGGCTCACCCACATGTCTTCCTTGTTGTTGGAATAAGTCACCCACAGGTTGCTGTCGGGCGGTGTGCCGTTGCCTTCCTGGATGCCTCGGGTGTATTGAGGGCCGTAGCTTTTGTAGTTGCCGCCGTGGCGAAGAGGAGTCACGTCGCCATTGACGAGCGACAGGGTGGTGTATTCCAAACCGTCGGAACTGAGTGAGAGCCCCAAGGGCCAGCGGTACTCCGCAGGGTTGTAAACGGTGGCGTAGCTGCCGTCGGTGAGCCGCTGTCCCCAGATCTTGGCGTTGGAGTTGACGAAGCCGGGGGCGCGGTTGCAAGGCTCGCGCCAAGTGGCTCCACCGTCGTTGGACAGGCTGGTGACGGCGTGTTTCCACAGGGCCACCTTGCGGCCGTCGGGGAGGGTGTAGCCGGAGAAGGCTTTGTAGGGACGACGAAGGGGGATGAGCGGGTCGTTGCGGTCGGCCTCTTCCACCCACTGCATGCGCTGCATGGGGTCGGCCACCATGGCGTCCACGGCCTTGACGAAGGCTTTGTCCTTCGAACGCTTGTAGTAGGGGTACTGGGTGTTGCGCTCGTTGAAGTCGTGGTTGTAATAGACGAAATGGATGGGGCCGAGACTTCCGTCGGCACGCACTTCGCGCACCACGCGGCCGATGCCGTTGCCGTCGTTGGGGTCGTCTTTCGGTGTGAGGGCCACGCCGTAGTTGCCGATGGCGAGCAACTTGCCGTTGGGGGCCACGTAGAAACCCACGCGCTGGTGCATGATGGCTTTCAAATCCTTGGCCACCACGCCGGGGAGGGTGGACTTGGTGAAGCCGTCGGGCACCGGGTATTCGGGGAAGAGTTCCACGGGTGTGCTCCATGTGTAGCCGTCTTCGGAGGTTTGCAGCATGGTCTTGCCGGGAGGCTCGTGCTCGTGGCGTGGGTCGGTGAGGTAGTGCATGTGGAATTTCCCGTTCCACCATGCCAGCATGGGTTGGTGGTTGTAGGTCCAGGGACGTTCGCCGCGCATCGTCTGTATGCTGTGAACGCCGACCAAAGGTTTCAGGCCGCCGTCGTGGCGCTCAGGGCGGGCGATGGTGCTCCCGGTGTAGTGCACCACGTCGCGGTTGTACTTGACAAGTTCTTCCACCAACTCTTCTGGAGCCATGAACACGGTGCCGTGCTTGTGCCCTACGGGGAAGCTGACGGCTCCCGTCTGGTCTTGGAAGTTGATGAAGTCTTTCGTTCGATGGGCACCGTAGATGCCGTGGCGATAGGAGTCGTAGTAGATGTACCACCAGTCACCCACCTTGGCGGTGCTGGGACCTTCGGTGAATTGCTCGGTGAACGGTTTGGAGGAGGGTCCCCAAGGGCCGTAGGGGCTGCTGGCAAAGGCCACCTTGATGTTGCGCATCGGGCGGGAGTTGTCTTTCACCACCATCACGTAGTCGCCCTTGCCGCGCTTGACCAGAGTGGCGTCGATGTCGCTGTAGTCGGGGTCGTAGAACAGGCGGCTCTTGCTCCATGTCTTGAAATCCTTCGTCGTGGCATAATAAAGGCGGTGGTTGTTGAGGTGCTCTTCTTGGTAGTCGGGAAACTTGCCCGGCACGCACGAGGCCCACACCACCATGAACTGCCTGCGCTCGTCGTCGTAGAACAATTCCGGGGCCCACACGTTGACGGTCGTGGTGTCCTCCATCACTTCGATGAACCGCTGCTCGCTCCAGTGTATCAGGTCTTTCGACGAGGCGTAGCCGAAGCCGCGGTCGCCACGCCAGGAACTTGTCCACACCAGGTGAAACGTGCCGTCGGGGCCGCGGACGATGGAGGGGTCGCGCATCACGTGCTGCTTGCCCACCTGCGGGGTGAGGAAGACTCCCTGGATGGAGTCCCAGTGGAGACCGTCGCGACTGTAGATGAAGCGCAGCCCTTCGGTGGCTGGCTCATGGAAGGAGGTGGAGACGTAGATGTCTTTGCCGTGTGCCACGCAGAACAGCAGCGATAAGGTCAGGGCGAGGGTGAGTCGTTTGTGCATGGTATGAACTGTCTTTATATTATATGACGCGACAGCTTGCCCTTTGTAATCAAAAGGGTTTTTCCTATCGCAAAATAGGGAATATCCCCGACAAAAGGGGGATGAACACTTGCATGGACAAAGAAATATCATTACCTTTGCACCATCAACAGTACGGAATGACTGTTTGAAAACAGATTATGAACCATAAAAATAGAAAGAGATGAAGACTTTTACAAAAACTTTGGCTTGGATGATGATGGCCATGCTCGCCTTCACTTTTGTCAGTTGCGATGACGACGACGAAATCGCAAGAACACTCGAAGGCACTTGGAGGGGCAATATGTATGTGTATGCCGACTGGGGCAACTATTCCGTCAACGCCTCCTACACCGAGGTGTGCTTCCTCAAGGACCCCTACCGCTACTCCTCCGGAACAGGTTATTGGGTGGACTATTATGAGGACAATTACTGGGGCGGCACCAACCGTGTGGCCAGCCACATAGAGTGGAAAGTGGACTTGGGAAAAATACACATCTATTTCGTGGAAGACGACGACTATGTGGATATTTACAACTACTCTCTCAACGACGACCGCTTCAGAGGGTATATCTCATGGAGGGACGGCTCACGCAACGAGTTTGAACTCTATCACGTCTCTTCGCCCAACTGGGGCAGCTACAGCCATTGGGGATATGGCTACTACGACAACTACTATTATTCCAAGTCTGCCTCCATGCAGGATGACCCGGACCTGGTTGACAGCGACAAGGCACCTGCTGCCAACGACAGCAAGAGCAGCAAACCAAGAAGGGTCTTCCGCTTCAACTAAAATCGCTGCATGAGACAAGCCGCCGTCATGTTACTCGCAAGTTTGCTCTCGCTCACATTCGCAGGATGTGAGCGAGAGGACTTGCATTATGACAACCCCACAACATGGGACGGCAACATCGACGAGGAACCCTTTGTGCCGGAAGGGAACGACAACCTCCACCAAACGGCGGACCTACTGGCCGGAGAGTGGAAGGGGGTTATGGAGACCGATTACATAGACAGTTACTCCAACCATCCCACGCACAAGCGATATGATGATGTGACGATGGTCTTCCAGCCCTTTGCCGAAAAGGCGGTCAATGGAACGGGGAAGGAAACCATCTGCGAACAAGGTAAGGTGGTGTGGAGGATGCCCTTCAAATGGCACGTTGACACGCTCGACGCCATCGTTATCAAAAACGACGAGAACGTGGTGATGACAGCCAAAAAATACGAGTTGACTTCCGACATCTTCAATGCCACGTTCGTCAGTTCCGACCTTCTCGAAACGGCTGTCTATTCACTAAAACGGAGCAGCGAACCATGAGCATGGAGGTCAACCCACACTACGAACATCTGCGCGACTTCGTCATCGCGTTGCCGAGCCGCTTCGACCAGGAAGGAACGCTCATCTACGACGACCGCAACAAAATCAAGAAATTCACCATCGGGGGGGAGACGGTGGTGGTGAAGCGTTTCCGAAGACCCAACTTCGTGCAAAAGGTGGCATACACCTTTTTTAAAAAAGGGAAGGCGGAAAGGGCGTACCGCAATGGGGGCAGGTTGCTTGAATTGGGCTTTTCCACACCTGTCAACATCGCTTTTCTCGAAACAAAACATGGGGGATTGCTTGAAGACGGTTTCTTGGTGACCGGGGTGGACGACACCCCGCCCATACGCGAACTCCTCGAGTGGCCTGCACAATTCGACAGGCGTTTGGCAAAGGCTTTCGCTGCCTTTGCCGTCTCGCTCCATGAAAAGGGTGTGTTGCACGACGACCTCAACTCCACCAACGTGCAGTATGACGACAGGGGAGGGGATGACATCCGCTTCTCGCTCATCGACATCAACCGCATGCATTTCAGGGAGGGTTGGCCCCCACTGCACGAATGCCTGGAAAACATCACGCGCTTCACGTACAAGGAGGACCTCTTCGACTACGTGGCACGCAATTACATCGAGATGCGCGGGATGGGGGAGAAAGAACTAAAAGCCCTCTTCGCCGCAAAGAAAAGGCACAACTTCTCCAGGGTGAGAAAGAAACTGATGAAGAAATGGCTGCTCTTCAGGTGGCTCAGGTCACAATAGCCGAAAGAATACCTCTATTTTATATAGCACAATGACACTGATAGGAATGGATGCCAAGCGCATCGTCAACAACCGCACGGGACTGGGCAACTATGGACGAACATTGGTGCGTGACCTCGTAGAGAGTGTGCCCGACCTCTCTTTCGCCCTTTATGCACCTTCCCTCGGAGCCGATGACTTGCGAAACCAACTGCCTGAGAATGACAGGTGTCGTTTCGTCACGCCCGGACGCACCCTCCCCTTGGTGGGAAAGTGGTGGTGGAGGCAGCGGGGGGTGGTGGATGACTTGCGCCGCGACGGAGTGGAGCTCTATCATGGCCTCACCGGAGAATTGCCTTTCGGATTGCAAAAAGCGGGAATCATAAGCGTGGTCACCATACACGACCTCATCTTCATGCGGCATCCTGAATACTACCATCCTTGGGACGTGGCCATCTACAAGTGGAAATTCCGCCACGTCTGCAGCGAGGCTGACAAAATCATCGCCATCAGCCAATGCACCAAGCGCGACATCATGCAACTGGGAGGCGTGGAGGAGGAGAGGATAGAGGTGGTCTATCAGAGTTTTGCACAACGCTACCATGGCCGTGTGAGCCAGGAGGTGGTGGAGCATGTGCGGAGAAAATATGCACTGCCGAAGAGATACGTTCTCAACGTGGGGTCCGTGGAGGAGCGCAAGAACGTCTTGCTCGCTGTAAAAGCCCTTGAAAAACTCCCACACGACGTGGAGTTGATTATCGTGGGAAAGGCCACGCCATACGCCGGAAAAGTGAGGGAATATGCCGACAGCCATGGCTTGGGAAAGAGGGTGAAAATCCTTCACGGCGTGGGCGACGAAGACCTGCACGCAATCTACCAGGAGGCGGAGGTCTTTGCCTATCCGTCACGATACGAGGGCTTTGGCATTCCCATCATCGAAGCGGTGGGGTGCGGACTGCCTGTCGTGGCCTGCACCGGTTCGTGCTTGGAGGAGGCGGGGGGACCACAGTGCATCTATGTGCATCCCGATGACGTGGAGGCCATGGCTCAAGCGCTCCGTGAATCGCTGAAGGGCGCACCCGGACGGGAGGAGCGCATCGCCGATAGCCAGCAATACATCCGGCGGTTCCTCGGAGTGGACACCGCCGCACAAGTGGCCGACATCTACCGCAGTCTGCTTGCCGACTGATATTTTCCGATGATTCATTGGGCTTGGTTCATCAGCCAGGCAAAGCCCTTTGCTGTTCTGCCGTCAGAATTTTGGAAGTGATTGCCATTGTTCCATTCCAAGATGGTGCTGATGCCTTGTGTGACCAACAACTCATGTTGTCTGCGGATGCAGTCACCCACCTTTGCCATCACGGGGTTTTTGGCTCTTTCCTCTTTGTCGCCAAGGCTGAGATACACAAATGGGGCTCTTGGAGTATGGTTCTCTGCGTAGTTGACCCAGTCGGGGAACCATACGGATGGAGACACGGCGGCGATGCCTTGGAACCTCTCGGTCTGATAACATGACCACAGCGCAAAAAGGCCCGCCAAGGAATAGCCTCCCAACAAGCATTTCATCGTCTCTGCACCGCATGCCTGCCTCTTTTGCAATGCCGGCATCAGCACGTCGGTGATAAAAGACAAGGTGCTTCCTGCTCCATCGCCAAAGGGGATTTTCCCAAAGACTGCGGGGGCTGCCCAAGGTGTGAGTTCGCTCTGCCAATCCTTCACCTCGAAGGCGACCAGGACAAAGTGCTTCGTGGTCAGCGACTCAATGGCAGCCACCTCTTTGTCCATGACCTCCAAGTCATGGCTGTCCACAGGTTGTATCAGCAGGAAATCCGGTTGTTCAGCCTTGTAAATCCAACAAGTCCGCCCCGCTATCTGTATCTCCTCTTTCTCCATCTTCCCTTGATGCCTGTAGATGGCTTTTCACTTGATATAGCCCTTGCCCTTGCATTTCTTGCATGTGTCCAGGTTAATGTCAACTTCGGCGATATTCACCAATTTATAACCGCCGCATTCCGGGCAGAGTGTTACAGGGCGGAGATATTGTGCTGACACCCAGCCGTCTCTTTCGTCTCCTCCCCATTCCAATGGTCCTTGGATCAGGCAGAAGCCATTCTCTCTTTTGCCGCAATTTGCAACGACATCGCCTTTCGACAGTTGGCGCTTGTGGCCCGTGTCACTATCATAAACCTCATAGTTTTTGCCAGGACCGGTGCGAACATTGACATAGTTTCCCGTGCAGACATAGCCTTTTTGCTGCGCATTCGCAGCCAATGCTGCAATCATTAGCAGCAATACGACAGAAATCCTTTTCATAATTGATATGTTTTGTGCTTGTTATGTATTGCAAATGCATTATTTGTTGCAAAATTAATCATATTTTCCCAAATAATGGATTTTTTGTGCTTAACTTTTGTCAAAGAAGGGAGTTTTCAAATAAGAAATCCCAGACAACAAGCATGCATATAATGGAATATTTTTCCTTTTTTTCGTTTTTATGCGCTTTCATTCCCCATTCGATGAAAATAGTGTTGCAAGTTACGGTAAAAAGTGCTACATTTGCATTCAAAACAAATACCATCAGAACAACAGCCATGGCCAAGGAGATACAAGTCAGGGTGCTGCCCCGTGAAGCAAGTGGGAAGGCGCTAAGGGAAGTGGCGGCGGCAGAACTCGCCGTCGATGTGGATGCCGTCACCCACGTCAGAGTGCTGCGAAGAAGCATCGACGCCCGACAGCGCACCATCTATGTCAACCTCACCTTGAGGGTGTATGTCAACGAGAAGCCGGAGGATGATGTGTTTCCGCGCATCACTTATCCCGACGTTTCCGCTGCTCCTGCGGCCATCGTCGTGGGAGAAGGTCCCGGGGGGCTCTTCGCCGCCCTCCGGCTGATAGAACTTGGTGTGCGCCCCGTTGTCATAGAGAGGGGGAAGAATGTCTCCGAGCGCAAGCACGACCTGGCGGCCATCACCCGCACCCAGGCGGTGGATGCGGAGAGCAACTATTGCTTCGGGGAGGGCGGCGCAGGTGCCTATTCGGACGGAAAACTTTATACCCGTTCCAAGAAGCGTGGTAATGTGGAAAAAATCCTACAGGTCTTCTGCCAGCATGGTGCTTCGACCGATATTTTGGCCGACGCCCATCCACACATCGGCACCGACAAACTGCCAAAGGTCATTGCTGCCATGCGCGACACCATCATCCAATGTGGGGGAGAGGTGCACCACCAGACGAAGATGACAAGTCTGGTCCTCCAAGGCCTGCCCACAGGGAGGCAGATGACATTTTCGGGGCCGGTCATCCTCGCCACAGGGCACTCCGCCCGCGATGTCTATCGCTACCTGGCTCATACCGGCGTGGAGGTGGAGGCCAAGGGACTGGCAGTGGGGGTGAGGCTCGAACATCCGGCGCACCTCATCGACCAAATACAATACCACAGCAGCGAGGGAAGGGGGAAATACCTACCGGCGGCTGAATACAGCTTTGTCACACAAGTCGATGGGAGGGGCGTTTATTCCTTCTGCATGTGTCCGGGAGGCTTTGTCATCCCGGCAGCCACCGGCCCGGAGCAGGTGGTGGTCAATGGCATGAGCCCAAGCAACCGCGGCACGAAGTGGTCGAACAGCGGAATGGTGGTGGAAGTCAGAACCGATGACGTGAAGGGTGACAACCCGCTGAAGATGATGGAGTGGCAGGAGCGCATCGAGCACGAATGCTGGCTGCAAGGGGGAAGACAACAAACCGCCCCGGCGCAACGAATGGAGGATTTTGTGAAGGGGAAGGTGAGCCGTGACTTGCCTCGCTCCTCATACGCCCCGGGGGTTGTGTCCAATCCCTTGCATGAGTGGTTGCCACAGATGGTGGCGGCGAGGTTGAGAAAGGGCTTTCAGGTTTTTGGAAGAAACAGCAGGGGATTTCTCACCAATGAGGCATTGCTCATCGCTGTAGAGACACGCACCTCCTCGCCCGTGAGAATACTCAGACAGAAGGACACCCTCCAGCACATCAGCGCTGAAAACTGCGTGGAATATCTTAAAATGAGTCTTTAAGGTCTCTAAGGACCTTAAAGACCTTAGAGACCTTAAATTTTATAAGTCGTTGTAGCTTCCGGAGAAGGTGGTGGTGCGCATGTCGCCCGTCTTATAGCCACGCTTGAGCCATCGCATGCGCTGGTCGGAGGTGCCGTGGGTGAAGGACTCGGGCTGCGAATACCCCTGTGCTTGCTCCTGGAGGTAGTTGTCGCCGATGTGCTGGGCGCAATTGATGGCCTCCTTCATGTCAGTCTCGTCGAGCGAGCCGAAAGCCTCGTCCTCGTAGTGGGCCCACACGCCGGCATAATAGTCGGCAAGCAGCTCCAGGCGGACGCTGATTTGGTTGGACTGGGCAGAGTTCAGACGCTGCATCTGGGAGTGGGCCTTGCCCAGGATGCCGACGAGGTTCTCCACGTGGTGACCCACCTCATGGGCGATGACGTAGGCACGGGCAAAGTCGCCGCCCGACTTCAACTGCGTCTCCATCTGCTTGAAGAATGCCAAGTCAAGGTAGAGTTTCTGGTCGGCAGAGCAGTAGAAGGGACCCACCGCCGATGTCGCACCGCCGCAGTTCGTCTGAACGCTGTTCTTGAAAATCACAAGCGTGGGAGGGGTGTACTCCGCATTGAACTCCTTGCGGAACACGGCAGACCATACATCCTCCGTACTCGCCAGGATTTGCTTGCAGAATTTCACCTGGGCCTCCTCCTCGGGAGAGTACGTCTGCTCTGTGCTCTCCTCCTGGGAGCCGGTCATGCTGCCAAGGCCACCGGTCTGTTGAATAACGTCAAGAGGGTTGCCACCCATCAGCAGTGTAATCAAGCCGATGATGATCATGCCGCCAATGCCCATGCCGGCCATTGTGCTGCCACTCATGCCACGGCGATCCTCAAAATTCTCACTCTCTCTTCTTCCGTCAAGATCCATAATTCAAAGTTTGGTTAGTTTCATGCAAAGATAATCATAATTTCTGAAGAATCTAAATTTTTGCTTTTTTGTTTCGCCATGACGGCGTTTTTTTTACTCTTTTGGCCATTTGTACCCCACTTTTTCAACTATCTCGACCAATTTTCGCTGGAAAATTTGCAAGTTCCCCACTTTTTTCGTATCTTCGCAACAAAGTTACAAATTAATAATTTTCATATTATGAATAAACACGAGAAATTCGTCATTACCATCAACCGCCAGTTTGGAACTGGTGGCCACGAGGTGGGGGCGGCTATCGCTGAGAGGCTCGGAGTGAAGCTGCTCGACAAGCAAATTCTTCAGGCCGTGGCAAGAAAGTTTGACATCGACCAGGAGGTTGTGAAGAAACTTGAGGCAAGAAACATGTCGTGGTGGGACGACTTCACACAGTTCTATCGCTCCTACATGATTGACAACCAATACCAGGACCTCGGGCCGGAGATTACGTCCCACGAACTCTTCGAGGCCCAGGCCTCCGTCATCAAGCAGATTGCGGCGGAAGAGTCGTGCGTCGTCATAGGGCGTTGTGCCTTCGACATCTTCAAGAACCATCCCAACTCGCTGAAGATTTTCATTCACAGTCCGGAGGAGAAGCGCATAAGGAGGATTGTGGAGAAATATGGTGTCTCTCCCGACGATGCCAAACTGATGATAGTGGACAACGACTACACAAGGGAGCTATACACCAAGACATTCACAGGGAGCGAGTGGTATGACGCACGCAACTATGACATCACACTCGACGTTAGCAAATTCGGACTCAACGGCTCTGTGGACTACCTCATGGCTTTCGTGGGAGATGACTGACATTCCAAAAAAACAGCCATTTATTTGCTGCTTTGATGAAAATTGTGTAATTTTGCACGATTTTTTTAGGAAACAAACAACGACAGCATGAACATATCTCTTAAATGGCTGAAAGAATACGTTGACTTCGACCTCTCGCCGGAGGAAGTATGCGCCGCTCTTACCTCGGAAGGACTCGAGGTGGGCGCACTCGAGGAAGTGCAAACCATCAAAGGAGGGCTCAAGGGGCTCTTCGTCGGAAAGGTGCTCACATGCGAGCCGCATCCCAATTCCGACCACCTGCATGTCACCACCGTGGACTTGGGAAGGGAGACTCCCTCTCAAATCGTATGCGGTGCTCCCAATGTGGCTGAGGGACAGAAAGTCATCGTAGCCGACCTGGGCTGCGTCCTCTATGACCAAGACAAGGAGTTCGTCATCAAAAAGTCCAAACTACGCGGCGTGGAGTCGTGTGGCATGATTTGCGCTGAGGACGAAATCGGCGTTGGAACAAGCCACGACGGCATCATCGTGCTTCCCGAAGACGCAAAGGTGGGAATGCCCGCGGCTGAATACTACCATCTTGAAAGTGACTGGCTCATTGAAGTGGACATCACCGCCAACAGGGCCGACGCCCTCTCACACTGGGGAGTGGCTCGCGACCTCTATGCATGGCTCAAGCAAAACGGCTATCAGACGGCATTGCACAGACCATCGTGCGATGAGTTTGTCGTGGACGACAACTCACTGCCCATACAAGTGACCATCGAGCAGCCGGAGGCATGCAAAAGGTATGCATGTGTCAGCATCACAGGATGCGAGGTGAAGGAGTCGCCGGAATGGCTCAAAAACCACCTCACCACCATCGGACTGAGGCCCATCAACAATATCGTGGACATCACCAACTACGTGATGATGGCCTACGGGCAGCCGCTCCACACTTTCGACGCCGACATGGTCAAGGGGCACCACATCGTGGTGAAACCGCAGCCGGAAGGCACCAAGTTTGTCACACTCGACGGCGTGGAGCACATCCTCGGGCCTTACGACCTCGCCATCTGCAACGAGGAGGAGCCCATGTGCATCGCCGGGGTGTTCGGTGGAAAGGGCAGTGGCACCTACGAGACCACGCACAGCGTCGTTATTGAGAGTGCCTATTTCCATCCCACATGGATTAGGAAGAGTGCCAGGAGGCATGGGCTGAGCACCGACTCGTCCTTCCGCTTCGAGAGAGGGGTGGACCCCAATGGAATCATCTACGCTCTGAAGCAGGCTGCCATCTTGTGCAAGCAACTGGCCGGAGGCAAGATTTCCATGGAGATTTGCGACGTCTATCCCAACCCCATCCCCGACAGCATCGTGGAACTGAAATACGACTACGTCAACTCCCTCATCGGAAAGGTCATTCCGGCCGAGACGGTGAAGAGCATCGTGCAAAGCCTCGAGATGGTTGTGGAGAAGGAGACCGAGGAGGCCCTCACACTGAGAGTGCCCGCCTACCGCGTGGATGTGCAGAGGCCATGCGACGTGGTGGAGGACATCCTCCGTATCTATGGATATAATAATGTGGAAATACCCACACAACTCAACAGCTCGCTCGTCATCAAGGGCGACGAGGACCAGAAACACAAACTGCACAACCTCGTGGCAGAGCAACTCGTGGGATGCGGATTCAGTGAGATCATGAACAACTCACTCACAAAAGCGGCATACTACGACGGTCTGCAGGCCTTCCCCGCCGAGCATCTCGTGCGCATTATGAACCCGCTGAGCAGCGACCTCAACGTTATGAGGCAGACCATGCTCTTCGGTGGATTGGAAAGCATCGCTTACAATGTCAACAGGAGAAACCCCAACCTCCGATTCTTTGAGTTTGGCAACTGCTACCAGTTCGACCCGGAGAAGCAGAACACAGAAGACCCCATGAGGGCTTACAAGGAGGAGTATCACCTCGCTTTGTGGCTCACCGGAAAGCGCGTCAGCGGTAGTTGGGCGCACCCCAACGAGGACAGCACCTTCCATGAATTGAAGGCATACCTCGACAATGTGCTGGCACGTGTTGGAGTGGCACCGGGGCAGCTCGTGGCAAAGGAGGGTGGCAGCGACATCTTCAGCAAGTCGCTCGTCTTGGAGAACAGGGCTGGAAGATGCGTCGTGGAGACAGGCATCGTGGCTCCGAAGATGCTCAAACGTACAGGGGTGGAGCAGCAGGTTTATTATGCTGACATCAACTGGACGGCTCTCATGAAGGTGGTGAGGAAAAACAAGGTGCAGTTCGCCGAAATTTGCAAGTTCCCAGCAGTCAGCAGGGACCTCGCACTGCTCATCGACAAGGACGTCCAATTCGCACAAATAGAGCAGGTGGCAAAGGCCACGGAGAAGAAACTGCTTAAGAGCGTTGAACTGTTCGATGTTTATGAGGGAAAGAACCTGCCTGCCGGCAAGAAGAGCTACGCCGTCAACTTCATCCTCCAGGACGACCAGCGCACGCTCCAAGACAAGCAGATAGAAACCATCATGAACAAACTTATTCAAAACCTCAAGGCTAAACTGAATGCCGAACTGAGGTGACATTCATCAACTGCGAAATAACTGAAAACTATAAGAAATGGGAAGAGCATTTGAATACCGCAAAGCGGCCAAACTGAAAAGATGGGGCCACATGGCCAAGACGTTCACACGCATAGGCAAGCAAATCAGCATTGCCGTGAAAGCCGGAGGACCCGAACCGGAGAACAACCCCACGCTGAGGGCCATCATCGCCAACGCCAAGCGTGAGAACATGCCCAAGGACAACATCGAAAGGGCCATCAAAAACGCCATGGGCAAGGACCAGAGCGAGTACAAGGAGATGAACTACGAGGGCTATGGTCCTCACGGTGTGGCCATCTTCGTGGAGACACTCACCGACAACACCACACGTACCGTGGGCGACGTGCGCTCGGTCTTCAACAAGTTTAATGGAAACTTGGGAACACAGGGCTCGCTCAGCTTCCTCTTCGACCACAAGTGTGTGTTCACTTTCAAGAAGAAGGATGACATCGACATGGACGAACTCATTCTTGAACTCATTGACTATGGGGTGGAAGACGAGTTCGACGAGGACGAGGAGGCCAACGAAATCACCATCTATGGCGAGCCAAGGAGTTTTGGAGACATCCAGAAATACTTGGAGGGCCAGGGCTTCGAGGTCACAGGAGCGGAATTCACCCGCATCCCCAACGACCTCAAGGATGTCACGCCCGAGCAAAGGGAGACCATCGACAAGATGGTGGAAAAGCTCGAGGACTTCGACGACGTGCAAACCGTCTTCACCAACATGAAGCCGGCAGAGGAATAAACGTTTGAACGCCATGGCCAACCAACGTATTGTTTATCCCACTTATGGCACTTGCAGCAAGTTCATAGAGGTGGAACTCGACGATGACAACATCATCCGCGATGTGGTGTTCATCGGAGGGTGCAACGGAAACCTGCAGGGCATACGCCAACTCGTTATTGGCCAGAAAGCCGACGACGTGATAAGCAAGCTCGACGGCATCAGATGCGGATACAAAAACACCAGCTGCCCCGACCAATTATGCAGGGCACTGGAGCAAGCTAAAAGGGAGGGGGCGTAACCCCCTCCTTTTTATTGGTAGAGGCTCCTTCTTGTTAATAGCCGTAGTCCTCTTTCGTTATCGTCTGGTCGTATATCACCTTGCCAGAACTGTCGGAACGGGCGATGTAGCGGAAGGAGTAGCCGGCATCTTTGTAGCGTTTGTACCCCATGTCCTTGCGCGTGGCCTCTATCATCTCGTCATTCAGATGGTCTTTCATCAGCGCGGCGTTTTCCTCATTGTCGCTGACGCCCGTCAGGCGGTAGTAGTGGGTCAGCGTGTGGGTCTTCGCGTCAAACGTCAGACTGTCCAATATGGCGTTGTTCCCCTGGTCCTCGGGGCAGCGGCGGCGCGTGTATTCCTGCACCTCGCGGAGTGTACGCTCTTCCAAGCTTTCCTGGCAGCCCACCGCAAACGCCAGCAAGCACAAAAGCATTGTCTTCTTCAGCATCTTTCTTCTCAAAGATTGGTTAAACGATGCAAAGGTAGGAAATTGTTGCTGTATTTCTGCAACAATCCTCCCCCTCGTTGCTTAAAATTATTTAAAAATTAGGGGAGAAGGGGCAAAAGCGAAGAGTGACACGCGATTTTTTCGTATATTTGCATTTTATAGAGAAAAACGACATGGACCTCATCAGAAATTTTTGCATCATCGCGCATATCGACCATGGCAAGTCCACACTTGCCGACAGGCTCTTGGAGCATACCAACACCATCCAGATCACAGAAGGGCAGATGCTCGACAACATGGACCTGGAGAGAGAGAGAGGCATCACCATCAAGAGCCATGCCATCCAAATGGAGTATGAGACCGATGGCAAGAAATACATCCTCAACCTCATCGACACCCCGGGACACGTGGACTTCTCCTACGAGGTGTCGCGAAGCATCGCGGCTTGCGAGGGAGCCTTGCTCGTCGTCGATGCCACACAAGGTGTGCAGGCACAGACCATCTCCAACCTCTACATGGCCATCGACCACAACTTGGAAATCGTGCCGGTCATCAACAAAATCGACATGCCACAGGCCATGCCCGACGAGGTGGAGGATGAAATCGTGGAACTACTCGGCTGCGACCCGGAGGACATCATACGCGCCTCGGGAAAAACAGGAGAGGGTGTGGAGGACATCCTCCAGGCCGTCGTCAAGCGAATACCACACCCGGAGGGGGATGCCAAGGAACCCCTTCAGGCACTCATCTTCGACTCCGTCTTCAACTCCTTCCGGGGCATCATCGCCTATTTCAAAATTGTCAACGGCTCCATCAAAAAGGGTGACAAGGTGAAATTCTTCAACACCGGAATGGAATACGATGCCGACGAGGTGGGCGTGCTCAAGATGGACATGATCCCTCGCAAGGAACTCAGTGCCGGAGAGGTGGGATACATCATCAGTGGTATCAAGGACGCCAAGGAGGTGAAGGTGGGCGACACCATCACGCATGTCGCCAGGCCATGCAAGGAGGCCATCGAGGGCTTCCAGGAGGTGAAGCCAATGGTCTTCGCCGGCGTTTATCCCATCGACCCCACCGACTATGAGAACCTGCGCTCGTCGCTCGAGAAGTTGCAACTCAACGACGCCTCGCTCTCTTTCTTCCCCGAGTCGTCGGTGGCCCTTGGCTTCGGCTTCAGGTGCGGCTTCCTCGGACTGCTCCACATGGAAATCATTCAGGAAAGGCTTGACAGGGAGTTCGACATGGATGTCATCACGACGGTGCCCAATGTCTCATACATGGTATATGACAAGCAGGGAGGATGCAAGGAGGTGCACAACCCCTCCGGCCTGCCCGAGCAAACCATGATAGACCATATCGAGGAACCCTACATCAAGGCCTCTGTCATCACCACTTCCAACTTCATAGGCCCCATCATGACGCTTTGCCTCGACAAGAGAGGCGAACTCATCAGCCAGGAGTTTGTCAGCGGAAACAGGGTGGAGATACAGTTCTACCTGCCGTTGGGTGAAATCGTCATCGACTTCTACGACAAATTGAAGAGCATCTCAAAGGGATACGCCTCTTTCGACTATTACATCTGTGGATACAGACCATCCAAACTTGCAAAACTCGACATCCTCCTCAACGGAGAGCCTGTCGATGCGCTTTCTACGCTTACACACCAGGACAACGCCGTAGCCTTCGGAAGAAGGATGTGCGAGAAATTAAAGGAACTCATTCCAAGACAACAGTTTGACATCGCCATCCAGGCGGCAATAGGAGCAAAAATCATCGCCAGGGAGACCGTCAAGTGCGTCAGGAAGGATGTCACGGCAAAATGTTATGGCGGTGATGTCTCCAGAAAGAGAAAACTTTTGGAGAAACAGAAAAGGGGCAAGAAGCGGATGAAGCAAATCGGAAATGTGGAGGTGCCGCAAAAAGCCTTCCTCGCAGTCTTGAAACTTGACTAACTACTCCATAATATAGAGAAATGCCATGAAAGAATTGCCTCATACCACAAGGGACATCGCAAGGGAGCTGGCGCGAAAATACAGCACCATGACACACGACGAACTCGACATACTCGAGGGAATACTCGTGCAGAGAAAGTTTGCAAAAGGTGAACTCGTTCTCAAGGAGGGCGACGTGTGCAGAGACATTCTATACATTCACTCCGGCCTGTTAAGGCAGTTCTACAACAAAAAGGGGCGGATGGTTACCGAGCACTTAGGGGTGGACGGCACCATTGTCATGTGCATAGAGAGCCTCTTCAGGGAAGAACCCACCATCCTTCAGGTGGAGGCGCTTGAACCCACCATCTGCTATGCACTCCCCAAGAGAAGGCTTGAGGAGGTGGCGTTGCACAATGTCAACATTCAAATCCTATACAGGAAGATTCTTGAGGAGTCGCTCATCCTCTCACAGGTCCATGCCGACCTCGTGAGGTTTGAAACGGCTCAGGACAGGTACAAGCGACTGAGAAAGCTCATGCCAAAGGTGGTGCAGAGAGCACCCCTCAATTTCATCGCCAACTACCTCCAGATGACACCTGAAACATTGAGCAGGGTGAGGTCGGCCACCTTGCTGGACTAAAAAAGACCTTAAGGACTTTAAGGTCCCTAAGGTCTTTAAGGTTTCTAAGGACTTTAAGGTCTTTAAGGTCTTTAAGGACCCTAAGGACTTTAAAGACCCTAAAGCCTTTTTATTGATTAAGATATAGAAATCTCTTGATGCTCTTTTTGGGAGTTTTCTCAAACTCCTCTTTGTGGATGCGGATGGAGGAAATCTTGCTGTAGGCAGGGAGCATGTCGTTCAGCTCCTTGCGGTTTTGCTCCATGATGCTTTCCAAGTCGGAGTTGGTGAAACCCATCGCCAGTGCCTCGTCCAAGTCGGGATGCACCAGACCCACCAACTTGTCGTCCTCCTGGATGACGATACTCTCGTTCACCATGGCCATGGAGTTGAGCTTGTCTTCTATCTCCTCCGGATAGATGTTTTGGCCGTTGGCGCTCAGCAGCATGTACTTGCTGCGGCCTTTGATGAACACGTTGCCTTCGGCATCCATCACACCCAAGTCGCCCGTGTGATACCATCCATCTTGGTCGATGGTCTGGCGGGTGGCCTCCTCGTTCTTGTAGTAGCCCAGCATCACGTTGAGACCACGCACGAGGATTTCGCCTGGGATGTTCTCCGGGTCGCGGCTGTCGATGCGTAACTCATTGTGGATGGCCACCTTGCCGCAACTGCCAGGGACAAACTCAGAATAGTCGGCATAGCAGATGATGGGGGCGCACTCCGTGGCGCCGTAACCCACCGTGTATGGGAATTCGATGCGGTGCATGAAGGCCTCCACCTCTTGGTTGAACGCTGCGCCGCCGATGATTACCTCGAAGAAATTGCCTCCAAAGGATTGCACCACTTGGTCGCGGATGGTCTGGCGCACTTTCTTGCTGATGACAGGCATGTTCAACAGCAGCCGCATGCGGTTGTTCTGAATCTTGGGGAACACCTTCTTCTTGATGATTTTCTCTATCACCAATGGCACGGCGATGATGATGGCCGGATGTATTTCGGCGAAAGCCTTGGCGATGATGGCCGGGGAGGGAACGCGGGTGAGATAATACACATGGCAGCCGCGCAGGAATTCATAGATGAACTCAAACGCCATGCCATACATGTGGGCCATGGGAAGGATGCTCAGCACGTTGTCGCCCTGCTTCACCTTGTTGCCCATCGCATGGCAGGCAAAGTCGTAATTGCTCCAAAGGGCACGGTAGGGAATCATCACTCCCTTCGAGAAGCCCGTCGTGCCGCTTGTGTAGTTGATCAAAGCCAACTCCTCGGGGCTTTGCTCCTTGTAGTACACCACGTGCTCCTGACGGAAATATTTCGGGTATTTCTTCCCGAACATCTCGTTGAGGTGCTCACGGGCGTAGGTCAGACGGTCGGAGCGCGAGAAGAGGAGGGAGTAGTCGGGGATGTAGATGATGCCCTCGATGCCGGGCATCTTCGTCGGGTCAACCTGCGTGGACACCACGTCGCCGGCGAAGAGAAGCTTCGCCTCGCTGTGGTTCACAATGTTGTGTATCTGGTCGGCTGTGAACTCATGGAGGATGGGTACGGCCACGGCACCATAGGTGAGGGTGGCGAGGAAGGCGGAGGCCCATCCGGCACTGTTGCGGCCACAAAGGGCAATCTTGTCGCCTTTTTGCACACCGCTGCTCTCAAACATGATGTGCAGCTTCTCTATCTTGCGGGCCACGTCATGGTATTGCAGCGTGATACCCTTGTAGTCGGTTAGTGCATCTTGGTTCCAATGCTCCTTGATGCTTTTCTCTATGAGAGTGTTGAAATTTGGTATTGATTCCATAACGCGGTGGTTTTCATACGTTTTGGTATAGGTATCTCTTGATGCTTTTCTTCGGAGTCTTGGCAAATTCCTCCTTGTGGATGATGATGGAAGACACACGGCTGTAGGCGGGGAGAGTGGCGTTGAGCTCTTGGCGGTTCTGTTCCATCACGTCGCGGAGGTCGATGTCGGAAAAACCCAGGTTGCGTGCCTCGTCGTAGTCGGGATGCACCAAGGCGACGAATTTCTCGTCTTGCTGGATGATGATGCTCTCGCTCACCATCGCCATCGAGTTGAGCTTGTCCTCTATCTCCTCGGGATAGACGTTCTGGCCGTTGGAACTCAGAAGCATGTTCTTCTTGCGGCCGCGGATGAAGATGTTGCCCGCAAAGTCCATCGTGCCCAAGTCGCCGGTGTGGTACCAGCCCTCGCTGTCGATGGCTTCTTCTGTCGCCTCTTCGTTCTTGTAGTATCCCAGCATCACGTTCTGCCCACGGGTGACAATCTCGCCCTCCACGTAAGCGGGGTTGCGGCTGAGGATGCGCACCTCCATGCCTTTCACGGCACGGCCGCAACTGCCCAAAATGTGTTGGTGCCAGTCGGAGTAGGAGATAAGTGGGGCACACTCCGTCGTGCCATACCCCACGGTGTAGGGGAATTCGATGCTGTTGAGGAAGGTCTCCACCTCCTGGTTGAGGGCTGCTCCGCCGATGATGATTTCGTATGCGTTGCCGCCGAAGGCCTCGTACACCTGCTCGCAAATCTTCTGCTTCACCTTCTTGTTGATCATCGGCATGTTGAGCAGCAACCTGACAAGATTGTTCTGAATCTTGGGGAACACTTTCTTGCGGATGATTTTCTCGATGATTAGAGGCACGGCCACGATGAGGGCCGGCTTGATGTCGGAGAAGGCTTGCGCGATGATGGCAGGGGAGGGGAGACGGGTGAGGAAGAAGATGTGGATGCCGTAACTGAAGGGGAAGAGGAACTCCACCGCCATGCCATACATGTGGGCCATGGGGAGGATGCTCAGCATGTTGCAATGGGGCTTCATGTGTGGGACTGCCAGCTCTTCGTGGATGAAGTCGATGTTGCCCGCCAAGGCTCGGAAGGGGAGCATCACGCCCTTGGAAAAGCCCGTCGTGCCGCTGGTGTAGTTGATGACTGCCAACTCGTCGGGCGCATCGTTGTGATAGACCACGTGCTCCTTGCGGAAAGCCTTGGGGTATTTCTTGCCGAACATTTCGTTGAGGTGCTCACGGGCGTAGGTGAGCGCCTCGGAGCGGGAGAGGAAGATGGAGAAGTCGGGAAGGTAGATGATGCCTTCAAGACTCGGCATCTGTTCGCCGTCGATGCTCTTTGCCACCACGTCGCCTACAAACAGGAGGCGGGCGTCGCTGTGGTTGACGATGTTATGTACTTGTTCGGCATTGAACTCATGGAGGATGGGAACGGCTATTGCGCCGTAGGAAAGGATGCCAAGAAAGGCGACACCCCAATGGGCACTGTTGCGGCCGCAAAGGGCTACTTTGTCACCAGGACGGACGCCAACGTGCTCCATGAGGATGTGCAGCTTGGCGATCTTGCGTGCTACGTCATGGTATTGCAGGGTGGCTCCTTTATAATCGGTGAGGGCGTCGAAGTCCCAGTTGGAAACGATGCTCTTGGCGATGAGTTGATTGAAACTAAGATTCAATTCCATTGCACATTTTTTCAAATAATGTGCAAAGATAATATGTATTTTGCACATTTCAAAAAAAAATGTGCAATTTTTACGCTTTACCGTGATTTATGTTGGAAAAGGCATGAAAAATATGACGTTTGGAACAAAAAATTCCCGATTGCGCCTAAACAAAGGCTTTCTCACCATGGTGGTGGATGGAGAGGTTGATGACGTGATTGGTGGCGATGAACAGGAGGACATCGATGAGCAGAACGTATGTGAGTTCCACTTCCATCACGAAAACCATCACGATGTTGAGGGCGGCGAAAGAAAGGGCGAGGGTGAGGATGGTCATCAGGGCTTGGTGCTGGGTCATGCCCGTGCGCATCAATTTGTGGTGGATGTGGTTCTTGTCGGCATCGAAAAGGGGACGGCCATAACGAAGGCGGACAAGCACCACGCGAACAACATCAAACATCGGGACGATGAGCATCGTGATTGACAGGATGAGGCCGTCCTTGTGATAGGTCATCACCACGGGGTTGTGCATCGCGAATTTCACGAAGAGGAAACCGAGGATGAAACCAAGCGTCAGACTGCCGGAGTCGCCCATGAAAATCTTGCGGTTTTTCTTGGGGTCGCCAAGCAGGTTGAAATAAAGGTAGGGAACAAGAACACCCATCAAGCCGGCGATGAGCACGCAATAGGAGAAAAGACCCTCGCGGAGAAAGCAGGCCAGGAAACCGCCTAAGGCAAGGAAGGCCAGGCCACCGGCAAGGCCGTCGATGCCGTCTATCAGGTTGATGGCGTTGTC
>CADBBP010000096.1 GCA_902792855.1 uncultured Prevotellaceae bacterium
ATGACATCGGCGATATCCACTGCATCATCTCCATTGACATCCCCTACTTTGAGTGGTGGGACAATAGGTTCATCGCTCTTGATTTCGAGTACGATGCTTTGGTATTGCACCTCTTCGGAGGTGGTGAGCCATCCCCTGAACGCCGGGACGTCGATGCTTGTCTCATGGAAGACAAGTTGGTTGTCAGAGACGACATAGCAACTGTCGGGTTGCGTGCCGCAATATGTTCCCTTCCAGGAATAATTGTCATCAATGACGGTTGCATAATCCTGCTGAGTGGTAGGATACACCATTCCTCCTTCACACGAGAACTCCAATGTAGCCCCGGCCAGGATGCTGTCGGTCACGATGAGATAAGTCTTGAAAGCCTCCATCTCGTTCACATACACCAGCTTGGTGGAGTCTGCCGAGATGCTGTCGATGCTCATGATGCGGAAAACCCCTAAGCTGTCCTGCTCACTGGTTTTCCATTTCACCTCTTCCCCGTCAACAGTGACCTTTGTGGGCGCAAAGGGGAGGCAGATGGTGCTGAATGTGGGCAGGCTGTCGGTTGGCACCTCCCTGGTGTAACTGATGGTGGATGCGAAGAAGAACTCTGCGGGCACGAAATAGTCATACCCATCCACCAGCGCCAGCGTAGAGGCTTTGTTGGATGCGTTCACATAGTTTTTGCCCACCAGCCCTTTTGGCAACTTGACGTCGAGCATGTAGATGGTGTTGGGGTTGGAGTTGGGTGTCACATTCGTCGAATAGGCTCCCCTGAGGTTGATGGCAAGCGCCTCCTCCGGCACCTTGAAATTCTTTTCCGCCTCCTGCGTCCTGATGCTTCCGTCCTTCACCCAATAGAAAGCGCCCTCTGCCACGTTGTACAATGCCGTGGAGGTTTCATCCAAAGCATATTCGTTTTTCCTATGGCTTGCCACGACCTTGTATTTCCTGTCATATTCGGTGAGTGGTATCTCGTACCAAGCGATGGTGTCGGCCCCCTCCGCCAGTTTCACTTCAAGCGGATAGGCACCAGCAATTCTCCCCATGTCGTCGATGATGGTCAATGTCAAGTCAGTGTCCACCTCCTTCGTGTCGTTGTTCGTGATGGTGATTTTGCACAAAGCCCTGTCGCCCACGATGGTTGTGGAATCCTCGCTGAGATTGAGTATCTCCAGAGTCTTTTCCAACAGCACATCCTCCTGTTTGGCTTTGTTGCAATAGAAATACTGGGTGTCGTACTCATCGATGGAAAGGTAGAAGACATCGTTTTCGATGTCAAATTGCTTTGATTCGTCAACATAAAGTTGGAACGACCTCATCGTGTTGGCATCCACCGCCATGTAGTCGTATGACACTTGCGAGATGGTGTTGTTGGAAGGATTGAGTCTCCTCAGATAAAGAGGCCCGTAGAAGTCCTCTTCGTTGTTATAGAAGTCGATATGCATGAAGCTATCCTCCATGGAGACTTTCCCCACCACGAAGTTTCCCTGTGGCATGGGGGTAAGCGTGGCATTCAGTTCGTCGATGACGACATCGACATAATTCCTGTCGGTCCCTCCCATGGGTCTCCAGGCTGAAGACGATGTGGGTTTGTAAACAGACTTGATGGTGTAATGTCCAGTCTTGATGTTTCCACCAAAGGCAATCTGCTTCACCTCGTAATCCTTCTTTCCTCCGGCAGCCAGGGCCGCGGAGCTTGAAGTGGCCACCGTGAGCAGAGTCCCCTCGTCGTTGTAAAGCCCAATGCCATGCGACAACCTTTTAACTTGATTGCTTGAATTGACAAACGACTGCTTCATGGTGATGCGGAAACCATCGGCAGTGCTTTCCCTTGAATACGTCTTCCCATCTTTCAGGCTTGGTCTTGTGTATGCCACGAACGACTCTTTTGGGAACACGTAATCATCCTCTCCCTCAACCTTGATACCAACGAGTGCCGTCTGATTGGTACTGAGGTGGTAGTTTTTGATGTTGTCGTTGAGCCCCTCGTCAGTAGCGTAAGCTTCAGAAATCCTGAAATAACCATTTCCTACCCCATACCATCCCCAGTTGATGTGAAACAGTCCGTTGCCGTCGTATCCATCGCAGATGAAGGTATGCCCCTGCGGTATGTTGGTGTATGCGGTGTAAATGATGGGTTGCCTTTTGAGCAGTTCGCTAACGAGGAGGCTGTCCCATCCTTGTTCATCGTATGACTGTCGATAGACATAATGTATGGTTGAGGGGTACCCGAAACACCTGGGAAGTTGCTCGGGAATCTTGTATGTGAAAGCCCCGGAGCCCTCTTTGGCGTAGCTCATTTCAGTGGCATGCCCGCAGTAGAGCATGAGTTTTGCCACTTCGTCGATGCTGCTTTCCGGAGATGTCTCCTCATCGAGTTCATCGGGCATGTCATCCCAATTGAAAGTTGTGGCAGGCAGTGCCGGCATCACCACACTCTGCCCCTGCGGGGTGTATTTGGGAATGATTGCAGTTTGTTGGGTGGGATACCTATGGAATCTCATGACTTGTGCCAATGCTGTGGCAGTGCAACCCGTGGGGCATGGCTCTCCATCGACCTGGGGGCAAGCTCTGTTGAATGGAGCCCTCTGTCCCCATTTTGTGGTGATGAGCGGTTCAATGACGTCCGTGGGGTGCTGTGTGCTCTTGGCAACCGTCCCGGCGGCCCTTCCAGCAGCCCTTGCGACGTATGTGTCCACCCATGCCTTGAGATTTTCGGGCATTTGCTCATAATCGAACTCCCCCTCGTCGGAATAGCCGATGACTTCCTCGCTGTCGGCCTCTCCTGCCACAATGACAAATCCTTGTTTCTTGCCAATATTGAAGACATACAAAGGAGCCTCCTCGGCATTTCCGCCGGGAGCATACGCCATCTTCAATTGGGTTTGTCTTGAGATTTTCTTTCCGGCAAACGAAGATGCTTTCACCTGTGCCTTGTGTAATTTAACTGGATTTCCAACCGCATGGCCTATGACAAAAAGCAACAGTGCAGCTATGACGACTTTTCTCATTTATCTGTTAAAATTAAAAATTTTGCAAATTTAGTTATAAAAAACCAACGAGTAAAAAAAACAGGCTTTTGTTTGTAATAATTAACGTTTTACGCTTGAACTTTAACGCTTTAACACGTTATCTGACAGTAATATGGAAGCATCCTTGCTTTACCTCGTATTTCACGAAGCACCTTTCCTGCTTTCTCAAATCGCGCAACACCTCGGAGAGCACCCACTTGAGCGTGTCGTTGGAAACCTCCCTTCTGGGCGGCCCATCGGGGTCGCTCACCGTTTTGTAGCGGTTGTAGGCAACATCGAAAGTGGTGCCATAGAGGTGACAGCTGTTTTCCGACACATTGACATTGACTGTTTTGAGTTTCCGCAAATCATCCTGACTTCTCAAAACGCTGGTAACGACCAACTTGTGCAATGGAATGCCTTTCACATACAAGCTGTCGAAGAAATGCCTGCCCATGTCGTTGAGCAAGATCGCGGCCTTTGGAATGAGGTATGGAATGCTGCTTTTGAGGCGGTCAACGTGGTAATATGGGCTTGCAGCCATATAGACGAGTTCGCCCTTTCGCTCCTCCGCCTCCAAGCGGTCGCCAACCTCCTTGACCCCAAGCCTTTTTGCCGTTTCCAACTGCACGTCGTTGGAATCGGGGAAAGCCTCGGAGTAACTATATACACCCATGATGGGATGGCGGTTCTGCACCTTGGTCTTCTGGTCGTCACGCCCCAACGACAATTTCGTCTCTGCCGGTTTGTCGGCATTCGTTTCAGCAAGCGTGTCGGCCGGCTCGTCGTTCACCATTTCCTTGCTTGCCGCCAAATCATCATTCCCATCCTCCCCTCGCTGGCTGGCGATGGATGGAAAGATGCACCTCACCAATGCAAGAACGATGACAACGGTGCCAAACCCTTTCAAAAACTTGCTTTTAGACATATTCTATAATATAAATATAACATCTTCTTGGAATTCGTGTGCAAAGTTACGAATAAACAAGGAAATGCGAAAGGAAAGCAAGCTTTTCTTTTCATTCAAGGTGTGTTGGAAGTCAACTAAAAAGGGTTCTAAGGCAAAAACTTTTTGTTTTTGCACAATAATTCGGGAAAAATGATTAATTTTGCATCGACAAAGAACATTCATGCCTTGATAGAGAAACATATTGTATTAGAGGACATCGACCCGGTGATGTTCTACGGCATCAACAACGTTCACCTTCAGATGGTGAAATCGTTGTTTCCCAAACTGCGCATTGTGGCCCGCGGCAATGTGCTGAAAGTCCTTGGTGACGCAGAAGAAACGGAGCGTTTCGAAGACCACGTGGAGACGATGCGCAAGCATGTGGAACGCTACAATTCATTGAGCGACGAGGACATTCTCGACATCGTGAAGGGCAGGAAGACGAAGGCAGAGAGTGTGAAAGACGTCGTGGTTTACAGCATCTCCGGCCGCCCCATCAAAAGTCGCAGCGCCAACCAGCAGTTGCTCATCGATTTGTTCGGCAGATGCGACATGGTGTTCGCCGAAGGCCCCGCGGGCACCGGCAAGACCTACCTCAGCATCGCCCTTGCCGTGAAGTCGCTCAAGGAGAAGAGCGCAAAGAAAATCATCCTCAGCCGCCCCGCCGTGGAGGCCGGTGAGAAACTTGGTTTTCTCCCCGGCGACATGAAGGACAAAATCGACCCCTACCTGCAGCCCCTCTACGACGCACTGGAAGACATGCTCCCTCCACAGAAGCTCCAGGAGATGATGGACAAGCGCATCATCCAAATCGCCCCCCTCGCCTTCATGCGCGGCCGCACCCTGAGCGACGCCGTCGTGATATTGGACGAGGCGCAGAACACCACCCCCGCCCAGATACGGATGTTCCTCACCCGCATGGGATGGAACACGAAGATGGTCATCACCGGCGACCTGACCCAGGTGGACCTCCCCCGCGGCCAGCGCAGCGGTCTTTCCGAGGCACTGGAGTTGCTCTCCGACATCGAAGGCATCGGCTTCGTGAAGATGGAGAAGAAGGACATCGTGAGGCACAAGTTGGTGACCCGCATCGTCAACGCCTACGAGCGTGCCGACAAAAGCCATTCGGAGCATCACGATGACGCCACCCCCGCCGCCTCCCCCCAAAAGACAACAACAGAAACAACATAGGAAATAATGAAAGCATTGACAAAGACCGACTACCACTTTGCCGGCCAGACAAACGTTTACCATGGCAAGGTTCGCGATGTTTACACCATCGACGACGACCTGCTTGTGATGGTCGCCACCGACCGCATCTCCGCCTTCGACGTCATCCTGCCAAAGGGCATCCCCTACAAGGGACAAGTGCTCAACCAGATTGCTGCGAAGTTCCTGGACAGCACGAGCGACATCTGCCCCAACTGGAAACTCGCCACCCCCGACCCGATGGTCACCGTGGGCTTGAAATGCGAGGGGTTCCGTGTGGAAATGATCATCCGCTCCATCCTCACCGGTTCCGCCTGGCGCGCCTACAAGGAGGGCTGTCGCGAATTGTGCGGCGTGCGCCTTCCTGAAGGCATGAAGGAGAACGAGCGCTTCCCCGAGCCCATCATCACCCCCACGACGAAGGCCGACGAGGGCCACGACATGAACATCTCCCGCGAGGAGATCATCAGCCAAGGGCTTGTCTCGGCAGACGACTATGCCGTGATGGAAGACTACACCCGCCGCCTTTTCGCCCGTGGTCAGGAGATTGCCTCCCGCCAAGGTCTAATCTTGGTGGACACAAAATATGAGTTTGGCAAGCGCGACGGCCAAGTGTATCTCATCGACGAGATTCACACCCCGGACAGCAGCCGCTACTTCTACGCCGATGGCTACGAAGCCAACCTTTCCGCCGGCCTCCCCCAGCGCCAGTTGTCGAAGGAGTTTGTGCGGCAATGGCTCATCGAGCGCGGTTTCATGAACGAGCCGGGGCAGACAATGCCGGAAATCACCGACGCCTACGCCGAAAGCGTGAGCGAGCGCTACATCGAACTCTACGAGAAAATCACCGGCGAGGCGTTTGTGAAAGCCCCATACGCCGGCGACCTCTCCGAGCGCATTGCGAAAAACGTGAGCGACTATTTGTCCAATCGTTGAGCGATGTACGGGCAGGAAGAAATCAAGCCCTACGACCCCTCCTCGGCCAAAGGGGAGCAGGTGGAGCGCATGTTCGACGCCATCGCCTCGCGCTACGACATGCTCAACCACTGGATGTCTCTCGACATCGACAAGCGTTGGCGCCGTGCCGCCATCCGGCAGCTGGCCCCCTACCATCCACAGGAGATACTCGACATCGCCACCGGAACAGGCGACTTCGCCATCCAGACGGCCAAACTCCTGTCGCCCCGCCACCTGACGGGCGCCGACATCTCGGAGGGGATGATGGCGATAGGCCGCGAGAAGGTGTCGCGTGAGGGGTTGTCGGACATCATCAGCTTCGACAAGGAGGACTGCCTGTCGCTGTCCTACCCCGACGGCAGTTTCGACGCTGTCACCGCCGCCTTCGGCATCCGCAATTTCGCCGACCTCGACCGCGGCCTTCGCGAGATGTGCCGCGTGCTTCGCCCCGGCGGTCACCTGAGCATCGTGGAACTGACCCACCCTGTGACTTTTCCCATGAAGCAACTCTTCCGGGTTTACAGCCACACCGTCCTCCCCCTGTGGGGCCGCTTGGTGTCCAAGGACGAGCGCGCCTACCGCTACCTCACCGCCACCATCGAGGCCTTCCCCCAAGGCGAGGCGATGACGGGCATCCTAAGCAAGGCCGGCTTCCGTGAAGCCACCTTCCGCCGCCTGACTTTCGGCGTGTGCACGATGTACTTTGCAACGAAATAACCCCAAACAAAGGATAGATATGGAAAGATACGGACTTATCGGCTACCCTCTCACCCATTCGTTCTCCCTCGGCTATTTCAACGAGAAATTCCAAAACGAGGGCATCGATGCGGTGTATGAGAATTTTGAGATTCCCCAAATCGAGATGCTGCCGGAGGTCATCGCCTCGCATCCCGACTTGTGCGGCCTCAACGTCACCATCCCCTACAAGGAGAAAGTGATCAGCTACCTGGACTACGTGAGTTCGGAGGCCCGCGCCATCGGCGCCGTCAACGTGATCAAGGTGGTCCACAGGGGCAAGGAGACCATCCTGAAAGGCTACAACAGCGACGTCATCGGCTTCAAGCAGAGCATCGAGCCCATGCTGGAGTCCTTTCACAAGAAAGCCCTCATCCTCGGCACCGGCGGCGCCTCCAAGGCAATCAACTACTGTCTGAAGTCGCTTGGCCTGGAGACGGTCTTCGTGAGCCGCTACCAACGCCCCGGCACCATCCAGTATGACAAACTCACGGGCGAAGACGTGCGCGAGTACAACGTGATTGTGAACTGCACTCCCTGCGGCATGTACCCCCACACGAACGAATGCCCCAACCTCCCCTACGAGGCGATGGACAGCCACAACCTGCTCTACGACCTCATCTACAACCCCGACGAGACGCTGTTCATGCACAAAGGCGCCAAGCAAGGAGCCACCGTGGTGAACGGCCTTGAGATGCTCCTTCTGCAAGCTTTTGCCAGCTGGGAATTCTGGCACGAGAAATGAGCCTCTGACAACAACAGCCCCCTGGGCAAAACCAAAATAAATGGAAGCAAACAACACCAACCGCTACATGCAGCGCGGTGTCTCCGCCGCCAAGGAAGACGTACACCTCGCCATCAAGAACATCGACAAGGGACTATATCCCCGTGCCTTCTGCAAAATCATCCCCGACATCCTGGGCGGCGACCCCGCCTATTGCAACATCATGCACGCCGACGGCGCCGGCATGAAGTCGTCGCTGGCCTACATGTATTGGAAGGAGACGGGCGACCTTGACGTGTGGAAAGGCATCGCGCAAGACGCCATCGTGATGAACACCGACGACTTGCTTTGTGTGGGAGCCACCGACAACATCTTGGTTTCGAGCACCATAGGCCGCAACAAGGGGCTCATCCCCGGCGAGGTGGTCTCCGCCATCATCAACGGCACGGAAGAACTTCTCTCCGAGATGCGCTCGATGGGCATCGGCATCCACTCCACCGGCGGCGAGACAGCCGACGTGGGCGACCTCGTGCGCACCATCATCGTGGACTCCACGGTGACCTGCCGCATGCGCCGGAGCGATGTCATCGACAACGCCAACATCCGCCCCGGCGACGTCATCGTGGGCCTGTCGTCCACCGGACAGTCCACCTACGAGCATTGCTACAACGGCGGCATGGGCAGCAACGGCCTCACCTCCGCCCGCCACGATGTCTTCGACCACTACCTGGCCACCCTCTTCCCCGAGAGTTTCGACCCGGCGATACCCGGCGACCTGGTGTATAGCGGCAGTCAACACCTCACCACCCCCGTGGCCGGCACAGGCCTCGATGCGGGCCGCCTGGTGCTCTCCCCCACACGCACCTACGCCCCCATCGTGAAAGCCATCCTCGACAAATATCGCAGCATGATACATGGCATGGTGCACTGCACCGGCGGCGCCCAGACCAAGGTGCTACACTTCGTTGGCGACAACTGCCACGTGGTGAAGGACAACCTCTTCCCCACCCCGCCCCTCTTCCGCCTCATCCAAGAGTCGAGCGGCACCTCCTGGCGCGAGATGTACCAAGTGTTCAACATGGGCCACCGCCTGGAACTCTATGTCTCCCCCACCACCGCCCCCGACCTCATCGCCATCAGCAAGTCGTTTGGCGTGGACGCACAGGTCATTGGCCGCGTGGAGGAAGGCCCCCGCAGCCTCACCATCAGCTCCGAGCATGGCGAATACCAATACAACTAACCCCCATTGCACACCATAAGAAAAGAAATGGCAGACAACAACAGCATACTACAGAAACTTGACGGCCTGGAGGCCCGCTTCGAGGAAATATCCACCCTCATCACCGACCCCGACGTCATCAGCGACCAGCAGCGCTTCGTGAAACTCACCAAGGAATACAAGGACCTGAGCGACATCATGGACGCCCGGAAACGCTACATCGCATGCCTGACCACCATCAAGGAGGCCAAGGACATCATCGCCAATGAAAGCGACCCCGACCTGCGAGAGATGGCCCGCGAGGAGCTGGCACTGAACGAGGAACTGCAGCCCAAACTGGAGGAGGAAATCAAGATTGCCTTGGTGCCCAAGGACCCGGAAGATGCGAAAAACGTGCAGATGGAAATCCGCGCCGGCACCGGTGGCGACGAGGCTTGCCTCTTCGCCGGCGACCTCTTCCAAATGTACAAGCGGTTCTGCGACTCCAAAGGCTGGAAACTCGCCATCACGAGCGTGAGCGAGGGAGCCGTTGGCGGCTACAAGGAAATCGACTTCGCCGTCAGCGGCGCCGACGTCTATGGCACGCTGAAATACGAGTCGGGCGTTCACCGCGTGCAGCGCGTGCCAGCCACGGAAACCCAAGGCCGCATGCACACCTCTGCCGCCACGGTGGCCGTCCTGCCCGAAGCCGACAAATTCGAGGTGAACATCAACGAGGGTGAAATCAAGTGGGACACCTTCCGCTCGAGCGGCGCCGGCGGCCAGAACGTGAACAAGGTGGAGTCGGGCGTGCGCCTGCGCTACATGTGGAAGAACCCCAACACCGGCGAGACAGAGGAAATCCTCATCGAATGCACCGAAACCCGCGACCAGCCGAAGAACAAGGAGCGCGCCCTCTCGCGCCTCTACACCTTCATCTATGACAAGGAGCACCAAAAATACATGGACGACATCGCCTCTCGCCGCAAAAGCCTCGTGAGCACCGGCGACCGCTCGGCCAAAATCCGCACCTACAACTTCCCCCAAGGCCGCGTGACCGACCACCGCATCGGCTATACCACTCACGACCTGCAAGGCTTCCTCAACGGCAACATCCAAGACATGATCGACGCCCTCACCGTGGCGGAGAATGCCGAGCGCATGAGGGAAAGCGAACTCTGACACTCGCCCCAACAAGAACGTAAAACAGCGACAACCACACCCCAAGCATTTTTACAGCAACCATGAACAGAGAAAAACTTGTAGAACAAATACGCACCAAGCGCACCTTCTTGTGCGTGGGCTTAGACACCGACATCAAGAAAATCCCACAGCATCTGCTCACAGAGGCGTCACCCCTGTTTGCCTTCAACAAGGCCATCATCGACGCCACAGCTCCCTATTGCGTGGCCTACAAACCCAACCTCGCCTTTTACGAGAGCCTTGGAGTGGATGGGATGGCCGCCTTCGAGCAAACAGTGAGGTACCTGAAAAAATTCTACCCCACACACTTCATCATCGCCGACGCAAAGCGTGGCGACATCGGCAACACGTCGGCCATGTACGCCCGGACATTTTTCGAGGAATATGACATCGACTCGCTGACCGTGGCCCCCTACATGGGCGAGGACAGCGTGAGTCCCTTCCTTGGATACGAGGACAAATGGGTCATCCTGCTCGCCCTGACCAGCAACAAAGGCAGCGCCGACTTCCAATTGATGGCGGATGCCGACGGCGAGCGCCTGTTCGAGCGCGTGCTTCGCGTTTCGCAGCAGTGGGCGGGCCCCGACAAGATGATGTATGTGGTGGGTGCCACCCAGGGTGCCATGTTCAAGGAAATCCGCCGCCTCGCCCCCGAACATTTCCTCCTCGTGCCCGGCGTGGGTGCCCAGGGAGGCAGTTTGCAAGAGGTGTGCCGCCATGGCATGATAGCCGACTGCGGCCTGCTGGTCAACTCCTCTCGCGGCATCATCTATGCCAGCAAAGAGGCCGACTTCGCCGAGGCCGCCGCAGCAAGCGCACGCAAGCTGCAGGAAGAGATGGCCATTGAACTGGAAAAAGCGGGCATTTGATGGCAGCAGGCAAAATCATCAACGACCCCGTCTTCGGCTTCATCAAGATACCCGACGGCCTCTTGATGGAACTGGTGGACCATCCCTTGATGCAACGCCTCCGCAATATCAAGCAATTAGGGCTGGCCTCCGTGGTATATCCCGGCGCCCAGCACACCCGTTTCCAACATTCCTTGGGCGCACTCTACCTCATGAGCGAGGCCATCGTGACGCTCATACGCAAAGGCATCTTCATCTTCGACAGCGAGGCGGAAGCCATCCAGGCGGCCATCCTGATGCACGACATCGGGCACGGCCCCTTCTCGCATGTGCTGGAACACACGCTGATGGAGGGGGTGTCCCACGAGGACGTCTCGCTGCTGATGATGGAGCAAATCAACAACGAGAAGAACGGCGACCTCAACCTCGCCCTCAACATCTTCAAGGACCACTACCCCAAGCACTTCCTCCACCAACTCATCAGCAGCCAACTGGACATGGACCGGCTGGACTACCTGCGGCGCGACAGCTTCTTCACCGGCGTGACTGAAGGGAACATCGGCAGCGCACGCATCATCAAGATGCTCAACGTGGTGGACGACAAACTGGTGGTGGACTCAAAGGGCATCTACTCCATCGAGAACTACCTCACTTCCCGCCGGCTGATGTACTGGCAGGTTTACCTGCACAAGACGACGGTGGCCACGGAGAAGATGCTCGTCAACTTGCTCTTGCGCGCCAAGAGCCTCATGCAATCGGGTGTCGCCCTCTTCGCCACCCCCTCGCTCCACTATTTCCTCTCCCACACCATCGACGCCAACTTCTTCCACAGCCACCCGGAGGCTTTGGAGCACTATGGGCGATTGGACGACACGGACATCTATTGTTCCATCAAGGAATGGACTCGAAGCAGCGACAAGGTGCTGTCGCTGCTTGCCAACAACGTGTTGAGACGCAAGCCTTTCAAAGTGGAGGTGCATGAAGAGCCTGTGAGCCAAGAGCGGATGGAGGAACTGGAACAGACGCTGATGCGTGCCTACGACGTGGGGCGTGAAGAGGTGAAATACCTTTACAACATAAGCACGATACAGAAAGACATGTACGACATCAACGACGACCACATCACCATCCTCTACAAGGACGGCACCATGAAAGACATAGCCGAGGCGTCGGAAATCCTCAACGTGGAACTGCTCTCAAAAAAAGTGAAGAAACACTTCCTCTGCTATCAGAGATGAGGTTGGCGCACCCAACCTTTCAACGAATACTCATTTCACTAATCCCCAACATTCTCACCATACCTCTTGATACGATGACAACATAAAGTCAGCCCATCGTATCATCTCCCTCATTCACTTCCTCATGAAGTCGGATGGGGTAACGCCAAAGTGCTTCTTGAACTGGCGTGTGAAGTGTTGGGGATAGTCGAATCCGAGACTTTCGGCAGTCTCCGAGATTGTGGCTCCGCTCATCAAGAGTTGCTGGGCACGTTGCATGATGAAACGGCGGATATGGGAGGTCGCCGAGTCTCCCGTCAGTTCACGAATCAAGTCACCGAAATAGTTGGGTGACAGGAACAACTGCTGGGCACAGAATTTCACGGTGGGCAGTCCCAGTTGCCGCTGCATGCCGTCATCATAGTATTTTCGCAACAGATGCTCGAAGCGAGGCAACAGGTCTGAGTTTGTAGAAATAGCAGAGGTGGAGAGTTGCAATGCGTAATAGCGAGCCACGAGTTCCAGAACCTGTTCTATCTGCGAGGTGACGATGCGGAGGGTGTGGATGTCCTCATCGCGAAGCAGTTCCTTGCGGATTCCTGGCGACATCAGGAGGGCCTCGCTGGTGGTATAGGAAAAGAAATGATAGTCAGCCATGCGGCGGCCAAGTTCGGTGTTGCGCAGCAGTTCGGTATCGAAGAGCAACGCCCACCCCTTGGTGTGGATTTCCTCACCCGTGTCGGTCTTCCCACCAATCTGGCCAGGAGCCACACACATCAGTGCATGACGGTGCAAAACATATTGAAGCTGACCGTAAGACAAGTCTTCCAGTTCTTCATCACCGATAAACATACCATACACATCGTAGTTGTTGAGCGAGTGGCGACAGTGCTCCAACTCGTCGTAGTGGATGACTGAGACGAGCGGGTGCAACTCCGGGGCGCCGATGTATGGGCATAGTCGTTGACGTGGTGTACTCTGAGTATCTTCTCCATATCGAGGGCAAAATTACACATTTTTACCAACATAAAAGCGAAGAACCTGCTAAATCAGTAAAAAGGGTAGATTTAAAAGTAAAACGTTTAGGCTTCGCTTGTCGGTTTCGTCGTAACTTTGCAACATCAATCAAAAAGTTAGAAAGACATGAGCAAGATTGCATTAGGAACCTGGGCCTGGGGCGCAGGAGCATTCGGTGGAGACGCCGTATTTGGAAGCAAGACCGACGTGGAGAACCTGAAGCCTGTGTTTGACGCAGCAATGAAAGCTGGGTTGAACCTCTGGGACACGGCTACCGTCTATGGCATGGGCGAGTCGGAAAAGATTCTTGGAACATTCGTAGCAGGCGAGAAGCGCGAGAGTGTGGAGGTGTCAACCAAGTTCACCCCACAGCTTGCCGAAGTATATGAAAACAGTGTAGAGAAGATGGCCGATGCCTCTATCGAGCGTATGGGCTGCGACTATATCGACATTTACTGGATTCACAATCCGATGGACGTGGAGCGCTGGACTCCCGGACTGATTCCCCTGTTGCAGTCGGGTAAAGTGAAGCGCGTTGGCGTGTCGAACCACAACATCAAGGAAATCAAGCGTGCCAACGAGATTTTGGGCGAGGCCGGTTTCAAGGTGAGTGCCGTGCAAAACCATTTCTCGCTGCTCTACCGTTCGTCAGAGAAAGGCGGCGTGCTGGATTATTGCAAGGAGAACGGCATCGAGTTCTGGGCATACATGGTGCTGGAGCAGGGAGCCCTCTCAGGAAAATATACCAAGGAGAACCCGCTACCCGCAGAGAGCGACCGAGGCAAGAAATACAACCCCGTGCTGCCACAGCTGGAGGCACTGACAAACGAGATGACTGCCATCGGGCAAAAATACGGTGCCAGTTGCTCACAAATCGGTATTGCCTGGGCCATCGCCAAGGGTACGCTGCCTATTATCGGTGCCACGAAGGAGCGTCACGTCATCGAGGCTGCCGAAGCCGCAAAAATTCAACTTACCGCCGAAGAGATGTCCAAACTCGAAGCATTGGCCGATGCCACTGGCATTGATACACGTGGCGGCTGGGAACACAGTATGGAATAATTGAGGTTTGAGATTTGAGGTTTGAGATTTGAGGTTTGAGGTTTAACACTTTAAAATTGAAAATTAAAGGAATATTGCTGGCAGTTATGCTTGCAGCAAACGGTTTTGCTCAGGGCGTGATAGATGTGCATAGTCACATCATCACTCCTGAGTTCTTGTCGTCTCTTGAGAATGAGGGACGGTTGTTGGATGAGGGATTTCCTTTGCCAAAATACGACGTGACGAATCATCTGAAGTGGATGGACGAGGCCGGGGTACAGACATCGGTGCTTACATTAGCGGCTCCACAGCCGACATCCGCTGACATGGTGAGACAGACAAACGAAGCAGCGGCACGCATCAAGAAGGAGCATCCACGTAGATTTAAGTTCTGTGCAGCCCTTCCCCTGCCTGATGTGGATGCCGCCATCCGCGAGGCAAAATATGCACTCGACACGCTGGGAGCCGACGGCATCAAACTGGCCACAAACGTAGGAGGGCAATACCTCGGTGCACCCGAACTCGACACGCTTTTCTCAGTCCTGAATGAGCGAAAGGCTGTCATCATCCTGCATCCCCATCGTCCAGAACCAGTTAACCGCCAAGTGATGCAGCAGACACCGCTCGCCATGCAGGAATACCTCTCGGAAACTACCCGCGCCGTGTCTAACATGATTTCACGAAATGTGCTGGCTCGCTACAATCACATAAAGGTGGTGGTGCCTCATTGCGGAGCCTATCTGCCACTGGCTGTGCCCCGCATGAAGTCACTGACTCCTGTGATGCAGGCCAACAAGATGGTAGGTGAGATAGACTGGGAAGCAAATCTTGCTGCATTGTATTACGACTTGGCAGGTGCACACTCTCCTGAGGTCATCCGCATGATGCTCACCATCACCACCCCCGACCATCTGCTCTATGGCTCCGACTATCCCTACGTCGCTCCGCAGGTGCTCACCCAGGGCTTAGCGAGGATGAAGCAGTATCTAAGTGACGAAGCAGACCTCGCACCATTTCGCGAGATGTTTCTCTACCAGAATGCCAATCAAATATTTAAATAACATACACCTATGAAAAAACTGATGTCTTTGGTCTGTGCCATGCTTACATTGCTGTGTACAGGCGCATCATCGAAGACACTCGTGGTGTACTACAGCAACCAGCAGCAACAGATATTGTAATTGAAACGACAAATGGACAAAAGAAGTATTATCATACTGTTCGCCCTTGTGCTCTCCATTACGGCAGCAGCACAAGAAACGATATTCCCAACACAGTTCAAGGCTCCTGCCGAGTTCAACACGGGCAACGTACGCATTTCCGTACTGAGCCGTAGCGAGCATCAGATGACCACAAATTTCCTCTTTGAGCGGGGCAGTCGCAACTCGTGGCACTACCACCCGAATGCCACCCAGGTGCTGATGGTGCTCAATGGGGAGGCCTACTACCAGGAAGAAGGAAAACCCAAGCAGTTGCTCCGCAAAGGCGACGTGGTGACCACGGCTCCCAACGTGCGCCATTGGAATGGTGCCACGCCAGATAGCGACTGCGAATGCATGACCGTCAGCGACCTTGTCCAAGGTGAGGAGCATGCGGTGCAACTGAGAAAAGTGACAGACGAGGAATTTTCAACCCCGACAAGGTACGAGACATTGATAGTACGAATAGCCGAAATCGAGGTCTATCCGCAGTACCTCAAGGAGTATCTCGAATTTGCCAACGAGGTGGACCGCCTGAGCGTGGAACGAGAGCCTGGTGTCGTCTGCCTCTTCCCGATGCAGAGTGCCGAGGACTCCACACAGATTCGCATCCTCGAAATCTATGCCTCAGAGGAAGCCTACCAAAGTCATATCAAGACCGACCACTTCCAGAAATACAAGCAGGGCACCCTGCACATGGTGAAAGACCTGAAACTGCCCTCCATGAAACCTCTCGACCCGGAGACGATGAAACTGATATTCAAAAAGCAAAGATAATATGGAATACGTAAGACTCGGAAACTCAGACTTGCGCGTGTCGCGCATCTGCCTCGGATGCATGGGCTTCGGCGACCCCACCATCGGTCAGCACTCGTGGACTATCGGTGAGGAACCGACACGTGAAATCATCCGCCGCTCACTCGACCTTGGCGTGAACTTCTTCGACACGGCGATTGCCTACCAGTTGGGAACCTCGGAACAGTACGTGGGACGTGCCCTGCGTGACATGGCAAGGCGTGAGGACGTGGTGGTGGCCACGAAATTCCTGCCCCGCACCGACGAGGAAATCCAGCAGGGTGTCAGTGGCCGTCAGCACGTGCTGAACTCCATCGACAGCAGCCTGCAGCACCTGGGCATGGACCATGTGGACCTCTATATCTACCACATCTGGGACTACAAGACACCGGCCGAAGACATTCTGGAAGGCATGAACGAGGCCGTTCGCGCCGGCAAGGCCCGCTATATCGGCATCGCCAATGCCTATGCCTACCAGTTGGCGAAGATGAATGCACTGGCAGAGAGACGCGGTTGGGCGAAGTTCGTCAGCGTGCAGAACCACTACAACCTGATCATGCGCGAGGAGGAGCGCGAGATGCAGCCGTTGTGCCGTGAGGACAACATCGCGCAGACACCCTATAGCGCACTGGCCTCGGGCAAGCTGGCCAAGCGACCGGGCGAGACCTCGAAGCGTCAGAAGGAAGACTCGTTCATGCACTTCAAATATGACGCCACCGCCGAGCAAGACAACCGCATCGTGGAGCGTGTGGTGGAACTGGCCGACCGCCATGGCGTGGAGATGACCCAGATTTCGCTGGCCTGGCTGTTGACGAAGGTGGAGTCGCCCATCGTGGGAGCCACGAAGCTGCACCACATCGAGGGAGCCGTGAAGTCGCTCGACGTCCGTCTGACCGCAGACGACATCCGCTACCTCGAAGAGCCATACGTGCCTCACAACCTCTCTGGCGTGATGGCTGTCAACAAGCCCACGATGAGTGAAGAACCCGTATGGGTGGCAGCAAGCAGAAACAAATAACATGTGTAGTATATGAAAAAACTGTATCTATCGATATTGGCCTGCATGATGGCCATGCAAGGCTTTGGACAGAGTCCCGTGGTGTATTTCACCAAGGACATCACGCCGGAATCGCTGGTGAGCATTTACGAAGCATTGGGCGTGAACAGCGAAGGCAAGCGCGTGGCTGTGAAAATCTCCACGGGTGAGTCGAGCCGTACCAACTACCTGCGCCCTGAGTTCATCAAGAATCTGGTGCAGAAGTTGGGAGCCAACATCGTGGAGTGCAATACGGCCTACGGAGGCAGCCGCAGCACGACAGCGGCTCACCGCAGGGCAATAGCCGAGCGTGGCTTCAACGACATCGCCACGGTGGACATCATGGACGAGGAAGGAACCATCAACCTGCCCGTCACCGACACCAAACACATTCAATACGACATCGTAGGCTCACACTTGCAGAACTACGACCTGATGATCAACCTCGCCCACTTCAAAGGCCACGCCATGGGTGGCTTCGGGGGTGTGCTGAAGAACCAGTCCATCGGCGTGGCCTCCAGCAGCGGCAAACTGTATATCCATTCAGCAGGACGGAGCACGACCCGCTGGATGAGCGACAACCAGGACGGTTTCTTGGAGTCGATGGCGGCAGCGGCGCAGGCCGTCCATAACTATTTCAAACAGGATGGGAAGGACATCGTCTATATCAACGTGATGAACAACCTTTCCGTTGACTGCGACTGCGACGGCAATCCCGCCTCACCCAAGCTGAAGGACATCGGCATCTTGGCCTCTCGCGACCCCGTGGCCCTCGACAAAGCCTGTCTCGACCTTGTGTTCAACCACCAGTCGGTAGCCGGCGACGATGCCTCGCCGCTCATCAGGCGCATAGAGAACCTGCATGGCACTCACACCGTAGAGTATGCAGAACAGCTCGGCCTTGGCTCGCAGCAATACACACTTGTTAATCTCGACGAACAAACGGACATCAAAGGCACAGAGTCGAAATCTCCTAATCTCTATAACGTCTATACTCTCGACGGCAAGAAATTGGTTACCAATGCCAGTAGTCTTAACGGTCTGGAGAAGGGGACGTATATCGTCAATGGAGAAAAAAGAATCATAGAATGATAGACCTTATATAAAAAATTAAGAATTGTTATGAAAAAGTTAGTTATGATGCTCACGGCACTGTTGACAATCAGTTTGAGTGCCTGTTCACAAAAGAATACAGAAACGAATATGAAACAGAAAGTATTGGTTGCCTATTTCTCGGCATCGGGCACAACCAAGGGCGTTGCCCAACAACTGGCAGAGGTGGCAGGTGCCGACCTTCACGAAATCAAGCCAGCACAGCCCTACACTGATGCAGACCTCGACTGGCGCAACAAGCAGAGCCGCAGCAGCGTGGAGATGCAAGATAAGAAATCCCGTCCTGCCATCACTGACAAGCTCACAGACATGAAGGACTATGATGTCGTCTATGTAGGTTTTCCCATCTGGTGGTACACCTGCCCGACAATTATCAACACCTTTATGGAGGCTTATGACTTCCAGGGCAAGACCGTCATCCCCTTCGCCACGTCTGGCGGCAGCAGCATCAAGAAGGCCTGCGAAGACTTGAAAGCCACTTATCCTGGTGTCAATTGGAAGGAAGGCAAGTTGCTGAACCGCTCATCGAAAGATGACTTGAAGAAGTGGGTGGAGAGCAACAAGTAGCAACCTATACACCTATCCTCGATGACTGAGTGGATTCTGACACTACGTAAAAAAATTTCAACCTATACGATTGGATTAATTATGTAGGACGGCCTGTAAGGCCAACGAGATATCAGCCCTGGGCAACGCCCTGGGAATCCGTGATGTGCGACTGTCGCCCTGAAAGGGCAAAAGCTTTACCAAAACACCATTCTTTTGCCCTTGCAGGGCGAATTTACC
>CADBBP010000097.1 GCA_902792855.1 uncultured Prevotellaceae bacterium
TAATGGCATTGGTTTTTATATGTGTCGTTTGTGATCAATCAAGAACGCCAGGTGGCATAGCAGACGTGTGGGCTGTTGACCCAGAAGCCACAAAAATTCATAGGCTTTATGAATGGGCTTATCCTCATGGTATAATTGTATTTAAGTCAGACCAAACATTGGATTTGCCTGATTTATGGTGGAATTGGGATTTTGATTATCCTGGTGACACTATTTTTGAAAAAGTGAATGATGACACCACACGAATGGCTGCTATCAAAATTACTAAGGACAAAAAAAAGTGGAAAAAGCGAGGTCGCTGGCGAATAATAAATTTGCAAAAAGATTCAATAGAAATCAATGCTCCATTTCATCCTTTAAGCGGAAAATATTATTTTCGCTTATGGAAAGAGAAAACAAGGAGAGGTATTTATAATAAAATGTCACTAAGCAATGACTCTACATATATTGAATGTTTTGTTTATAAAACCAAATAACAATTTCGGCATCATGGCCGACCTCTCCACAGGCCAGGACGCGCAGCGGCACAAGTACAACGGCAAGGAACTCGACCGTATGCACGGCCTCGACTGGTACGACTAGGGAGAAAGATAGTATTGAAAGGAAGTCAAGAGGAACGTATGACAATGTTAAATTTTTTGCAGAGATTGACAAACGACAATCTGTTTTTAAACAGGAATACGGGTGTAGTAACAATAGGAGGGGAAAGGTGGGATAATAGAGATAAAAAACTGGATGTTGGAACATCTTTATTGAGGGAGGTAATTGGACACGTTCGGACAACTGAAATCAGAATAGGTGCGAAAAATGACATAAATCGTTATCATTCATATTTTCCTTTAGATAAGTCTAATGGTAAAGGTACAGATGGTTATATAAACTTAAACCCATCGCTTTCTGTCGGCCTCAGGGTTCAGGATTCAAATACAGGGAATACAATAATTGAAATTGTGCCTATGGAAATTACAGTCGGACATGAGTTGATTCATGCATATTCTGGAATGAATGGTGTTATACCAAATGAAAATCAAAAATCCACTTATATTTATAAGGATGTAGATGGTAAAATGTACGAAACAAGTGAATCAACAAGTGAATTAGAGACTATAGGTATTAAAGGCAACAATAAATATACCGAGAACAAGTTGCGTAAAGAACATGGACTAAATAAAAGAGTTGCATACTGATGAGGAATATAATTATTTATGTATTCGTATTCATCCTTTGTGGATGTGCGAACAAGTTAGACGACGGCTTTCTTTGCAGATACCTGTATTTTCAAACAAGTGACAATGATAATTGCTTTGAGGTAGAGGTCAAGGAAGACTGCACTATGAAAGTAACTTTCGGTGACATGACATGGGATTGTCATCACATTATCACACATGGAAGTTTCCCTAAAGAGGGGATGGAATGGGAGAGAATAAAAGCGGAGGATAGCATCGTGATAGATTCGCTGTCATATAGTCAACTGGAAGAACTGGCTGCTGAAGCAAGAAAAAAAGAATCGATGAACAGTTTTATCGAAGGGGGTGTTAGTGATGACGGTATGGGTACTGTCCTTTTTATAAAAGACAAGTATTACTATGTCGAATTGGGAGATTACAAGGAAAAGGCGGTTGAAGAATTAATCGAAAAGTTGAAAGAAATAAGTCCAATTCCCATAAGAGACTCGGTTGGCTCTGTCCTTCAAGAATATTAAAATGAAACGATATATCAAACGTCAGACTTTCACCTACGATGCCAACGGCATCCCCTGGCAGACATACAGACGAACCATTGGACTTGTCTTTTTATGACCCCCAAACATGCCCCAAATGCGGTGTTACAAAATATGACCCCTGCCGCTGAGGTATTGGCGGTGGGTGGACACGTCGCCCTTGCGACTAATCCTATCGCATCACATAAGTTCATATTGTTGCCAAATTACAAATTCATTCCAGCAAGTAACATTAGATGTAGTAAGCATTTTTAAACACATCTTAATCGAACCTTTTTTATATCTTTGCATGCCAAGCGCATTAATCCTTTCTTTTTCATCCACGATTTCCGATAAAGAAGACCCGCCGAACAGAAGTGGAATGAAAGAGAGGTGAAGAGAAAAGGCATGAAAAGAAAACCAAGATATCAAAGAATGAATATGAACAAGAAGACCTTTGTTGCAGCCATGATGCTGCTGGCAGTAACCAATGTCGGTGCCCAGAAAAATTATGAGATGGGCAATCCTGCCGACCAGACCAATTATGGGTATCTGAAAGACTACGCCCCTCTGAAAAAGTATGTGAACCTGAGTAAATACCCCAACTTCAAATTAGGCATCGGCACCACGGTGAACGACTATCTGTACAATACCACCGTGAGGGAAGTGACCAACGGCTACTTCACAGAGACTGTTGCCGGCAACGCCATGAAAATGGCCAGTTGCGTGGACGGCAACGGCAACATGAATTTCAATACGGTGAGAAACTATGTGAACGCGGCAACACAAGCTGGACTGAATGTATATGGGCACACATTGGCATGGCACTCCCAACAACCCACCGGCTGGCTCTACGGCCTGCTCCAAGACAAGCCGGCAACACCATTTGAAAATCCAGACACCATGGTCAATGTGGCCGTGACAGAGAAGGACTTCCGCACCCAGCAGAGCGTCGGATGGACAGCCGACAAGACCACTTATGGCTTCACGATAGACTACTCTTCCAGCGACGGCCTACACCTTCATACCACCAAGATGAACAATTTCTGGGAAGTGCAGTTCGTTGCCCTGGACGGCATTACCCTCGTGAAAGGCAAGACCTACGTGGTGACGATAACAGCCCGTGGCAGCAAAACCGGCACACTGTACACCAAATTGGGCGACTGGAGCTCCGGCGTAAACGTCAACACTACGTTCCAGACCGATTGGAAAGACCTGGTGCTTACCTATAATAACTCCACCGGTGGCTCGTTCCTGTTGCTGCAATGCGGTGACTTCATAGGCGACCTCTATATCAAGTCAATAAAAGTGGAAGAGCAAGTTGGAGCCATGAAAGTGTACGACCATTCCGGGAGATACCTGAAGGTGGAGGCCACGGCAAAGACATCGGAAGCGTGGGACAATCAGTTCTGGCTTGTTTGTCCATCCGAATTTGCCGCGGGTGCCAACTTTGAATTTTCGGCTGACATAAGGGCAGACAAGGAAGCCAAGGTCACCACGCATATACATCAGTCGCCAGGCTCTTACGTTGACTATCGTGCATTGGGCGACGTACAGTTCAATACGCAATGGGAGACCGTGAATGTAAGGGGGACGGTGGCTGTCGCAGGTAGTTCGATAGCGTTCAACCTAAGCGAATTTGCCGATGCCAACATCTACTATTTCGACAATGTCAGCTTCAAGGTGAACGGCGTCGAGCAGATAAACAACGGAACATTGGAAGGCACCGACCTCAGCTCGTTCAAGATGAAAAAAAATAGTGGAGGCATTGTTGACCCACCGATCGCACAGGGCGACTTCTACATCATGCTGCCGCAGGCGAGAAAACTCACAGCCGAGGAAAAACATGACACACTGGTATGGGCCATGGACAAGTGGATCAAAGGGATGATGGAGGCTTGCAACGGCAAGGTAAAGGCTTGGGACGTGGTGAACGAGGCCATCTCAGGCGGAGGAAACGATGGCAGCGGCAACTACACCCTGCAGCACTCCGAGGGATATAATCCCAACGGCACATGGGATGTTGGCGGCAACGCGTTCTACTGGCAGGACTACATGGGCGACCTGGAGTATGTGCGTCAGGCCGTCAGACTGGCTCGGAAGTATGGGCCGGAGGACGTGAAACTCTTCATCAACGACTACAACTTGGAGAGCGACTGGGATGGCAACAAGAAACTGAAGTCGCTCATCAACTGGATCAAGAAGTGGGAGGCCGACGGCACGACCTACATCGATGGCATAGGCACCCAATTGCACGTCTCATGCTATATGAACGATTACACGCAAACGAGCAAGAAAAACGCCATCAGCAACATGTTTAGCCTGATGGCACAGACCGGGAAATTGGTGCGCGTGAGCGAATTTGACATGGGCATGGTGGATGCCAACGGCAACGATGTACCCACGTCGAACATGACCGAAGCCATGCACCACAGGATGGCCGACTTGTATCAGTGGATAGTGGAGGAATACCTGCGCATCGTGCCACCAGCACAGCAGTGGGGCATCTGCTTCTGGTGTCCTACGGACGCCCCCGCCAACAGCGGATGGCGTGCCAACTCGCCTGTTGGCATCTGGACACTCGACTACTATCGCAAGCACGTATATGCCGGCATTGCCGAGGGGCTTGGAGGCGTCATATACAAATTATTAGGAGACGTGAATCAGGATGGCATCATCGGTATAACCGATGTCACGCTGATGGTGGACTTCATTCTTGGCAATAATCATTCCTCCAATGTCCTTGAATATGGAGACATGGATGGAAATGGAATCATAGGTGTTAATGATGTGACTTTGCTCGTCGATAAGATTCTCGGAAAATAAGCAATGTCATCACAAAGGGATGGGGGTAGCCCATCCCTTTGTTGTATTACTCGTCGAGGTAAGCCACGCGGCATTTGCCGCCGTTGGATGCATACCAAGCCACATCTGCACTGTTTAAACGTTTCACTTCCGCGTCAACGTACTGGTGAGCATGCTGTGATAGTTGAACGACAAGCAGGTGTTCTCGTCGAAGAGGATCAACTTGTTACCGGAAATCTTGTAGGGGATGGTTACGGCGTTACTCATAAAGTGTCGGTTGTCGTATTCCCAACTCCGCTTCGAGGCATTGTACTTGAACACATCGAAAGCCATTTCTCCATCATCGATGACATAAGAGTTGCGTTCACGGTCACTGAAGGACCACTGCTTGACGTTCAACTTCAGCTGGCCATTGGCATCGGTGTAGGTACCGGTGAAACGGTAGAGCTCACTGTCTATGACATAGGTGCCAGAGGGGAACTGGTAGTCGTCGGCCGACAGCTTTATGGCATACTGTGCATCCGAGGGAGAGGTTGACTTGCCGTAGTAGGCCGTTGTGATGGTAAACGTGTTGTCGCTCTTCAATTCATATACCAGATAATGGTCGTAGCGGCCCATCATGCTTTCGTCGAAGGCATTGATGTAGGCCGTCCATGTTCCTACTACCGAGGTGGAGCCTCCCGTGTTGTCATCATCGTCGTCATCGCCGCAGGCGGTCAGCGTGAAAGCTGCTGTGAAAAGGCTTGCAAGAAGCCAAAAGTTCATTTTCTTCATTTTTTTGCTATTGTTTATAAGTTTAGAAAAAATCATGTTCATTGTTTCCGGTTCGTTTGTATAGAGACGCCACAATGTGAATCTCTACTCCTGGCTGCAAAGATATGCTAAAAACAAGTGGAGAGCCACTTTTTTTTCAACAAAACGACTCCCATTTCGCCAAATGAGAGTCGAAACAACGAAATGGGAGTCTTTTTAATGAAACTTATGGCTTGGCGTTTGCTTTTATTTTATGAATGCCCATTATTGACATGGTTTGATGAGTTCAAGGAACAACTGCACTACATTTGGGCAGGATGAAAGAACAGATGGTTGCCGAACGATTTTTGCCCATAAATTTTGCTATTTGTCCGATTTTCCTTATTTTTGCATTTTGTTCGACAACCAAGTAAAAGGTCACGCCCCGGGAGAAGGGGTGAAAAGTTCAAGATAGCAGATGATATCAGTAGAAGCCCTCAAGGTGGAGTTTGGAGTGAAGCCGCTCTTTCACGACGTCAGTTTCGTGGTCAACGAGCGAGACCGCATCGCGCTCGTGGGAAAGAACGGCGCGGGAAAGTCCACCTTGCTAAAAATAATCTGCGGCATGCAACAGCCCACGTCGGGGCGTGTCGTCGTGCCGCACGACACCACCATCGGCTACCTGCCACAGGTGATGGTGTTGCAAGACGACACCACCGTGCGCGAGGAGGCCCGCAAGGCTTTCGCGCACAACATGGAGATGAAGGAGCGCCTCGACCGCATGGAGAAGGAGTTGGGCGAGCGCACCGACTACGAGAGTCCCGAATACACCGCCTTGGTGGCACGCTTCACACAAGAGCACGACCGGTATCTCATGATGGGAGCCGGCAATTACGAGGCCGAGGTGGAGCGCACACTCCTCGGACTGGGCTTCCTGCGCTCCGACTTGGAGCGCCCCACGGCCGAGTTCAGCGGGGGATGGCGCATGCGCATCGAACTGGCGAAAATCCTGTTGCAGCGGCCTGAAGTGCTGCTGCTCGACGAGCCCACCAACCACCTCGACATCGAGAGCATACAGTGGCTCGAGCAGTTCCTTGCCAACTCCCCCGGAGCGGTCATCCTCGTCAGCCACGACCGTGCCTTCATCAACAACGTCACCAACCGGACGTTGGAAATCACCTGCGGGCAGGTGGTGGACTACAAGGTGCCCTACAACCAGTATGTCGTGCTGCGACAGGAGAGGAGGGAGCAGCAACTCAGGGCATACGAGAACCAACAGAAGGAAATAGCCGACATCAAGGAGTTCATCGAGCGTTTCAGATACAAACCCACCAAGGCCGTGCAGGTGCAGAGCCGCATCAAGCAACTCGCCAAAATCGTGCCTATCGAGGTGGACGAGGTGGACACCTCCGCCATGCACCTCAAATTCCCTCCATGCCTGCGCAGCGGCGACTTCCCCATCATCTGCGACGAGGTGCGCAAGGACTACGGCGAGCACAATGTCTTCTCCAACGTCAACCTCACCATACGGCGAGGGGAGAAGGTGGCTTTCGTGGGAAGAAACGGTGAGGGAAAAACCACCCTCGTCAAGTGCATCATGGGCGAAATACCCTTCGACGGGATGCTGAAAATCGGCCACAATGTGCAGATAGGGTATTTCGCGCAAAACCAAGCACAGATGCTCAACGGCGAACTGACCGTGTATGACACCATCGACTACGTGGCAAAGGGCGACATCCGCCTGCGCATCAACGACATCCTCGGGGCATTCATGTTTGGAGGAGAAAACTCCGAGAAGAAGGTGAAGGTGCTCAGTGGCGGGGAGCGGAGCCGACTGGCCATCATCAGGCTCCTGCTACAACCCGTCAACCTCCTCATCCTCGACGAGCCCACCAACCACCTCGACATGCCCTCGAAAGACGTGCTGAAGGAGGCCGTCAAAGCCTTCGACGGAACGGCCATCATCGTCTCGCACGACCGCGAATTCCTCGACGGCCTCGTGGACAAGGTCTATGAGTTTGGTGGAGGAAAGGTGAGGGAGCATCTTGGAGGCATCTACGACTTCCTCCGCTCGCGAAAGCTCGAGTCGCTCGACCAGCTTGGGGCTTTGTCGCCACAAACAGCACCCGCCGCCACGCCCACTCCCGCTCCCGCCGCACCCTCCGCCAACAAACTCAACTATGCCGACCGGCGCGAGCAGCAGAAACGCATCAGGAAGGCGGAAAAGGATGTCAAGGCATGCGAGGCGAAAATCGAGAAGATGGAGCAGCGCATCGCCGAACTCGACGCCCTGCTCTGCACACCGGAAGGGGCTGCCGACATGGTGCTCGTGACCGAATACACCAACACCAAGAAAGCCCTCGACGAAGAGGTGGCACGGTGGGAACAGCTCTCGGAAACCCTCGAACAAGTACAATCACAGTGATTCATCAACATCATATCAATTTATCAACGACAACCTAAACAGCACATCATGAAAATAAGAACCATCATCACCATCATGGCAATGACTACAACAGTCTTAGGCATTCAGGGACAGGACAACCTCAAGTCGGGAATACCTCTCGGCAACCTCGACCGCACCGCACAGCCCGGCGACGACTTCTACCAGTTCGCCTGTGGCGGGTGGATGAAAAACAACCCCCTGCCGGCCGCATACTCACGCTTCGGAAGCTTCGACCAGCTGCAACAGGACAACAACGAACGCATCAACGGAATACTCAATGAGTTGCAGCGAAACCAATATGCCAAGGGAAGCGTGGAGCAGAAACTCGCCGACTTCTACAAACTTGCCATGGACTCCACACGGCGCAACAAGGAGGGCGTGGAGCCCGTCATGCCGCTCATCAAGGAAATCGAGGCATGCAAGACAAAATTCGCCTTGCAGCAACTCCAACAGAAATACGCCACTTTCATGTACGGCGTGCCCTACAGCGCCTGGTTTGGTGCTGACGAGAAAAACGCCAAACAGAACATTCTCAATGTCAACCAGAGCGGACTGACACTCGGCATGAAAGACTACTACCTCGACACCGACACCGCCACCACCTCCATCAGGGAGGCATACAAGAAGCACATCGTCAACATGTTCAGGCTCTTCGGCTTCAAGCAGAAGGTGGCGGTGCTCAAGATGAACGCCATCCTCGACATCGAGACAAGGCTCGCCAAGGTGTCAAGGTCGCGCACGGAACTGAGAGATGTGGAGGCCAACTACAACAAGACAACCCTTACCGAATTTGAAAACCAATATCCCAACCTCTTCCTCGCCGACTTGCTCGAAGCGGAGGGTGTGAAAAGCGAGTATATGCAAGAGCTTGTCGTGGGGCAGCCCGATTTCCTCAAAGGGGCAAACGAGGTGTTTGAAAGCCTCACACCCGACCAGCTGCGCGCCTATTTGGAGTGGGACGTCATCAACTCCACCGCCAACTATCTCAGCGACGAGGTGGAGGAGGAGCATTTCAACTTCTTCGGAAAAACCATGTCGGGAAGGAAGGAAAACCACCCGCGCTGGAAAAGGGCTACCAACATGGTGCAGAGCGTGATGGGAGAGGCCCTTGGAAAAATCTATGTTGATAAATATTTCTCCGCAGCCGCCAAGCAACGCATGGAGAAACTCGTGGCCAACCTCCAGGTGGCATTGGCGCAGCGCATCGAGGCACAGGAATGGATGGACGCCATCACCAAGAAAAACGCACTCGACAAACTCAGCACCTTCTACGTCAAAGTGGGGTACCCCGACAAGTGGAAGGACATCAGCCAACTGCAGATAGACCCCAACAAGTCGTTCTGTGACAACGTGCTCGAGTGCCACAAGTATTGGGACAAGTGGAGCATCGACAACAAGGCCGGCAAACCCGTGGACCGCGACGAGTGGCACATGACACCCCAGACCGTCAACGCATACTACAACCCCACCACCAACGAGATATGCTTCCCCGCCGGCATCCTCCAAGTGCCCTTCTTCGACATGACTGCCGACGATGCCTTCAACTATGGGGCCATCGGCGTGGTAATCGGACATGAGATGACCCACGGCTTCGACGACCAAGGGCGGCATTACGACAAGGACGGAAACATGACCGACTGGTGGACCGAGGACGACGGCAAGAACTTTGCCGCAAGAACTGACAAGTATGCGGACTTCTTCTCCAACATCAAGGTGCTGCCCGACCTCAATGCCAACGGAAAACTCACCCTGGGTGAAAACCTCGCCGACCACGGCGGCCTGCAGGTGGCTTTCTACGCCTTGAAGAACGCCATGGCGGAGCATCCCCTGGGCACCATCGATGGCTTCACGCCCGAGCAACGCTTCTTCCTCGCCTACGCCGGGGTCTGGGCCAACAACATCACCGAGGCGGAGATACGCAACAGGACAAAGAGCGACCCGCACTCTTTGGGAAAATACCGCGTCAACGGGGCACTGCCACACATCGACATGTGGTATGACGCTTACGGCGTGAAACCCGGCGACAAGATGTACATCCCCAAGGAGCAACGCCTCAGCCTCTGGTGAGACGTCGCAAAACAAATCGCGGCAGCATAGCCGCACAATGAAACAAATATCGTTATTTTGACCAAAAGAAACAATGCCTCTTAGAATACCCGACCGCTTGCCGGCCATCGACATCCTCAAGCAAGAGAACATCTTCGTGATGGACACCACCCGTGCCCACACGCAAGACATCCGACCGCTGAAGATTGTCATTCTCAACCTCATGCCGCTGAAAGTGACGACGGAGACAGACCTTATCAGGCTCCTGTCAAACACTCCACTGCAGCTCGAGGTGAGTTTCATGAAACTCAAAAGCCACACGCCCAAAAACACACCCATCGAGCACATGATGATGTTCTACAAGGACTTCTCCATCCTCGGAAAGCAGAAATTCGACGGCATGATCATCACGGGAGCCCCCGTGGAGCACTTGGATTTCGAGGATGTGAACTATTGGGAGGAGATGAGCGAAATCTTCAAGTGGGCGAAAACCAACGTCACCAGTACGCTGTACATCTGCTGGGCGGCGCAGGCCGGGCTATACTACCATTACGGAATACCCAAGTACCCACTCGACAGGAAGATGTTCGGAGTCTTCCCACAGCGGCCCATCAGCACGCGCCTGCCTATCTTCAGGGGCTTCGACGACGTCTTCTTCATGCCGCACAGCCGCCATACGGAGAACCGGCGCGAGGACTTCGACAAGGACCCAAGGCTGCAAGTCATCGCTGAGTCGCCCCAAAGCGGGGTGAGCATCGTCATGGCACGAGAGGGTAGGGAGTTTTTCATCACCGGACACCTGGAGTATGCTCCCAACACCCTCGACAACGAATACCGGCGGGACAAGGACATACGCGACGACGTGGACGTGCCTTGCAACTACTACCTCGACGACAACCCCGACAACCCGCCCGTCGTCAGGTGGAGGGCACATGCCAACCTCCTCTTCGCCAACTGGATCAACTATTACGTCTATCAGCAGACACCCTACAACATCGAAGACATCAGATGACGACACTCGAGCTCCTCGCACCGGCAAGAGACTTGGAATGCGGCATGGCGGCCATCGACCATGGGGCGGATGCCGTCTATGTGGGCGCTCCCCGTTTCGGGGCAAGGGCGGCCGCCGGCGTGAGCATCGAGGACATCGAAAAACTGTGCCTCTACGCCCACCGCTTCAGGGCCAAGGTCTATGTCACCGTCAACACCATCGTGTATGACGATGAACTGCAGGAGGTGGAGCGGATGGTGGACTTGCTGGCATGCGCCGGCGTCGATGCCATCCTCGTGCAGGACATGGCTGTGCTGCAGATGGTGAAAAGGGTGGGGGAGAAGCACGGCAAGGCACTCGAGGCCCATGCCAGCACACAGACCGACAACCGTTCGCCGGAAAAGGTGGATGCCTTGCGACGAATGGGATTTAAAAGGGTGGTGCTGGCAAGGGAACTGTCGCTGCAGCAGATGAGCGACATCCATCAAGCCGTGCCGGAGGTGGAATTGGAGGCTTTCGTCCATGGCGCTCTCTGCGTGAGTTTCTCCGGCCTTTGCTATGCCTCGCAGCATTGCTTCCAAAGAAGTGCCAACAGGGGGGAGTGCGCACAGTTCTGCCGACTGAAATTCGACTTGGTGGATGCCGACGGAAAAGCCGTTGACAAACCACGTCACTGGCTCTCGCTGCGCGACTTGTGCCGCATCCATGACCTCGGAAGAATGGCCGACGCCGGCATCACGTCCTTCAAGATAGAGGGGCGGCTCAAGGGGCCTGCTTACGTGAAAAACGTGGTGGCTGCATACAGCAGGGAACTCGACAAGGTGGTGAGGGCCTCGGGGGGCAAGTACCGCAGGCGTGCCCTTGGAAACGTGCAACTGGAGTTCACACCCAACCTCAAAAAGACCTTCAACCGCGGATACACCACCTATTTCCTCGATGGCGATGCAAACGACATCGCTTCGCCCGACACGCCCAAGGCCATGGGAGAGATGGTGGGAAGGGTGAAGGAACTCAGACGCGACAGTTTCAACGTGGCGGGGACGGCAACCTTCGCCAACGGTGACGGACTGTGCTTCTTCGACCAACAACGCCAACTGCAGGGCTTCAGGGTCAACAGGGTGGAGGGAAACCGCATCTTCCCGCAACAGATGCCGCGGGAACTAAGGCCGGGAATGGTGCTCTATCGCAACGCAGACGCCGCGATGGAGCGAATGCTCGCAAAAAACAGTGCTTCAAGACGGATACCATTGCGCGTCAACCTCCATGCCACACCCACAGGGGTGAGGCTGGACCTCCACGTGCCACAGACCGACATCGGGGTGGGGGTGGAGATGGCTGTGGAGCCACAGGAGGCACGGATGTCGCAGGAGGAAAACATGCAAAAGCAACTCTCGCGAATGGGGGGGACTGTCTATGTGGCGGAGCAAGTGACCGTGGACGAGGAGGCGGCGCACCGCTTCGTGCCGTCGAGCATGCTGGCCACGCTGAGAAGAAATGCCTTGGAGGCCATGGACAAGAAAATCATGGAGGAAGAAGGGAAAGAAGAACTTTCTGGAAACACCGACAACAGTCCGGATGAAATGCGTTCGGCATTTTCCGGGAAATCACCTTATCCTCGCGAATATGCCGCCTATCCTTATTTATATAATGTCGCCAACCAACAGGCACGGGACTTGTATGCCGAATGGGGGATGACGCAAGCAGGGCAGGCCTTCGAATTGGGAGGAGGTGGCTCCCGACCGCTCATCATGCAGTGCCGACATTGCATCCGCCGCCTGTTGGGATGCTGCACACGGCAGACACACCGCCGGGCACCTTGGAGGGAACCGCTAACCCTCGTTCTGCCCGACCGGCGGCGCTTCGTTCTCCAGTTCGACTGCCAACAATGCCAAATGAACGTATATGCTGAGAAATAAAGTCCTCCTGCTCGTCGTGGCCGCACTCACCATGATACTCCTTGCCGCATGCTACCACAAGCCGGCGGCAAGGCGTGCCGCCACACCCCTCACCGACCAGCAACTCGACTCCATCACATTTGCAAGGACGCACCACTACACGTTCAACTACAACTTCGTGGTGAGCGAAGACTCGCTCGTGCTCACCCTGCAAATGCCGGAAGAGGCGGTGAGCGAACTGCCCACAGACTCGTTCGCCGTGAAAAGCGTCTGGGTGCAACTGGCTCACGAGATGGGGATGTTCGGGTGGGTGCACGAGAGCGAGATGCTGGAGCGCGTGGAGCCCGACGACCCCATTTCGCAGTTCATCTCTTTCTTCTCCGACGAGCATCGCCTCATCTTCATGTGCCTCTTCGTCTTGGTCTTCTTCTCCTACGCCATGATCAAACTCAACCAGAGGCAGGGGTATATCGTCCATTTCAACGACATCGCCACGTTTTATCCCACACTGCTCACCCTCGTCGTGGCCATTGCCGCGACGCTTTACTCAAGCATACAGATGTTCGCACCTGAAGCGTGGAGGGAGTTTTATTTCCACCCGTCGCTCAACCCCTTCTCGCAGAGGGGGTTGCTCGCCGTCTTCATCATGTCGGTGTGGGCCATGCTCATCGTGGCCATCGCGGCTGTCGATGACACATTGCGCCACCTGAATATGGGAGACGCCGTGCCATACCTTGTGGGGCTGGCCGGCGTCTGTGCGTTCAACTATGTCGTGTTCACCATCAGCACCATGTTCTATGTCGGGTACCTCCTGCTTGCTGTGTATGTTTGCTTCGCCTTGTGGCGTTATTTATGGCACACGCAGAGCAAATATCTCTGCGGAAACTGCGGCAAGCAACTCAAGGCCAAGGGGCGGTGCCCCTATTGCGGTGCGATGAACGAGTAAGCTGGTTTCTTATTGCATGTCTACGAGGATGCGGAACACCTTGCCCGGCTGTTCCGACCATTGTTGCATGGCTTCTGCGGCCTCTTCCGGCTTCACCACGCGACTGATGAGGCTGTCAACGGGGCAGGTGCCGCGCTCCAGGTAGTGGATGACGGCCCGGAAGTCGGAGGGAAGGGCGTTGCGGGAGCCGCGGATGTCGAGCTCCTTCTGCACGAAGAACTTGGTCTGGAACGACACCTCTGTCTTGGCGTAGCCGATGCACACGGTGCGGCCGGTGAAGGCCACCTCGTTGACGGCCATCTGGTAGGTGGGTGAACTGCCCACAGCCTCGATGACGACGTCGGGACCGAAGCCGGAGGTGATTTCCAACAGGCGCTGGTGCACGTCCTCCGTGCGGGTGTTGATGGTGTAGCTGGCACCCATCTGGTGGGCGAGCACAAGTTTCTCGTCGTCGATGTCGGCGGCAACAACAGTGGCGCCGCGCTGGGCACTGCGCACCACGGCTCCCATGCCCACCATGCCGCAACCGATGACCAGCACCACGTCGATGTCGGTCACCTCGGCGCGGGAGACGGCGTGGAATCCCACACTCATGGGTTCCACCAAGGCGCAGGTGCGAGGGGTGAGCAGACCGGCTGGAACCACCTTCTCCCAAGGCAGCGCCACATATTGGCACATGGCACCGTTGCGCTGCACGCCGAGCGTCTCGTTGTGCTGGCAGGCGTTGACGCGACCATTGCGGCAGGAGGCGCACTTGCCACAGTTGGTGTAAGGATTCACGGTCACCACCATGCCGGGCTTCAGACCCTCAGGGACGGAGGCGCCGACGGCTTCCACCACGGCCCCCACTTCGTGACCGGGGATGACGGGCATGCGCACCATCGGGTTCTTGCCCAAGAAGGTGTTGAGGTCGGAGCCGCAAAAGCCCACGTAGTTCACTCGAAGGAGCACGTCGCCGGCTCCCATGGCAGGCATGTCGGTTTCCACCACCTGCATTTGCCTTTCGGCGGGAATTTTTATAGCTTTCATGTCGTTTTTTTTGTAAGGTCTTTAGGGTCTTTAAGGTCTTTAAGGACTTTAAGGACTTTAAGGTCGTTAACTATTCTTCCATCTCACTCGCTGCTGGTCGCCGATGATGGCGCGCACCTCTTCCACCAACTTGGCATCGGCGGGCTCGGAGATGTACTCGATGTTGCGCAAGACATTGTCGGGATTGGCGCTGCTGAAGAGCGTCGAGGCGATGCGGGGGTTGAGACTGGTGGAGTATTGCATGGCGAGGCGCTCGATGGGGTAGCCATGGGCGTCGCAGTAGAGGGCGGCCTTCCGACAGGCTTCGCGCAGGGACTCGGGGGCGGGGTGCCAAGCGGGGGCGCCGCGCATGGAAAGCAGGCCCATGGAGAGTGGAGAGGCGTTGATCACGCCGATGCCGTGCTGCTCGAAGAAGTCGAGGTAGTCGAGAATCAAGTCGTCGTTGAGGCAATAGTGGCAGAAGCACAGCACGCTCTCCACTGTGCCGGGCTCGCTGTGCTCAATCACCCATTTCAGGTTCTCGGGCTGCAAGTCGGTGATGCCCACATGGCCCACCACACCCTTGCGGCGAAGTTCCACCAAGGCGGGCAGCGTCTCCTCAACCACCTGGTTGAGGTCGGCGAACTCCACGTCGTGCACGTTGATGATGTCGATGTAGTCCACGTTCAGGCGTTGCATGCTCTCATACACGCTCTCCGTGGCACGCCGGGCAGAGTAGTCCCAGGTGTTCACGCCGTCCTTCCCATAACGTCCCACCTTCGTGGAGAGGTAGTACTTGTCGCGGGGAATGTCCTTGAGGGCCTTGCCCAGCACTGTCTCTGCCTTGAGATGGCCGTAATAGGGCGACACGTCAATGAAGTTGATGCCATTGTCGATGGCCACATTGACAGCACGGATGCCCTCGTCTTCACGTACGCCGTGAAACACACCACCAAGGGATGAGGCTCCAAAACTGAGGTTGGATAGCCGAAGTCCCGTTTTGCCTAATTCATTGTAAATCATTGCTGTTGATTGTAAATAAAAACTTTGTAGAATAGGGTGAAAAAAATATTTTGCAAAAATAAGGAAAAAAAACGAATAATTTCACTTTTTGTTGCTATATTTGCAAAATGTCTCAACCATCGATACTTGAATCTGATATGATTGATAATAGTGTTAGTCTCGATTTGATGGAATTTGTGGAGCAGAGCATCCTGCCTCGGTACAATGAGTTTGACAAGGCGCACAACATCGCACATGCCACACAGGTCATCAGGAAGTCTGTCGCCATGGCAAAGACGTTCGGAGCGGATGTCAACATGGCATACGTCATTGCTGCATACCACGACTTGGGCCTCGAGGGACCAAGGGCCATACACCATGTCACAAGCGGGAAAATACTCGAGGCCGACCGGAGGCTGGGCAGATGGTTCACAGCCGCGCAAATCAAGGTGATGCGTGAGGCCGTGGAGGACCACCGGGCGTCGGCCTCACACGCACCAAGGAGCCTGTATGGGAAAATAGTGGCGGAGGCCGACCGCAACCTCGAGCCGGAAACGGTGATACGGCGGACCATCCAGTTTGGCATCGCCCACTACCCGGAGAAAAGCAAGGAGGAGCATTGGAAACGGTTCATGGAGCACATGAACAGCAAATATTCCATTCACGGTTATGTGAAACTATGGCTTCCTGGCTCAGACAACGAGCGAAATCTCAACCAGTTGAGGGAACTCATAGCCACCCCGTCACGCATGCGGCCTCTCTTCGACCGCATCTTTGACGAGGAGAGAAAGGCTTAGGTACATACCAAAAAACCACAAAAACAACACATAAAACAATGAAGAAGATACTCATGCTCATCATCCTCGCATTGCCCATGGCTGCCATGGCGCAATGGAGCAGCGAAGGTGTCGCCTACACACGCAAGTTTCAGAACAAAAAGGCAAAAAATCCAAACCCCATGGTCACCGTCGGCTTCTATCATACCGGCGACTTTTATAAAAACGCCGCAGGACTGGGAGGTGGGTTCATGCTCAACATCGGACGGTACCAAGATTTGCTCAACTACTCCGTGGGAGTGGAATTCATAGAGTATTTGGGAGCCGACCCGAGACCCGAGGACACACGCAACGGACTGGGCCTGGCATCGGGCGGTGGACAGGTGGTGGTGCCTGCCATCCTCAAGTTGCAACTGTTCCCCACCAGCAAGGAAACAAAATTCTATGTTGGATGCGGTGGGGAACTGGGGTTCAAGGTGCACGACGGGGGCGTGCTCAAGCATTATTACCCGAATGAGAAGATGATGAGAAGCCACACCCTGGCTGTCATGCCTGTCGTGGGATGGAAGAGCCGTGCCATCGATTTCGGCGTCTTCTACAAGCACTACCTCGACAAACCGTTTTACAACTCCATCGACGGAAAGAAGAATTTCGGAGAGGACAAGGCTCGTTTCGGATATTTCCTCACCTGCTTCTTCTGATGAGGGGTGGGCGGGAAGTCGCAACCTTCCCGCTCATCTCACCACAACCTTCCTCTTGTTTCTCAGATAGACTCCTTTGCGGGGCGTGGTCACGCGCATGCCCTGCAGGTTGTACCATGCCCCATCGACGGCCTCTGCCGAATGGGTCGTGGGGACTGTGATGGCTGTGAGGTCGGTGTCGGGTTGATAGACGCAGAGCGAGCGGTAGATGTGGTAGCGGGCGCTGGAGGGCATGTCGAGTGTCAAGGCAGCGGAGGAGCCGTCGCTCCACTTGAAAAGGGTGATGGAGTCGGCGGCATTGTAGGCCGTCGTGCCGTCGCCCACAAGGTAGGCGAGTTGGCACATCGTGCCGCGGCACACGCTGTCCACGCTGATGGTGAAGTCGTTGGTGCAGTTCATCCCATAGCCGGGGAAGTAGAAATAGTAGGTGGCCTTGTCACAGAGGAAGGTGAGGCCTTCGTAGAGTTCGTCAACGATTTTCCCATTGGCCGTGGCGCGGCACCATTGCTGCTTCCCAGACTGGCTGAAGCCCTTGATTTCGCTGACGGAGGGCAGGACCATCCATCCGCCGCCCGGCGCCTCGTCGGAGGTGAAGTCGATGGCGATGGTGCGTTGGTACGGGCCGAAGGCGGGCAGATAGGTGTGGCGTTTGTTTCCGTTGCCGTCGGTGACGCACACCACCACGTCGTCGGGCGATGCTCCCTTGACGATGATGCGGCAATCTCCGTCGTCGGTCTTCTCTGCCTCGTAACCTTCAAATGCGGTACCTTGCTGGTCGGTGAGCGTGATGTTTTCAATGGGCTGGTGTCCAGCTGCTTCCAAGGTGAACTCAGTGTAGAATTTCCCATCCTCCTTTTCCACCATGCCGGTGAGGGTGGCCGTGATGCTCTTGTTGGCGTCGGTGAGGGGGATGAGGGCCACCTTGGAGTTGAGACCCGAGGGAACGGGTGCCCACTCGGCGTAGCTTGCTGTGCTGATGTTTGAGAAAT
>CADBBP010000098.1 GCA_902792855.1 uncultured Prevotellaceae bacterium
GAATGGACTTGTAAAGCGGTATGTAACAGCAATCAATCATTTTTTAACATAGAGAACAAACAATTAAAATTTTAAACGAATATGAAAAAGTTATTTAGCTTATTTGTGGTGCTCATGGCTATTTGCACAAGCTCATGGGCCGGGCAACCTGTGCTCACCTTATCCGGAGAAGTTAGTAAGGGAGGCGAGGGAATTATCACCCTATCTATTGCATGCGATGGAGAGGAAGTCAGAGATTTGCAGTGCGACATCATCCTTCCGGTAGGTTTTGAGTTTAGCGAAAATGAAAGGGGAGAAGTTAAAAAACGCTCTTATCCAGATCAGGACCCTAATTACGGAGCTAGTATTAATAATGATGATATCGCGACCTACACAGCATCGCCAAGACGTAGATTACTTTGGAAATCTACTACGGGAGCACTTATGAAGGATGGGCCTTTTATTGATATTTACATCAAAGAAGTGAACTCAACATTTGAAATTGGTGAAACTGCCACTGCAAAAGCAACGGGTAGTAATGAGGCCTCTGGTGACCCCAAAATCACCTTTTCTGGCCAACATTCAGTTACGTTTCACCAAGAAGACACGGGATTTACCATCGATGTTTGGGGAGCTATCTTGGACGAGGAGAACGAAACCAAGAACTCAATCGCAACTGCTGAGACAGGAGGTGTTTTGGTGAAGCGCACCATTAAAGCAGGGAAATGGAATACCATCTGTCTGCCATTCGCTATGGATAATGATCAAGTGATAGCTGTTTTCGGAGATGATGTGGAAATTGCTGATTTCAAAGGAATCAAATACGAAGATGGCGATAAGGACATATCGGTAAAATTCAGTCGCGTAACACCATCTGCCATTGAAGCCAACCATCCATATATCTTCAAGCCTGGAAGTAAAATATCTGAAGACATCAAGAGATTCATTGTCATGGAAACTGTAAATATTAGTCCTGCTAAATACCCTGAAGTTTCCATTGGACAAGATGACTTTACTGGTAATTTTTATGTAACAAACTATGAAGGTGAGAAATATGACAATCATTTCTATCTTTCCGATAATAAATTCTATTATCTTGAACGAGGAGCAGAGTTGAAACTTAAAGGATTTAGAGGAATCTTAACAAGCAAGAAGATAAGTAATTATGTACAGAATAATAAATCTGCTAATGTGAACTTCTTCGTTGATGACGAAACAATTGATGGTATCGACGGCGTCACAACCAGCAACAAGGTGGTAGAAGGAGTTTACGACCTCCAAGGCCGCAAGGTGAACGACGAGCACCTGAAGAGGGGTGTCTATATCATCGATGGCAAGAAGGTGGTAGTGAAATAAAATAATATGTTAACGCGTTAGTATCATCATAAAATAACCAAAAAATGAAAAAAACGTATTTCAGACCAGAAACGGAAATAGAGTCCATGGCTTTGGAAAGCAATTTCCTCGACATCATCATCTCTTATGATGGCCCCGGCGGCCCCGGCCCCGGCGGCCCAGGCTCAGGCGGCAGCGGTGACGCCAATTTCAACAAACTCTGGGAAGATGAAGATGAAGAAATTGAACCCAAGTGGGACACCCTCTAAAATATTCAACCAATCGCCCTGCTCCAATGATGGAGCGGGGCGATTGGTTATGTTATTTACTGGCATCAAAAAAAATCCGAGGTACGGTTGAAAGAAAGGGCTAAAGAATGGTGTATTGGTAAAGCTTTTGCCCTTTCAGGGAGACAGTCGCACATCACGGATTCCCAGGGCGTTGCCCTGGGCTGATGTCTCGTTGGCCTTACAGGCCGTCCTGCATAATTAATCCAACCGCACCTTGAAAAATCTAAAAAGGCACATCGAGTTCAACGCCAAGAACAGGCATCCAATGTAGGGAATTACTTCATGTAATTCCTAACACCCATCGGCCATTGCGCACGTAGGGAATTACTTCATGTAATTCCTAAAGCTACATTTATAAAATGGGCGACGGTCGATACCATGAGTTTCTGCATGCTATCCGAGGGTGCTCGCTGTGCTCGTAACCTCGGCTACTGAGCGGTGACGCTTTCAGCGTCCTACCTACCTCCCTCACCTCATACTCTCATCCACAAAGCACAGGGGCAGCAAGTCGCGGACGGAGCGCACGGCATACACACCCTCCGTACCATAGAGGAGGATGCGTATGGGTTGGTGGTATCGCTCCTCCATTTCGAGTATCACCTGCCGGCATGAGCCACACGGCGAGACAGGCATCCTCACCAACCCCTCCTCATTACGTGCAGCGATGGCGAGCATTTTCATCGACAGTTCCGGGTGCTGCGCCTGGGCGGCGAAAATCGCCGTTCGCTCCGCACACAGTCCCAAGGGGAACACGGCGTTCTCCTGGTTGGCTCCGATGACCACCGAACCATCACTCATGAGGAGTGCGGCACCAACATGGAAATGTGAATATTTTGCGTTGGAATTATTGGTGGCGGCAATGGCCGTCTCCACGAGTTGTCGCTCCTCGGCACTCAACTCTTCCAAGGCAAAGTGCTCCACAGTGATTTTAAGGTCTATATTTTTCATGTTTTCAAAGGTTATTACAAGTCTTCTTTCACGTATTCGTAGCATCCGATGTCGGGCAGCGAGTCCCTCGGCACACCCCGTCGGTCGAGTGGCAACGCCTCGATGGCCCTCGCCTTTCCGATGGCAGTGGAGAGGGAGTCGAGGCGGAAGTCATATCTGAGCATATCATGGTCGATTTTCTTGAAATGCTTCGCCCCACATCCCACAGTGTCCTCCGGCAATTCCCATATCACGTCGCGCACATTGACGGTGTCGTCGATGGCCGGTGTGCGCAGCATGCAATGGTCGAAAGCAAACTTATATGTTGCCGTACTGTCGGCCTCCCCCATCACCACGTCATCGAAACGCCCCGTGACAAGGCTGTTGATGCACGTGAAGTCATAAAGTGGATAGACATGCTCGTCGCGGAAATTGGCGAACCGCAACGCCGCTCCGATGTTGGCATCGAAGGCATAGAACTGCGCGATGGTGCACTGCATCACCCTCGCCACCCCTCCGTAGATGGCCAGGCAGTCGCGCAAAGTATTGGTCAACTGGCAGTTGACTACATCCACCACACAATGGGTGGACAGCAGTCCATAGCCTTGGCAGTTGTGCACCACGCTGTTGTAGAGGTTTAGTTTCAGCCGCGCGACGTCGGAGGAGTCGCACACGATGGCATCGTATGTGGAGTGAATGTCGGCGAAGTTCACCTCATTCTCGTATGAACTTTCATAGAAGTGTATTCCCCTCCATTGTCCGCTCACCCCATCGTATGGCAGGTAGTCGAACATCCTGTCAAGGCGGTCGCCTCGCATCACGACGTTGCTCTCCGCCGTTCCCTCCACGAGCAGCCTGCCATGGACATCGATGCCGGCATCCTCATGGAAATAAAGTGTCGTGCCTGGGCCGATGGTGAACGTTGCCCCCTCCGCCACGGTGATGCCACCATAGACGATGACGGGTCTCGTGGTGTGCAGCGTACTGTCGGTGCTCACCACGAGGTTGTTGCATCGCAGGGCATCCCATGTCCATGCCCGGAGGTTGACACGCTGCACCTCGCCACTCTCAAGGTAAAACACAAGGTCATCCTCCAAGAGCGTGGGGTCCACGTTCCTGTTGGAGGGTGATGTCAGTTCCACGAAGACGCGAAGGCTGTCCTTGTCGCGCACCTCCATATTGCTCACTTGGTATCCAGAGGACGCCCCGAGGTAGCTGCCGTCCACATTGACGCGGAAGCCGGTCTGGTTGCCTTTGGCCAGCATGATGTTGGTGCATCGCAATCCGCTTCCAGAGCGGTTATAGACCCAGAAGGTTTTTGTCGGCGTAGGCACCTGCGAGAAGACAGTGTCGAGGCTGATGGTGTCTGTGGAGAATGACAAGTGATGACCCGGCGACGTACTAAAAGTGTCGTCGTCGCAGGCGGCAAGTGCAAAAAGAGCCGCCAAAGCCGCAAGAGCCTTGGTCAGCACCGCCCGACTTGTCATCCATTTCAAGTGCATGCTGCTTTTTTAGTATAAACGCAGAGAAGGATGATTTATTGTCTTAAGAGCATAGGATGGCATAGGATATCAGAGGATGGCATAGGATATCAGAGGATGCCATAGGATGTCCTAGGATATCCTAGGAAGTCCTAGGACATCCCAGAAGCTCTATCCTTGCATTTCATAGACGAGTTGCATGATGGTTTTTGCAAGTTCGTCTGCCTGTTCCATGGTGGGAGCCTCGCTATATACGCGTATGATGGGCTCGGTATTTGACTTTCTAAGGTGCACCCACTTGTCGGGGAAGTCGATTTTCACGCCGTCGATGTCGTTGACGCGCTGGTCGGCGAAACGCTCCTTCACCTTGAGGAGAATGGCATCGACATCGGTCTCCGGTGTGAGGTCGATCCTGTTTTTAGCGATGGCGTATTCAGGCATCTCCGCCCTTAACTGGCTCACCTTGCAACCTTTGTTGGCAAGTGACGAGAGGAAGAGTGTAATGCCCACGAGCGCGTCGCGTCCATAGTGGCATTCCGGGTAGATGACCCCACCATTACCTTCACCCCCGATGATGGCCCCCACCTCCTTCATCTTGGTGGTGACATTCACTTCGCCCACTGCTGCTGCGGCGTATTTTCCACCATGCTTCAGTGTGACGTCGCTCAGCGCACGTGTGGAAGAGAGGTTGGAGACGGTGTTTCCCGGGGTGTGCTCCAAGACATAGTCGGCCACGGAGACAAGGGTGTATTCCTCTCCAAACATCTTGCCATCCTCGCAGATGAAGGCCAAGCGGTCCACATCGGGATCCACGACGATACCGAGGTCGTATTTCCCGCTTCTCATCTCATCCATGATGCCGGTGAGGTTGCGCTCCAGCGGTTCAGGGTTGTGTGCGAAGTCACCATTCGGCTCTCCATTGAGTATGGTGTACTCCACCCCAAGACAGTCGAGGAGTTTGGGCAGGATGACACCTCCCACGCTGTTGATGGCGTCCACGCATACTCGGAAGCCGGCCTTGCGTATGGCATCCTTGTCCACGAGTTTGAGGCCCAGCACATTGTCGATGTGTTTCTGGTCGAAACTGTCGTCACGTGTGTAGTGCCCCAAGTGGTCCACGTCGGCAAAGGAGAAGTCCTCCTTCTCTGCGATGCGCAGCACCTCGTTGCCGTCGTCCTTGGTGAGGAACTCCCCTTGCTTGTTGAGCAACTTCAGGGCGTTCCATTGCCGTGGGTTATGACTTGCAGTGATGATGATGCCTCCATCGGCTCCAGCCATGGTCACCGCCAGTTCGGTGGTGGGCGTGGTGGCCAGTCCAATGTCGATGACGTCGAAGCCCATGCCGACAAGTGTCCCGCAGACAACGCTGCGCACCATCTCTCCGGAGATGCGGGCATCGCGCCCTACGACAATCTTCCCGGAAGGCTTCTCCGTACATTTCTTAATAAAGGTGGCGTAAGCCGCCGTGAATTTCACAATGTCAAGTGGGTTGAGCGTGTCGCCCGCCGGTCCTCCGATGGTTCCACGGATGCCGGAAATAGATTTAATCAGTGTCATAATTACTTTTTCATTTAAAATTTCTCCCCCACCATTTCCAGAAAGAAGGAATCCCGTGCTCACGATGTAACCACTCCCCTCTCCCCTCGGAGAGGGGCTGGGGGTGAGGCTTTCAGAGAGGGTCTGGGGATGAGGCTGGCTTAGAGGCCTCGTTGGTAAGTAAGTTCGTAGTAGCAAGGCTGCACGTTGGACAGTGCGTAGCTTGTACCCTGACTATGTGGGACGATGAGTTTCACCTTCGCCAATTCGTCATTCTCCTCAAGCATCCTCCCGACATTGATGTAGGACAGCGGAATGAGCCACCCAGCCGGCACCGAGGTCGTCTGGTATGCCATCATCATCGTCCCGGAGACGAAGGTGGCGGTGAACGTGCCAAGGGTGTTGGTGACAGCCATCTTGTCTGGATAGGACGAGTATTCGAGGAGGTTGTTGGTAAGGAAGAGCGAGTCGGTGAGGAGGTTGTACTCATTGAAGCGGCAAAGCACGTTGGTCGTCTCCCCCTGCTTGATTTTCTCACCACATCCCCTTCTGACGATCTGCATATAGACACCCGTATTCTCGAAGAGCACGAATTCCTTCTTGCTCACATCGGTGATGGTGTCTTGCAGGAATTCCTTCTCCGAGATGACGTTGATGCCCTGCTCTTCGATGAATGCCCTGATGGCAGTCCTCTCCTTTTTCTTCTGGTCTGCGTATGTCTCCGAGTCGTGACAGGCGACTATGGAGACAAGCATGATGGCTGCCAAGCAGCCCAAAGTGATTTTCTTCATTTTTTTCATTTTTTGGGGGCTATAGGAATCCTAGAGATTCTAGATTTTCTAGAGATTCTAGATTTTCTAGATTTTCTATCCCCCCTTCCATTTTTCGGCGAAAAAGAGTATTGCACGGTGAGTGATTTGTACGGCATCGTCGATGGAGCCGTTGACCCTTCCTCCTGCGGCGTTTTTGTGTCCACCGCCGTTGAAGAATTTCTCTGCAATGTCGTTGCAGTAGTATTGGTCGATGGAGCGAAGGCTCACCCAAATGGTGTTTTCCCGCTCTGTGTCCTCTCGCAAAGAGATGGATAGTCGCATTCCCTTGATACGCAAAGGTTCGTTGACAAGCCCCTCTGCGTCCCCCCTTATGAAATGATATTGCCTCATCTCTTCCTTGGTGAGTGCATAGTAGCAAGCGTGTGTGCCTTCGATGACGACGAGTTTCTGGCTCATGACATACCCCCTCATCCTGACGCACCACTCACTGTAATTGTTGAAGACATTGCGGTGGATTTTGTCGCGGTCGAAATGCACCTTTTCAAGCATCAAGGCGATGATGTGGAAGATTTCCGGCCTATTGGCATTGTAGGTGAAGCCCCCTGTGTCGGTCATCATTCCAGCGTACAATGGAAGGATGGCGTTACGTGTCAGTTGGTCGTAGCCACCAAGCTGGTGTATGATGCGGAAGAGGAGTTCACAAGTGCTGCTCATCTGCGGGAATGAGATGGCGAGGCACGCGTCGATGTCAGGGGCTTCATGGTGGTCGATGAGCACCTTTGGCCCTTTGGCGCTCTCCAGTGCCGTCTGCATGTCGAGCACGCGTCGCGCACTGTTGAAGTCGAGGCAGAAGATGAGGTCGGCCTTTCCGAGCGCCTCTTCCACAAAGTCCTTGCGCCTGTCGTGCCTGACGATGCGCTCTATGCCAGGCATCCACCTGAGGAAGTCCGGGCAAGCGTCGGGTGCCACGAGCAGAGGGTTCTTGCCTTGTGAGCGCAAAAACTCCCCCCACCCCAACAGTGCGCCTATGGCGTCGCCGTCGGGGCTTTTGTGGCAGCATGCGACGATGCTCCGTGCTTCCCTGATGATAGATGTGAGCGACTCCGTCTGTTGGTCGCTGAGAATGTTGAGGCTGGTCATCCTCTTATTAGAAGAGTTTCTGCGGATAGACTCCCTCTTCGATAAGTTGCTGTATGCGTTCCACCACGCCAGGCCTGTCGGCAGCGTAGGTCACTCCAAACCACTTCGACGTGGTGTCGAGCACGCGCACAGTAGATGTTCCCTCGTTGATGAGTTTGTTGACCATCAATGGGATGAAGAACTCGGCCTTGGGGTTCTCCATGTTCTTTGGGTTGGAAAGGAACTCCTTGAAATATGCCTCTGAGTGGTCGAAATAGTCGGGTGTGAAGCCCCACATATTCATACTCACCGGGACGTTCTCCTCCACCGGGCACCATTCTCCTTGCTCGTCCTTGTAGCAGATGGGGCCGTTGACGCGCATGATTTCGGTACGCTCCACCACGGTGGTGAGGTTCTCCTGCTCGTCCTTGGAGCAGATGCCACGTGCTACAGTGCCGTTCTCAGAGAGGGTATTGCCCACACGGAAACCCACCATGGCATACTTGTTGGTGCTTCCCTCTGGTAGTTCGGCGAGGAATTTCCCAATGACCATGAATGCGTCGCGGTTGTAGAAGTCGTCGCAGTTGATGACGCAGAAGGGTTCGTTGATGACTCCAGCGGCCATCATAACGGCATGGTTGGTGCCCCATGGCTTCACCCTACCCTCTGGCACAGAGAAGCCCTCGGGCAGTGCGTCAAGGCTCTGGAAGACGAGCTCTGCTGGGATGTGCCCCTCGTATTTGCTGAGGACCTTGTCCTTGAAGTCCTGTTCAAAGTCTTTTCTGATGACGAAGACGATTTTTCCAAAACCAGCCTTGATGGCGTCGTAAATGGAATAGTCCATGATGGTCTCACCATTGGGTCCAAGACCATCGAGCTGCTTCAGGCCACCATAACGGCTACCCATGCCAGCAGCGAGCAATAGCAATGTAGGTTTCATATCCTTGATTTTATATTATAATGGATTATTCTGCAAAAGTAAGAAAAAAAAACGAGGGAGAAAGGGGATGGTGGGATTATTATTATTATTTAACCTAATCTTCTCGGAGGGAGGACAGTGACCATAGGCACTATAGACAGTATAGATACTATAGAGACTATAGAGACTATAAACTCTATGGCCACTATCCCTTTTTCATTATTTCTTGAAATAGCCCCTGGCATGCATCTTCGAGGAGCTGTATGACAAGTTCGAAGCTGTGGTCAGTACCATAATAGGGGTCGGGAATGGTGGTGTGCATGGGATGGTGCCTTAAGAAGTTGACCATTGGTACGATTTTACGTATGTCGTATGGACTTCTTGCCATGGAACGCAGCGTGTCGGCATTTTCGTCATCCATGGGTATGATGAGGTCGAAGTTGTCGAAGTCATCAGTCTGGAACATCCTCGCCTTGGAGTTGAAATGGTAACCATGGCGTTCGCCGTGTGCTCGCATCCTGCTGTCAGGCAGTTGGCCCACATGCCACGGCCCGAGGCCGGCTGAGTCCACCTGAATGGCATGAGCCATGCCATTGCATTCCACGATGTGTTTCAGAATTCCTTCTGCTGCCGGTGAGCGACAGATGTTACCCAGGCAAACGAAGAGTATTTTTCTATTTCCATGCTTGTAAATAGGTGCCATAATTGTATTCAAAACGTTAATAGATGATAAAAATTTGCATAATTGGTGAATAATATATACTTTTGTCAAAAGATTTACGCTAACTACTTATAATTGCACTTCAATTTCAATCAAACGATGCCTATCGAGAAGAACTTACAACCCAGCAAAACCTCATGGAAGGGTCGTATCGCCTGTCAATACGTTGACAGTGACTTGCGCTTGGACACGAGTCAAGTGAAGACTTCCGTTAACAGCTATGTCTATTCGCTATTCGAGTGCGGCACGGCAGTGGTGAAATTCGACCAGAACGAGGTAATCGTCCAAGCCGGCGACTTTCTCATCTTCCCCCCCCACATCCCGCCTGTCGTGTTGAAGACAAGCGAGGACTACAAAGCCATGTGCCTGATTGTCAGCTCAAGTTTTGTCTATGACTGCCCCATCTCCCGTAACGTGTTTCAAACGGCAACCTTCTCCCTTATCAACACAGCGCACCCCAACATCCATTTGAACAAGTTTGCACATAACGCCATGCGCACGACGATGCTCATGTTCATGGACCATCTGGAGCATAGTCATGGGCACACCTTGGAGGCTCTACAAGCACTCTACGGCCTACTGCTCTCCGACGCCATGGCTGTGTTTGAGCGCAACACCAACGAAGACTTCACCTCGCAGCACGCTTACCAGTTGTTCATAGAGTTCAGCAAAATCCTCCGTCAGCATTTCAGAGAGCGACACGACATCACCTTCTACGCAGAGAAGTTGAACATCTCTCCTCGTTACCTGTCGATGGTGACGAAGCAAATCACTCACAGCACCGTAGCGACATTCATCAACCGCCACTTGATGCTCGAGGCCTGCTGGCTCTTGAAGACCACAGATTATAGCATTCAGTATATCAGTGAGTTGCTTCATTTCGCCGACCAGGCGTCGTTCTCCAAATTTTTCAAGCGCATCAACGGTCAAAATCCCATGCAATACCGTCGCGAGCAGGAGCCCCATCTATGAGCAACCCACTCAGACGAAGTCGGTGAAATTGGCAAGCAGTTCCTTGGTAGTGATGTTCATCCCCAAGGCCCTCATCTTGCGGCAAAAGGTGTTGGCCTGCTTGATGGCTCCACGACGGAAGTCGGCGGCCATTGCCACCAATGCCTCTATCTCTGTAGCATAAACGGCATCCTCGGTGAAGGGTGTGCGCATGTTCTTCAGTTGGTAGGAAATTTCCCAGTAACCGTTGAGGGTCTCTCCCAAGTCCACCCATTCCATCTCCACTTTTCTCACATAGCCCACTCCCGGCACACCATTGATGGCGATGTGCTGCGTGACCCAAACCCTGTCGCCCACATCGAAGCGCGGTGTGGGTTTCTGGTCGATTTTATCCGGCTTGTTATGCCTCTCTATATGTGTGCGCCAAAAGTCCTCCGGCACAGCGGTTTCGACATTCGTCAAAGCATCAAGCCTTGTACGCAATACATTTAGTTCTTCTTCGGAGAAGTCTCTTCGCCGGAAGCCATGCAGGAGGAGTTCCTTGTCTATGCGCGCCTCGAGGTTGAGGTCTCTCACCTCGTCTTCATTCTTCTCATTCATCATAAGCAATGGTTTTTCATGCAAATTGATAGAGTTTGTTGTTATTATGCAAAATTAGTGAAAAAATGGAAAAACGCCAAAACTTTAGGTTGAAAAAAGCCACTCCAACTGCTGATGATAGACACAAATGTTTAGTTTAGATAGAAAAAGAGGATGAAAATTTGGAAAGAAGTGAGAAAAACACTAATTTTGCAACGATGAAAGTAAGGGAGGGAACCACCTTATATTTAGACCTATGGAACGTATCAAAAAATATTTGTCGAGCCGCAACCTTCAGGAGCGTGACCGCTGCCTGCTCTGGCTCACCTCTTTTGGCATCCAATCTGTTGTGGACTTGACCCCGAGTACCGACCTTCTCCGCATTATCGAGCACCACATCAATGGCAGTTGGGACATAGAGCGTACTTACGACGAAGTACGTGCTTTTTACCACGCCAAACATGAGCATGACCATGGGCATCACCATCGCCATGAGGAGGCCGACAAAGTGTCGGCTCGCATCGTGAAATATTTTCTGGAGGGCGACTTCTCACTCTCTTTGGACTCATTCTGCAGCACCCATCGTGCAATGTTCCACAACCTTTACCGCCACTCCGGACACCTGCGCGAGGCCGCTTTCAGCAAGAAGGAGTGGGTGCTTGGCAATGTGTCTGTGATTTACCCTCGTCACGAGGAGGTGCGCGGTTTCTTGGAGTATCTTTTCGACGAGGAGCGCCACGTGGAATTGTCGAAGATGACGGAGCGTCACCAATTGCGCCACATCTGCGAATTTATCGCCAAATTATTTAGAATCAATGCTTTCCAATATGCCAACAGCCGCACTACGTTTGTCTATACGATGAAATACCTGCTGAGCCTTGGCTATCGGTTCCAAAACGACACTTTTGCACGCGAGGCATGGTATTTCCGCAATGCCATTATCCGTGCCTGCTATGCCAACATGCACCAAGGGGTCTATCCCACCACTGAATACATGGAGATGTTTTTGGGCAACCTCTTCCTCGACGAGGATAACGAGTTACGCAATCATCGCATGGTAATCAGGGGCGAGTGACCTTTCTCACCAGCCCGCTCCGTAGCCACATCAAGAGTAGTTGCTCGCAGTCGGCCTTGGCCGTCTGCCTGTCAATGTCGTAAGTGTCAACAATGGATGACACAAGGTCGTCAAAGACGAACGTCTTCCTGCTCCCCACCTTCTCCCACAATTCACGTGCTGTCTCATTGAAAGTCAGGACGTGTTGCATATCAACAAGGCGCTGCAGCGTATCAACCATGATGGCGGCCTGCTTGATGGTGTCAAGGCGTAACCAAGGAGTCTGTTGGTAGGAAGCCAACGTGTCAACATCCCTCTTCTCGCCGTCATCCTCCTTTGCCCCGTCTTTTATGATGAGCACCACCTTTGCCACAACATCTTTCTTTTTCGTCCGCTCGGTGGTTTTGTTGTTGTCACCTTTTAGCGTAAGTTCTTCATCCTTGAAGTTCACAATGCGATGCATCACATAGTGGTCTTTCTCTATCTCAGATAGCACAATGTCACCCATGAGCAAACTGTCTGCACGCTGAAGCACCACAACATCGGTGTTGTGGTGGATGGTGGGTAGCATGCTATTGCCGGCGGGAACCATCTTCACAGCATATCCTTCTTGCAAATAGCCTTTCACGGCATGGAAAAAACGTGCATTGTTCACCCTTACCACAGTCGTGGTGTCATCGCCATCCGCCTTGCTTCTCGTCTGTCGGCAAGAGGGGCTCAAAA
>CADBBP010000099.1 GCA_902792855.1 uncultured Prevotellaceae bacterium
AAATTGAGGATGCCGACAGTATAAACTTCGGATAGGTGGAAATCCCAGTCCGAACCCGTTTTTCCTTGTTCGATGATGGGGAAGGCCGAGTAAAATACACTGCGGTCCTTGAAAAAGTCCTGACTCGCTTTCTGCATTTCCACGATGAACTTCTCACCATTCTCGCCCTCGCAATAGACATCGAAGACGGCACGACGCATACCGTATGCCTCCAACTTTTCAGTCGGTAGGTATTTCAAGTCCTTCACCACCTGCTTGGGTTCGCCCGGCGTCTGCTGGGCGGAGTGGTCGAACAATGCGTTGAGCAAACTCACCAGCAACTCCTTGTTCGGCTCCATGCCAAACAACTTCATAAACCCAAAATCGGTATATGGGCTCAAATATCTCTCTTGCTTCCTCTCAAAAAACGCCAAAGCAACCTCCTTTTCCTTAATTATCTTCCATAATGGCCTGCTTTTGGTTCACGATGTAAAGATAGGAATAATTTGGCAAACATGCAAATATTCATCGATAAAAAAGCCTTTGCACGTGAAAAGTTGCGACCTGTGCGGTTGAAACGCCCTGAAAGGGCAAACAGCTCATAGCCCAGGGCAACGCCCTGGGTTGTGGGAAAGGGGTAAATTCGCCCTGAAAGGGCAAAAGAATGGTGTCTTTAAAGCTTTTGCCCTTTCAGGGCGACAGTCGCACATCACAGATTCCCAGGGCGTTGCCCTGGGCTGATATCTCGTTGGCCTTACAGGCCGTCCTACATAATTAATCCAACCGCAGGTCGAAAAATTATCGCTGAATAGACACTACTTTCGGGACTTGACTTATATCTTGTCAATCTTCAGCGTCTGGTCGCAATAGTCCATGACGGCGGGTCGGTGGGTGATGAAAATCACCGTCTTGTCGTGCTTGGCGAGGATGTTTTGCAGCAGGTTGCGCTCCGTCTCGGGGTCGAGGGCGCTGGTGGCCTCGTCGAAGAGCATGATGGAGCGGTCGCGCAAGAGCGCACGAGCGATGGCGATGCGCTGCGCCTGCCCCTCGCTCAGTCCGCCTCCCGACTCGGAGCATACGGTGTCGAGCCCTTCGGGGAGGTCGAGCACGAACTCCGCGCAACTCACCTTCAACGCCTCTTCCATCTCCTCGTCGGTGGCGTCGAGCTTCCCCAGAAGGAGATTGTCGCGTATGGTGCCGCTGAGCAGCGTGTTGCCCTGGGGCACATAGACGAAGTTGCACCGCATGAGCGGCGTGAGTTGCTTGGACTCCTTCTTGTTGTAGATTTCCACGGTGCCTTTCTGCGGGAACATGAGCGCGAGGATCATCCTCACGAGGGTGGTCTTGCCTGCTCCCGTCTCACCGAGGATGGCTGTGCAACTGCCGGGCTTGAAGTCGAAGGAGAGGTCCTCCACCACGTTGCCGCCCTCCTCGTAGGCGAAGGAGATGTTGTTGAGGCGGACGCCACAAGGAGCATTCACGTACACCGGATGCCCCTGCTCCTCCAAGGGGTTGTCCTCCAATTCCATGAGCCTCTCAGCGGAAGTGAAGACATAGACGAACTCCGGCACGAGTTTGGTGAGGTTCTTCGCCGGCCCTTGCACACGGTTGACCAACTGCAGGAAAGCCGTCATGCCACCGAATGTCAGGGTGTGGTTGGACAGGCGGATGGCGCTCCAAAGGAAGGCGATGAGATAACCTAACGAGAAGCCGAAATTGAGCACGAAGTTGGCGATGACGGAGAAGAAAGTCCGCTTCACCACCATCTGGCGCAGTTCGCTCTGTGTCGTCTCCAACTTGTCGATCATGGCGTCGTCGCTCTCCATGATTTTGATGAGCATGCGGTTTTGCACCGTCTCGGTAAGCACGCTCTGCACCTTAGAGTCGCAGGTACGCACGTCGCGAGACAGTTGCCTCATCTTGCGCATGTAAATCCTGCTGAGGATGATGACCACCGGCACCATGGCCACGATGACCAACGACAGCACCTTGTCCATGGAGTAGAGGTAGGCGAAGGCGCCGATGAAGAGAGCCAGGGTGGACAGCGAGTTGGGCATCGTCTCGGTGAGGAAGTTGATGACATGCCCCACGTCGGTGGCCAGTCGGTTGATGACGTCGCCGGTGTGTCGCTTCTCCTTGCTGTGCCACTCGGAGCGCAGGATGCGGTCGAGCAGGCGCTGTTGCATGCGGTTGCGGGCGCGTATGCCAAGGATGTTCTTCACCCATACCGTGGCGATGTTGATGGCGAAGTTGCAAAGCACGATGAGGCCCATGAGGCCCACGGCCCAGTAGATGGAGCCGGGCTTGACGCCGGAGGCGATGTCGATGGCGTTGTGGATGGCCCACACGGCGGAAAGGCTCACCACCACGCTGAGAAGTCCCAAGGAGGCGTTGATGACAGCCTGTAGGCGGTTGCCCTTCCATGCCTCCCACAGCCACTTCAATATCTCGCCGGCGGTGTACTTGCTCTCCTCCGGCGTGAAATAGTTCTTGATTTTCTGGAAAATGTTCATGGCAGATGCTTTACCTGGTGTCCGCGCCCCACATCATCTTCTCGCGCAGCGTGTGAAAGTATTTTTGACTGTGACGCTTGATGATATGCGCCGTATAGGGAGCCTTGCGCACGGTGAGCAGGGTGCCCTCGTCGCACTTCTCCGAGCGGCCGTCGATGGCCACGAGGAACTGGTGGCTGCGGCTCTCCACGCTCATCGTCACCACGGAGTCGTCGGGGATGACGATGGGTCGCACGTTGAGGCTGTGAGGGGCCACCGGTGAGAGGCACAGCACGCCGGACTGGGGTGCGATGATGGGGCCGCCGTTGGAGAGGGAGTAGGCGGTGCTGCCGGTGGGCGTGCAGACGATGAGGCCGTCGGCCTGGTAGGTCACCAGATGCTCGCCGTTGATGCTCGTTCGGATGCTGATCATCGACGCGTTGTCGCGCTTGAGCACGGCGATGTCGTTCAGTGCGAAAGGGATGCCGGCGATGGAACCGCTGGAGGCCTCCACGCTGATTACCGCGTGCTCCTCCACCTTGTAGTCGTCGCGATAGACGGCCTGCAGGGCCTGCTCGATTTCCGAAGGCCCCACGTCGGCAAGGAAGCCCAGGCGTCCCATGTTGACACCCATAATAGGGAAGCACTTCTCCCCCACGCGGCTCGCCGCCTTGAGGAAGGTGCCGTCGCCGCCCATGGAGATGACGAAATCGACATCGAAAGCGTCGTCGTCGAACACGTGGTCCGCCCGCACGTCCAGGTGGAGGTCGGAGGTGAGGAAATGGTGGAACTCCCTGTCCACGCTCACTTCAGCCTTCCGCTCGGAGAGGAAGGAGAGCACCTTCTGTATGGAGGCCGATTTCTTGGCCTGGTAGATGTTGCCGAAGATGGCAAACCGTAGTTTTCTTGGCTTCATAGTGGTTTTTGCGTGCAAAAATACGCTATTTTGATGAGAAACAAGCACCAACTATGCGAAAATGTGAAAAATTGACTAAATTTGCAAGTTGAAAACCAACAACCCAACATCCATCTATGGCAAAGATATATGTGTTTCTTGCAGAGGGGTTCGAGGAAATCGAGGCCCTCACCCCTGTCGATATCCTGCGCCGCTGCAACCAGGAAGTGGCCATCGTCAGCACCACCGGCCACCTCGAGGTGACCTCCTCGCACGGCGTCACCGTGAAGGCCGACATCCTCTTTGAGGACGCCTCCCTCGACGACGCCGACGTGCTGCTCCTTCCGGGAGGCATGCCCGGCTCCGCCAACCTCAACGAGCACGAGGGCGTGAGGCAGGCACTCCTCGCCCACCACGCCCAAGGCAAACTCATCGGGGCCATCTGCGCCGCCCCCATGGTGCTTGGCTCCTTGGGACTGCTCCAAGGCCGTCGCGCCACCTGCTCGCCAGGCTTCGAGAAATACCTCACCGGAGCGGAATACACCGCCGACCTGTGCACCGTGGACGGCAACATCATCACCGGCGAGGGGCCGGCGGCATCGTTCCCCTACGCCTACAAGCTGCTTTCCATCCTCACCGACGAGGCCACGAGCCAAGCCCTCCAGGTGAAGATGCAGTTCGCACACCTCATGGCGTGAGCCGGGGGAGGCACGAATAGCCCAAGGAACCGATGGCCGACCTGCTGAACCAAGACATCATGTACGCACCGGGAGTGGGTCCCCGGCGGAAGGAGTTGCTGAGCAAGGAGCTCGGCATCCAGACCTTTGGCGACCTGCTCGAATACTTCCCCTACAAATACGTGGACCGCAGGCGCATCTACCTCACCACGGAACTGCTGGAGAGCATGTCGTTCATCCAACTGAAGGGGAAAATCCTCAGTTTCGAGGCCTATGACATGGGGGTGCGCAAGAAGCGCCTGGTGGCCCATTTCAGCGACGGTCACGGCGTGGTGGACCTCGTGTGGTTCGCCGGTACGCAGCACGTGGTGAAAAACTACCACACGGGGGAGGAGTACATCGTCTTCGGACGGCCCACCGTCTTCAACGGACGCTTCCAAATCACCCACCCGGAAATAGAGCCGGCGGCCACGGCCCAACTCTCCACCATGGGCATGCAGCCCCACTACCACACCACGGAGAAGATGAAGAAGGCCGGCTTCTCCTCGCGCACCATCGAGCGCATCACCAAGGGCATGCTGCAGCGGATGGCGGAGCCGCTGCCGGAGACGCTGCCGCCCTTCATCACCGGGCCGCTCCACCTCGTCTCGCGTGACAAGGCCATGCGCCTCATACACTACCCGCAGGACGCCAACGACCTCGACCAGGCGAAACACCGGCTGAAATTCGAGGAACTCTTCTACGTGCAACTCAACATCCTGCGCTATGCCTCCGACCAACGCCGCAAATACCGGGGGTATGTCTTCCACCACGTGGGGCAACATTTCAACGACTTCTACCACAAGCACCTCCCCTTCTCACTCACTGAGGCGCAGAAGCGCGTCATCAGGGAGATACACGCCGACATGAAGAGCGGGAAGCAGATGAACCGCCTCCTGCAGGGCGACGTGGGCTCGGGGAAGACGCTCGTGGCACTCATGACCACGCTCATCGCCATCGACAACGGCTACCAGGCATGCATCATGGCCCCGACGGAAATCCTCGCCGAGCAACACTTGGCCACCATCAGCCAGCTGCTCGAGGGCATGGGGCTGCGCGTGGAACTGCTCACGGGCATCGTCAAGGGGAAGCGGCGACAGGCAGTGCTCGACGGCGTCGCCGACGGCTCCATACACATCCTCGTGGGCACACACGCCATCATCGAGGACCCGGTGCAGTTCTTCCGCTTGGGGGTGGCGGTCATCGACGAGCAGCACCGCTTCGGCGTGGCGCAGCGGGCGAAATTGTGGGGAAAGAGCCAGAACCCGCCGCACGTCCTCGTGATGACCGCAACGCCCATTCCCCGCACGCTGGCCATGACCATCTACGGCGACCTTGACGTGAGCGTCATCGACCAACTGCCACCGGGGAGAAAACCAGTATATACACAGCACAAATACGACGACCAGCTCACCAGCCTCTACCAAGGCATCCGACGGCAGGTGCTCGCCGGAAGGCAGGTCTATATCGTCTATCCGCTCATCAAGGAGAGCGAGAGCCTCGACCTGCGCAACTTGGAGGAGGGCTACGAGACGATGCGCCAGGTGTTCGCACAATTCAAGTTGAGCAAGGTGCATGGCAGGATGAAGCCGCAGGAGAAGGAGGAGGAGATGAGGAAGTTTGTTGACGGGGAGACCCAGATACTCGTCTCCACCACGGTCATCGAGGTGGGTGTCAACGTGCCCAACGCCTCGGTGATGGTCATCCTCGACGCACAGCGCTTCGGACTGTCGCAGCTCCACCAACTGCGGGGCCGCGTGGGAAGGGGGGCGGAGCAGTCATTCTGCATCCTCGTCACCACCCGCAAACTCAGCAAGGAGACGGCAAAGCGCATCGACATCATGTGCTCCACCAACGACGGTTTCCTCATCGCGGAGGCCGACCTCAAGCTCAGGGGGCCGGGAGACCTCGAAGGCACGCAGCAGAGCGGAATGGCCTTCGACCTCAAAATAGCCGACATCGCTCGCGACGGGCAAATCGTGCAACTTGCACGAGACCAAGCGCAGAAAATCATCGACGCCGACCCCAACTGCGACAACCCCGCCAACCACATCCTTTGGCAAAGGCTCGCAGCACTGAGAAAGACCAACATCAACTGGGGAGCCATTTCTTAGAAAGAATGATGAACCCATTTTTTTCCAATCCTCTGAACTGCATATATTTACAAAAGATTTGCGATTTATTCCAATTTTACGAAATAAAATTGAACGACATGCCTGTCGGGATAAAAAATTTTCTTTCGTTCAGGGTAAAGGAGCATAAAAAACAGATTTGTGGAACATTTCGCCCTGGTTGCAGTTTTTCCCAAATAGCGTTTTTTAAGACTTGCTTTTAAGTGTTAAAAATCCACTAAATTCTGTTAAGAGGTTTTTTTATGTGGCCGAATTTGCTTACCTTTGCATCGCAATGAAATAATTGATGTACCAAGTTATTGCGTCGATTATTTCAAAAACGAGCAAAAAGATAAGAAAATAGTCAAGCATCACTACACCGCAAGTGATGAATTGTATAAACAAACGAACATGATGAAAATAGGAAAAACGTTTAGAAGAATAATGTTGGCAACTGTCGTGGCATCCATCACCATACCCGCGTGCAGTCAAGACCCCGATTTGCTCGCCCGCGTCGTCCCCGTGGACAAAAAGGCAAAGCAACTCGACACACTCGCACTGCAGAACATCAGGGAAAGGGAGGAATGGAACATGCCGGCCTCCGTGCTATACACCGACTGGGACAACAACATCACACACTATAAAGGCTCCACGCTTCCCGAGACCTACAACATCAACCTTCGCGGCTTCCACATGCCCACTCCCAGCCGCGTCATCACCTCCAATTTCGGCCCGCGCTGGGGCAGGCAGCACAAAGGCCTCGACATCAAGGTGTATATCGGCGACACCATCTACGCCGCATTCGACGGAAAAGTGAGAGTGGTGGATTACGAAGGAAAAGGATATGGCAACTATGTCATCATACGCCACAGCAACGGCTTGGAAACCTATTATGCACACATGTCGAAGCACCTCGTCAGGGAAAACCAGACCGTTCGCGCCGGACAGCCCATCGGGCTTGGCGGCAACACCGGGCGAAGCACAGGCTCCCACCTGCATTTCGAGACACGCCTTTGCGGCGTAGCCCTCAACCCCTGCCTCTTCTTTGACTTCCGCAACCAAGACGTCACCGGCAACAACTATTTCTTCCGCCGCAGCACCATGGAGAGCGAGTCGGCAAGAGCCACCGCCGCAAGAGGAAAATAAAAACGACAACACAGCATCACAATAAAATTCCCACGAGAGAAACTCTCGTGGGAATTTTCTTTTTCTAGAAAATCTAGATAATCTAGATAATCTAGAAGACCTTGAAGGCCCTATTTCACCACATACTTGCGCCCATGATGCACATACACGCCTGGGGTGTGCGGTTGTGAGGGCAACTGCACACCCTGCAAGGTGTACCATGCGTCATTGTCGATGGCAGCCGTCCCGTCGGTCAGGAGGCGGATGGCGTCGATGTCATCGGAGAAGGCGAAGGAGAAGCTGTTGGACTGCAAGGCCTCCCCTGTGAGGAAGGCACGGAACGGCGGAATGTAGAATGATGGATTTTTTGTTGACACGACCCACCATATGTTGTCATCCTTCAGGCCGTAAGCCTTCATGACGGCAGCATCGGTATTGCTGATTGTTGCGTAAGTGCCGTTGATGGTGACCCCTGCCACTGTGGCCGTCGAAGTCTGCGCCTCCTCTGTGGAAAGGATTTCCGAGGGGACGTCACTGTCGAGCGACACGTCTGCGTCGGCCACCATGAGGTATGGCATTCCCTTATCCAAGGTTCCGAGCACCTGTGAAAAAATCACCTTGCCTTCCTTCGGGTCTTCTGTTTCCACCATGGCATACGCCTTGGCGTTTTGGGGGATGTTGAGGTCGTATGGCAAACATATCGTGTAGGCACTTTTGTCCATGGGCAATTTTCTTGTGGTACGCACCTTCTCAGCGGTGAATCCCCAAGGCACGTTGTAGTCCATCTCCGAATCGAAGTAGAAATCCTGGCAGGACGGTTCCTGTGTGCCGGGGTCTGTAAGCACGACGTTGGTGCCACCGCTGGAACACCATGAAGGCATGTAGAGCAGAGTGAAGAGCGGTACTCCTATTTCCCCTAGTCCATCATATCCATCATATTCATCCTTCCATTGCTCTCCCACATTTCGTGCATCAATCCACCTGAGGTTGTCTCCGCAAGCAAACGCACCCCACCCCACCCTTAAGAGGGAGGTGGGCAGTGTGAGCGAAGTGATGCCACTGCATCCCTTAAATGCGTTGCTTCCAATGGACTGGATGCCATCTTCAAAGATCACTCCTTTCAAGGCATCATCGTCTATGAATGCGTTATCCAGGATGCTTGTCACAGGATATGGGCGAAATTCACCGGGGAAAGCCTCCAAAACGAGGCCATCTTTGATGGTGATGACACCGTCGTAGGGCAATGTCTCGTAATCGATGCCAGTGACGGCAAAATCACCACCTGGCCCGAAGGGTTGAAAGGTATAAACCACGCCATCCACCACCACTCGATCCGTCTGGGCCCATGCCGTTCCAGGCAGCATGGCGAGGAACAGCACGGCCGACGTTAGTTTTAAGACTGTTTTGTTTTTCATTCTGTCAAATTGGTTTTAATGATACGTTTCACGCTACGGTTTCCAGCCTTGTCCACCGCCTTGACGAGATACAACCCGTCGGGGAGTGTGAGCAAGTCGATGTCTGCTTGTCCGTTCTGGAAAGTCGGGGTAAGCACCTGTGCTCCCACGTTGGAGAACACCTCGACGCTCTTGAGCTGCTTTTGCGACCTCACGTGTACGAAGCGGTTGGTCTTGCCCGGGCCGATGAGGATGCCGGCGTATTCAGCCTGCTGTATGCCGTCGGCATCTCCGATGGTGAGCGCCTTGGGGTGGTCGGGGTTGCCCTCGATGGCGTCGCTTAAGAACTTGGAGTTCTCCACGATGGGCCTCACCTCTCCGTCCACGTAGGTGCGGAAGGTCACCTGTTTTCCAGCCTCCTCGGCGTTGGCGGCCACTGTGATGTAGTAAGTGCCGTTGACAGCTCTTGTGCATCCTCTGCACTCTCCGTCGATGAATGCCGCCACGCAAGCGGTGTCCACCAATGTGACGCCGTCGGAGAGTGTGGCCACCACGTTCATGTTGTCGGAGAAGCGATGGTGGTCGATGGGAGTGAAGGGTGCCCAGTCCTCGCTGCCCGTGTCTTCATCGTCGTTGAAGGCGAGCGTCACGCGGTTGGCCATGGTGAACGGCTCCACCTCCGGGAAGCAGAAGGTCTTATCCCCTTTGGCTGCGGAGAAGTAAGCGTATCCCTTGCCCGGGGTGATGCTATGGAGGGTACCCTCCCATCCGTATCCACGATAGGATGACAAGTGCTCCTTGTCCTTGACATAGTCGCCAACTTCAGGATGCAGGTCGGCGAAGGCCTCGTTGAGGCTGAGGTCGTAGATGGAGAGCGAGCCAATCCAGTTCCAATTCGAACTGATGGTGAGCGGTGTCTCCTTCGGGTTGATGTAGGTGCCTTTGAAGGTCTTTCCTTTCAACTCGTTGGACATGGCCACCTTATACATATCACCGGGCTTCATGGTGCTGAGCGACCCATCCCAGGTGCTTCCTCTGAGGAATGCCACTTTTTCCTTGTCCTTCACTGCGCGGAAGGCGGAGTTGGTACCGAGGATGTCGGCGACACCCTCCTTTCCAGCGAGCGGCTGTACGAAGAGCGAAATCCAGTTCCAGTTGTAGGCCAGGTCTGTCACCTGCTCAATGAAGTTGTGTGCGCTCCAAACCACCGGCGTTTCATAGTTGCCAATGATGAGGTTGTTGGCGAATTTGACCTCCTGGTCATTCCCGTTGAGAGAGGTTATCACGTCAGCATACACCACCCCCTTGTTGGAGTCATAGATTCGGAATGTAATGGGCTTCTCAGCGTCTTTTTCCGGGTCTCCATACACCACGAGGTTGGCGTAATAAGCGTCACGTGATTGCATGAGTTCCGGGTATGCCACGCCTCTGCACTCGTCGCCGATGAAGGCATAGAGTTTGGTGAGCTTATGCGAGGCAATCCTGTCGCGGATGTAGATTTGTCCGATGAGGTTCATGGACGACTCATACATTTGCGGCCTGACCGTCCATGCCGGTTCGTTGCCATACACGGTGAGGTTGATGGGCAAAGCCTCATAGATGTCGTTGTCGGACTTGGCATAGACGAAGAGCGTGGTCTCTCCCAGAGGAGCGTTGGCACCGAAGCGGAAGGTGATGTTCTCTTCCTCTCCTACGTCGAGCGTTCCTTCTTTTTTGTCAACAGTAATCCAGGAAGGCAGCGAGGTGATTTCCCAATCGCATTTGCCGGCTCTCGTGTTGACAAGTGTGGCGTTGGCATCCAGTTCCTCCGCCCGGTCCTTGGAGTAGTTGAGCAGTTGCGAAGGTCTCCATTCAAGTGAGCCGTAGTCCACCTTTGCCGTCCACACGATGGGTGAGGAGAGGTTTCCGTTGACGTCGGGCACGTCGTGGATGTAGAAGGTGACAAGGTTCCCCTGCATGCGCGACGGGCTCGTATTGAGTTTGATGTAGATTTCATCCTCGCTGGCGGTGAAGTCGAAAGCGAGGTTCTGCAGGGTGGCCATGGTCTTCAGCGGTGGTGCGGTGAGGCTCTGTGTGACGCCTTCGCCCTCTGCCGTCCTGAGTTGGCCGTTGGTGCTCTTCTTGCCGCTGTCGAGACTGAACTCGGAGTGCGCATTTCCATTGTCATCCTTGAACTTGTGCTCCATGGGATAATAAACGTAGAGCATCTTGTTGATGGAGTCGTTTTGCACATATCGGCTCTCTGCGACGGTGGTGGCGTCGATGGTTGCCCTCCACACTGCAAATTCGTCCACGTCGCCCTTGAAGAAGCATCCAGGCTTCACCTCGTTGCCCACGATGACCTCGCGTGCACCGATGAAGAGGTTCGCGGTGGCGAATGCGGGCACCTCCGCCTCGTTGATGGTCTTCACAATTTGTCCGTCGATGAAGAAGTTGGCAGAGACTCCCCTGCTCACGTTGAGTGCGATGTGGTGCCACTCTCCGTCGTTGTAGTTCACATTGCTGAGCACGGTGGTGTTGCCGTTGGTGCTGAGCGACGACTCTCCTCGGTAGGTGCGCAGGACGAGTGCCTGTGCCTCGTTGAAGTCAATCGACATCCTGTCGGTCAATGAGACGAGTGATGCGCCGGCGTTGGCGTCCTTGTCGCCCTTGAACCACATGGAGAGGCAGTAGTCGTCATAGTCGCTGATGGCTTCCGTGGAGACGTCGGCCTTGATGCACGACGCGCCGTCGAGGTGTGCCGCCATGTTCTCGTTGTTGAGGTTCCATGCCTCCTGCTCGAGGTAGATGTTTTGTCCGCGCGCCACGTCGTTGACGACGGTGCCGTGCCCCTCGTTCATGGGCCAGTAGGCGACAAGTCCCTCTATGAAGGGAGGCAGTGTCTTGTACATGTACTCCCTGAGTTGTACCGTCGAACGGTTGATGCCCCACATGGCCAGTTCGTGAATGGCTCCGTGAAGTCCTTGCCCCACGATGAGATTACCCCTGTTGGTGTACTCAGGCACTGGCACATGGTCGAAGAGTTTGAGTGTCTCGCTGTCGGTGCTCACCTCCACGGTGAAGAGGTTGCCTGCCTCAGAGTGCTCGTAGGAGATGGCCACGAAGACCCATACGTTGGCCGGTATGAGGTCGGACCCTCCTGCCACTTGCTGTCCGTTGAGTGCAAGTGTTGCACGTCCTTCCTCGTTGACGGAGAGGGCCAAGCTGTTGTTGGCAGAGCCGTGCTCGAAGATGGTGCCTCCACTCTCTCTGTAGAGCCACATGGAAGCGGCGAAGCTGGTGTTGGAGAAGGAGAAATAGTGATCAGTGCCAAATCCGTTTCCATTGAGTTGCAGGGACACCATGTGGTCCACAGGAGCCTCGCTCAGGTTGCCCACGATGGTGAAGTTCTTCTCCCTCGTGAGGTAGTTGGTGCGGATGGGCTCGTCCAGACGTACATAGATGTCGTCGGTCGGTGTGAGGATGCCCGTCTTGGGGTATGCCTGTCCCAAGAGGCGCGGACCATGGGTGTCCTTCACCACCTCGATCTCATCGCTCTGCCAGGTCACACCGCCTTTGCAGATGGTCTCCACGCACACCATGTAGTGTCCGTCGATGAGTGGCAGTGCGAAGGAATGGGACACGCTCGAGGCTTCGGGATCCATTACCGATTGGTC
>CADBBP010000100.1 GCA_902792855.1 uncultured Prevotellaceae bacterium
CAGCCGGTTTCCCTTCCTGCGGACTGTGAGGTGGTCTTCCTTGGCTCACCAATCTGGTACGGTACGTTCGCGCCGCCAATCGCCACGTTCCTGAAAGGCAATCCGCTTGCGGGCAAGACAGTCGTGCCCTTCTGTACGCATGGTGGCGGAGGCGCGGGAACTTTCGAGCAGGATGTTCGTGCAGCAGGAAATGATCAGGATACGGAAAGGCGTCTGAGCATCCCCCATTGCACGGAGGATGCCGGCTCCGTTATTATAGATCACGGTAAACATCAGACCGGCCAGATAAATACGCAGATATTTCAGGGCATCGGCATAGTATTCTGCCTGGACACCCGCAAGCTGCAGCAGCTGCGGTGTAAAAATAATGCCGAGCAGCGAAAGGGCGCATTTTAGGCCTTTCAGGTAGCTTGAGCCGTGCTTGCCCACCGTGTAGATGGTGGTGGATATCTGCATGATGAGCTGCTGGAGCTGCACGATGCGCTGCAGGTCGCCGGCTTTCGCCGCGTTGTACATCGCTACATAGAGTTCGGGGAACATGTTGGCGCCGCCGTTGATGCCGCCATGGGCTCCGAGCAGCACGCACTCCCCGGTGATCTCCTCCGGCCCCACGAGCATGGCGAAGTCGGGACGCTCGCGCATCTTGTAGAGCACCGACTGGAAATAGACGGCGTTGGCGGAACTGTCCTTGAAACCAACAACCTGGGGATTGCGGGCGATGCGACGCACGGTGTCGGGGGCGAAGTTCACCTTCACGTGCGAGGGCATGTTGTAGAGATAGACGGGGAGGGGGAGCTGTGGCACGAGCTCTTCGTAGAACTGCGCCAACTCGGGCTGGCCGGGGGCGAAATAGTAGGGTGGGGCGGAGACCACGCCGTCGGCTCCCTGTTCGGCGGCCACTTGTGCGAGGTGGATGCTCTCCTCGATGGAGGTGTCGGTGATGCAGACGAGCAGTGGCAGGCGGCCGCGGTTGATGCGGGCGGAACGGATGATCATCTGCTTGCGAAGGGCGTAGCTGAGGCTCTGCTCCTCGCCGGTGGTGCCGAGGATGAACAGGCCGTGAACGCCGCCGGCGATGAGGTGCTCGATGAGACGCTCCAGACTCTCCACGTCGAGCGTGTCGTTGTTTACAAGGGGGGTGACAAGGGGCGGGATGATGCCGCACAGGGGGGAATGGTTCATTGGTTGTATCTTTCTCTGGTGATTTCTTCAAGTGACTTGCCACGGGTCTCGGGGGCGCCGGCGGTGCCGATGATGAGCGAGATGAGCAGCAGGGCGAGCATCAGGTAGGCGGCGATGGTGAAACCCTCGCCAGACTCGCCGTAGATGTGGACGAAGACAAGGCCCCACACGGCGGAAAGACCGCGCACCACGAAGAACATGACGCCTTGGGCGGCGGCGCGATAGCGGGCGGGGAAGAGTTCGGAGGCCCACAGGGCGTAGAACGACTGCACGGAGACACCGGCTTGCAAACCCCACAAAAGGGTGAAGGTGAGCAGGCCGGCAATGCTGTTCACGCCGATGGTGATGATGAGCAGCCAGGCGAGCACGGCGAAGCTCACACCGGTGAAATAGAGCCAGCGCTGGTTCACCTTGTCCACAATCATGGAGAAGACGAAGGTGGTGGCGATGATGATGAGCCACTGACCCACGCTGAGGAGGTTGGCATGCTCGTTGGACAGACCGCCGGCGGTCTCGTAGATGTGCTGCTGGAAGAAGCCCATGACCGAACTCACAAGGTTCCAAGTGAGGTACATGCCGGCGAGGAAGAGCATCGTGCGGATGTTGATGCGGTTGGTGAAAAGGTCGCCGAAGGAGGCGAAGAGGCTCTTACCGGAGGACGGTTGCACTTGGGCGTCCTTCGAGGCTTCTGTCTGGGAGTTGACCCACTCTCTCGACTCCTCGAGCCGTCGTTGCAGCAGCCAGGCGATGAAGGCCACGATGAAGAGGGAGGTGAAGACGAGACGGCTGCTGAAGACGTTGAGACCGGCACCGGTGGCACCAAAGAGCGAACCGACGCTCTTCACAAAGCCGAACAGCACGCCTTCGCTGCCGGCGCCGCCGGTGGGCGGGGCGAGGAGCGTGCCGAGGATGAGGATGATGGTGGGGCCGATGCCCCATGCCATCTGCGAGATGCCGATGTTGCGACCGCGGTTGCCGGTTTCCGAACTTTCCGAGATGTAGGTCCACGAGGCTGGGACACCCACGCCGACGGAGATGCCGGTGATGAGGAAGCCGGTGAGGAGCATGGGGAAGTTGACGGAGCAGAGGATGATGGCCACCCGATGATGGCACCGATGGCGGCGCCGAGGCAGTTGGCACTGATGGCGTTCAGCCATCCCAAATGTCCTTCCGTCAAGCCCAAGTAGTCTTTCCATAGGGTGAGGCCGCTGGCACCGGCAACGATGGCTCCGGCGTCAAGGTAGTTGGTGAGCGACACGGCGATGGTGCTCTTCAGGCTGCTGTTCTTCTTTTCCATTGTATTGTTGCTTAGGGTTGTTGTTGGATGCCGGCACGGGTTTTGATGCTGTCGGCCACCTGCGGGCCGTTGTTCTCCCATGTGTTACCGGGGCCGCAGGAGTTCTTCAGGTATTTCTCCGAAGGGGTCCAGTTGTTGCGCATGGTGATATATGACGACCCCTCGTCGGTGTAGAGGTAGAACCAATGCTCGGGGTCGTGTACGTAGCCGGGGGTGAAGATGTCGCGCACCACGTTCTCTTCGATGAAGGTGTGGGGCTGCGCGCCGAGGGTGTAGATGCCGGCGGTGTCGTACATGTGACGGGCGTAGTGGTGGATGAGGTTGGCACGTACCACGTTGTCCGACATGGCACAGGTCTGTTGGTTCCATCCCCAACCGAGGCTGATGCCGGTGTACGACACGTTGCACACCTCGTTGTGCTCGATGCGGATGCCGCGAACATAACCGGCGCCGATGCCCACGCAGCCCCAGTCTTCGTTGGCGGCGTCGTCGATGACGTTGTCCTTGATGAGGAGGTTGCTGCAGAGGATGCGCTGGTCGGTGGGCCGATAGGGCAAATGGGCCTCATGGGCCTCGGAACCAAAGGTGCCGGCGAGGATGGCGGTGCCGCCGATGTCGCGGAATGTGCAACCTTGGATGCGGCCTTCTTGGGTGAAGGTGTGATAGTCGAGGGCGGTGGAGGCGCAATGCTCGAAGTGGCAGTGCTCGAAACCGACGTCGCTGGCTCCGTTCACCTCCACGGCGGCGGCAGGACGGCCCACCCATCCTTGGTTGTCAAGTTTGTGGTCGCCGTTGGGACGACTGATCTGGGGCTTGAGCTTGTAGGCTTCAATCATGTACATGCCGGCTTGTAGGGGGGCGTGGCCTTGCAGACTCGGACGAAGCCATGTGCTGTGGCGGAAAGTGATGCCCTTGAAGGTGACGTGGGAGACGGGTCTGTCGGGGGTGCCTTCCACCTTGAGGAGGGTCTCCAAGGCAGGGGCTTCCACCGCGACGGTGCGCAGGTCTTCACCTGGCAATGGCATATAGTAGAGTTTTTGTTCCTTCGCGTCAAGATACCACTCTCCGGGCTGGTCGAGCAACTCCTTTGCATTGGTGAGGTAGAAGGCGGAGTTGTGACCGTCGGTGTTCACCATCGGCGAGGGCCAGGGGTGCATGAAGTGTACGTGGCTCTCGGGGTTGTGGAAGGTGACGGCGGCACTGTCGCCGGCCACTTTGATGTCTTTGACGCGGAGGTTTGCGATGCACCACATCTCATGCAGCACCATCTCGAGGTGGCGGGAGTGGAGCACGTTTCGGACGGCCTTGGCTGGCACGTAAAGCGTCTCTTTGCTCTTGTCCATCGACAGGATGCGGTGCATTTGCTCGAAGTCTGACACGTCGCGGGCGCGGACGGCTTTGCGACCATTCACCCACAGTTGGCGGAACTCCAGCGGACGACCGTTCCATTCCGGGACGTCGGCCACCCATAGCTTGCCTTGCTTGCGCCATCCGCTAATCTGCACGCCGCCGGTGACGACCACGCCACCCTTGCCTTCCAAGGTGAGCCATGTGTCCTCAGGACGGATGATGATGGGTTGGGAGAGACGGTAGGTTCCGGGCTGCAACTCAAGGATGGCATGGCCTGCCTGCTGACGCATCTTGATGTCACGGGCTTCCTGAAGGGCGCGTTCTATCGTGAACGCTCCCGGCTCCACCTTGATGAGGAACTTACCCGGTTCCTCTGCATGCAGGGTAAGGAGGAGGGTGGCGAACAGACTGGTTAGTATCTTGCGGGCATCCATACGGTCATCTCGCTTTTTCCGCGGTTGCCCCAGGCATAATAGGGGATGAGGCGGATGGTTTGACGGTGCTTGCCGGTGGAGGCGGGCCGGTAGAGGGTGCCGGTCCACGATGGCTGGTCTCTCACAATGGCCTCGCATTCCAAGGCCATCATACGGCTGCCCTCGATGCGGGTCTCCACAGGGGTGAAGGTGGCGTCGAGGGGGATTTGGAGGGCGTCGATGTCCGAACCGCCCAGGTCTTGGCTCTCGGCGCAATAGACGATGGGGCCGCGCTGCACGGCAACCTGGCCGCGGGCTTCCTCCACCAAGGGGTTGGCTTCCAAGAGCTTCACGGTCATCGGCATGTCGATGGTCACCTCGCTGCCCTTTTGCCAGGGGCCTTCGAGGGTGAGATAGCCGTGGTCGAGGGTGGGCGTGGCGCCGTTGCTGGCCTTCACCTCCATGTGCTCGCACCATCCTGGCTGGCGCAGCTTCAGCTTGAAGGATTTCTTGCCTTTCATCTTCGTGATGCGGAGGGTGATGTGTCCGTCCCAGGGGTAGTCGCCGCTCTGCTCGATGGTGAGGGCGCCCACGCCGTCGAGGGTGGTGGTGAGCGTGCTGGCGCCGTAGAGGTTGACCCACAGGGCGTCGTCGCTGGCAGCGTAGGCGTAGTCCTGGGCCTGGCAGAGGGTGCGCAGGGTGTTGGGCGGACAGCAGAAGCAACTGATGTATTTCTTGCGCTCCTTGGGCCAGCGTAGTTTGTAGGGCAGTTCGTCGCTCATCCGCAAGGGGTTGGTGTAGAAGTATTTCTCGCCGTCGAGCGAGATGCCGGGAAGGATGCTGTTGTAGTAGCAGTTTTCCATGATGTCGGCATGCTTGCCGTCGCCGGTGGCGAGGAGCATGCGCCAGTTGAAGAGCATGTTGCCGATGTTGGCGCAGGTCTCGTTGTGGGCCGTGGACTGTGGCAGTTGGTAGGGACGGCCGTAGCTTTGGTGTACCTTCTGGATGTTGTCGGGGGTGTAGTCGGTGCCGTCGGGCGAGGTGCCGTCGTAGAGGGCTCCGCAGGCGCCGGTGACATACATCTTGCGGGTGACGATGTCGTCCCAGATGGAGGTCAGGTTGCGCATCAGCTGTGCCTCGCCGGCCTCTAAGAAGAGGTCGGCAACACCGGCGTAGAGGTAGTTGGCTCTCACTGCATGGCCCATGGCGTTGTACTGCTCACGGAAGGGGATGCGGTCTTGGTTGTCGTCGGTGCCGCTCTTCACCATGCCCCTGATGTCGATGAACTTCTTGCAGAGCTCCAGGTAGCGCGGGTCGCCGGTCTCGCGGTAGAGTTCGGCCACGGCCATGTAGTGGGAGGGGCAGATGGCGTTGCCGGCAAGTTCCTCGGGGGCTTCCGTGCAGAAGCGGTAGAGGAAGTCGGCGGCTTTCACGCCGGCTTGGAAGAGGGTGCTTTTCCCGGTGGCGCGCTTGTGGATGATGCCGGCGGTGATGAGGTGCCCCAAATTGTAGGTCTCGAAGTTGAGGCGGTTGCCGAAGGCGCTGTCGTCTTTCTTCCCGGTGGCGGTGCCCACCACCGTGTTGTCTTGGTCGGTGGCGGTGCCTTGGGCCATGCGCTTGTTGAGCTCGGCGATGATGACGGGGGTGTGGATGTATCCGTCGGCGCGTTGAGACTTCACCACGCAGCCGATGAAGCGGTCCATCACTTGTTCCAACTCGGGGTCGTGGGTGATGGCATAGACGGAGGCGACGGCCTCCAGCCATTTGTACATGTCGCCGTCGTGGAAGGGAGGACCGTGGTGCTCGCCTTGCTTCTCGCCGGAGGCGATGAGGAAGTTGTTGAAGCCTTTGCCCTCGGGGCTTTGCCACGTGGACCACATGCTTTGCACGGAGGTGTGGCTGAAGACTTGGAAACGCTCGCCCCAGAAACCGTCCGTCCAACGGGTGGCGTCGAGGGGGAGGCTGTGCATCACGGCGTGGGGACTGGATTGGGTGGCGGTGAGGCCGGAGCCCTGGCCGGAGGCGAGGGCGGGGAGGAGCAGCAGGAGTGCTCCGACAAGGGATTTTGGGATTGTTTTCATGGCGTGGGGTGTTGGTTCAGAGTTTGCCGCCGCGGGCTTTCACGCGTTTCTCCCATTCCTCGCGCTCCTTCTGTATGTTGTAGCCGCGGGCGGAGAGGTAGTTGTTGATGCGCCCTTTGTATTTGTTGAATGTGTCGTGCTTCTTGTTGGAACTCTCGGCGTCGATGGCAAGCTCGCGGGCCTCCACCAACCAGACCATGATCTGCTCCTTTTCCTCGCTTGTGAGGGTCGGAATCATATCGCAGTAGGCGTCGTAGGTCACTTTCACCACATTGTAGGTCATCACGTCCTTCACCTTCACGATGTCGCCGGGGGAGAGGTAGATGGAGAGGTCGGCGTCGAAGCCGAAATGGGAGCGGTAGAGCTTGGAGTCGGCGGTGGCGGCAGCCAACTGCTTGTCGCTCTTCTTCAGCGTGTCGCGCTCGGCGTAGATGTCGTTGAGCTGGAAGTAGCGGTTGGCGATGATGTTGCGCACGTTTTCGCCACGGGGGGTCCAGGTGATGCTCAGGGCGTCGGTGGCTTTCTCGGCACGACCCACGATGGCATTCACATAGTCGGCCTCGCGGCCCTCGCTCTTCAGGGCGACGGAGGGGGTGGGGTAGGAGTTGAACTGCTCCTTGAGGTAGCGCACGTTGCTGCCGTAGTTCATCTTCACGTTTCTCACCATCTTGGTGTCGCGGCTGCGCTCCACGAAGAGCCAGCCTTTCCAACCCATCTGGTCGAGGGTGGCCCTCAGGGCGGGCATGTCGATGGCGGGGTCGTTGCGCAGCCACAGGCTGTCGGTGTTGCTGGCGTGGATGGCGCAGATGTTGCCGGCGCCCAAGCGGCGAAGGTCGGCAACAAGGTCCCAACCGTTCTCAACGATGGTTTGCAACTTGTAGAAAATGCGGATGCCGTCGCTTTTCACTTCTTTCAGCAGGCGGAGGTTGCCCTTGGCGTCAAGGGGGGTGTCGATACCCACCACCTTGCCTCGGGCTTTCGCGGCCTCGCCTATCTCGTGCAGACGTTGCACGATGGCGGCACGTTTCTTCTTGTCGGTGGCCCAGTCGTTGCCACAACCGCCGAGGGGGAGGAAGGCTACTCGGACACCGCCCAAGAGGTCCATCGTGTCGAAACAGTCGCCAACGAGCGACAGGTATGTGGGCTTCTGGGTCAGATCCTGGGCATAGAAGCCGCTCATCGCCATGGCTCCTATCGCCACACCGAGACTGTCGGCGGTGTGCTTGAAGAGGGCGGCTTCGCTGGGGATGCGAAGCTTGTTCTCAAAACTGTCCCGACGACCCAACGAACCCATGTCGAGTTCCACGCCGTCGCAGCCCAACTCGTGGGCAAGGGCAAACACCCCTAATTTCTGGCGCTTGAGCACCATCCAGTCGCAAACACCCACTTGATAACGCTCCTGGGCTGAGAGAATGTCGGGAAGCAGCAGCAGGCATGCCGCCGCAAGAATAATCATACGTGTCTTTATCATCGTCTCCAAATTTTTTGAAGGTGGAATTGTTATAATAAAGACGTCATACACACTTTTTTGTAACTAACTCAAGTTTCTCCTTTGTGTTCTACCTTATTTCCCGGCGAGCGGACGGACATAAAGTCCGCCCCTACAGCATGACTTCGCGAACATACCACTCCCCTCTCCCATTGGAGAGGGGCCGGGGGTGAGGCTTTCGGAGAGGGGCCGGGGGTGAGGCTTTCCCTGCTTGTTCAAACAAAAAACCCTCTCCGAGGGGAGAGGGCTGTGGTATTTCTTATTCCATCGATACGATGTTGAGGAATTTGCCCCATTGCTTGTGGAGCTGGTAGTTCTTGGCCATCCCTTTCTTCACGTGTACGATGGCTTCTTTCTGAGTGGCCTTGCTGAAGGTGTCGCTGCTGATTTTTACTGGTGTGGCACTGACGCAGAAAATGTCGCGGATGTTGGTGCAGTTTTCAAAAGCTTCGCCGCCAATCTCAACCAACGAGACAGGGAGGGAGACGGTGGTCATGCTCGAGCAACCCTCAAAGGCGTCACTGCCAATCTTCCTCAGTGAGTTGGGGAAATTCAGGTCCGTCAGGTTGGAGCAGTTCTTGAAGATGCTGCTCGGCAACTCTGTGATGCTGTTGGGAATCCTGACTTTTTTCAATGCGGTGCAACCCTCGAAGGCACTGCTGCCTATCGAGGATACTGAGTTGCTGAGGAAAATGGAGTCGAGAGCGCAGCAGCCATTGAATGCGTCGTGCTCTATCTTGGAGATGGAGTTGGAGAGCTCCACCGTCTTCAGTTCCACGCAACCCTTGAAAATCTCTGAGGAGAGGATGCTCAGACCGGCGGGGGCATGGAATTCCTTCAGACTGGTGCAGCCTTGGAATGCCTCGTCGGAGATGCTGGTCACTCCGGAGGGGATTTCAATGTACTCCATGCTCTTGCAGTTCTCAAAGGCGCTGTTCCCGATTTTTTTCAACCCGGAGGGAAGGGTCACATGGCGCAACTCGCTGCATTCGGCGAAGAGGTTGGCGGGCAACTCCGTCACCCCGGTTGGCACGTCAAATTCCACAAGCGACTTGCAGCCTTTGAACGTCTCGGTGGAGAAACCTTTCGTTCCTTCAGGCAGAATGATGTTGGTGAGGCTCGTGCAGTTCATGAAGAGCTGGGTGGGCAGGGTGAGGATGCGCGAGGGGATGGTGACTTCCGTCAGGCTGGCGCAGCCCTCGAAGGCTGAAGACCCAATCTTGGTGATGCAGTCGGGGATGGTGATGGAGGTCATTCCCGGAGAGTCCTTGAAGGCGTTGGCGGTGATTTCCTCCACGTAAAAGGTGATGCTGTCCACCGTAATCTTTTCGGGGATGACAATGTCGCCCACGTATGGCTCCTGGCCTTTTACCACGTTGGCCGACTGCTTCTTGGGGTTGAGGGCATAGGTGACGCCGTCAACGGTGGCACGGTCTTTCTTCAACTTGATGTCGATGGCGCCGGCTTGCAGTGCCATGGCGGCTGCAAGGACGAAAAGGATGATTCGGTTTGGTGTTTTCATTTGGATATGGTTTTATTATCGGTTGCAAATATACAGTTTTATCTTGAAAAATCAACATTTTTGTGCTGATATGGTCGCATCAAAGGGATTTTTTAGGACATTTTAAGGAGTTGGGCCGACTTCGTAACAATTCTGCGAATAGTTTTTCAACACGAATTTCCACGAATTAGACATGAATTGCTTGCCCGGCTTCACGCAGGGTGGCCACGATGTATTCCGACTGGGTGCCGATGCGGAATTTGCCTCCCCAGATGCCAAGACCCGAACTAATGTAATAATGTGTCGAGCCACGTTGCCAGGGGCCGAAGGAGCACTCATACACGGCATCGGTAATCCATGAGATGGGCCACACCTGCCCACGGTGGGTATGACCGCTGAACTGGAAGTCGATGTGGCTCGCCTCTGTCTTCTCCAATTCGTAGGGCTGGTGGTCGAGCAGGATGGTGTAGGTGCTGTCTGTCTGCGTCACGGCCAACTCGGCCAGGGTGTGGCGACCGGGATTGGTGCGGTCGTCGCGGCCTATGATGGTGATGGCGCTGTCCACCACGGCTTTCTCGTCGATGAGCAGGTGGATGCCGGCGTCTTGGTAGAACTCTTTCGCACGAGGTTGGCTGCTATAGTATTCGTGGTTGCCAAGGCAGGCGTAGATGGGGGCTTTCACACGATGGAACTCCTCTGCCATGTGCTCTTCCAAGAGCGGACGCACGCTGATGTCGATGATGTCGCCGGCAATGAGCACCATGTCGGGATTCTCGGCATTCACCAAGTCTATCCATCGGGCGAGTTCGGAGCGGCGGTTGTGGTAACCCAAGTGCAAGTCGCTGACAAAGACGATTTTGTAGTCTTTTCCTAAGTGCTTGTCTGTGGTCAGCGTCAATGGCACGCGCACCTTGTGGCGGTATTGGATGTTGCCGCCGATGAAGATGACGAGCAGGAGGGCGACGAGGCTCAGGGTGCCGGTCCAACTGTCATGGAGCAGCCGGGAGGGCAGCAGGTGGACGAGGCGAAGGAGGTCGGAAAAAAGGAAGATGAGGAAGAGATAGAGCAGGATGATGATCGACGAGGTGCCCACGTCGTAGCAGACGGAGGCCGCATCGAGGGGCATGCGGTCGAGTTTTCCTCCCAGGAAGAAGAACATGCTGAGAAAGCAGGCTGCCATGACAATCACCGCCAACCACTTCACCACCTTGCCAAAGGGAAGGATGAGCCATGCGTGCCACAGCACGTAACTCATGGCGCAAAGGACAAGGATGGGGAAGACGATGAAAAACATGGCACGCATTCTCAGAACAAGGATAGGGAGTAGATGTAGATGACGCTGGCGGGGATGGCCATGAGCGAGGAGTCAAAGCGGTCGAGCATGCCGCCGTGGCCGGGAAGGATGTTGCCGCTGTCCTTGATGCCCAATGTGCGCTTGAATAGCGACTCCACCAAGTCGCCCAACGTGCCGAAGACCACCACCACGAGCCCCAAGCCGAGCCAGACGGGGATGGAGAGGGGGGAGGTGCCGTCGCCGGTGAGCATGCCCACGATGGCTGCCGCCACGAGGACGAACACGGCTCCGCCTACACTGCCCTCCCATGACTTGCCGGGAGAGACGCGGGGGAAGAGCTTGTGTCGGCCCAGTAGCGAACCAGTGCAGTAGGCTCCCGTGTCGTTGACCCAGAGGAAGATGAAGACGCTGAGCGGCAGGATGTAGTTGTATTCCACCGTGTCACCGGTCTGGAAGGCCAGGATGTTGATGGTGGAGAAGGGCAGGGCGATGTAGCCTTGGCTGAGCATCGCGTAGGCCCAGTTGTTGATGGGGTTGGGGGCTTGGGTGAATAGCTCTGATATGATAAGGTAGAGCAGGGTGATGAGGTAGGGGATGAAGACGGTGCCGTTGGCTATCCCGGTGCAGTAGCCGGCCATCGCAAGGAAGAGATAGACACCGGCGGCGGTGCAGATGAAACGGTTCACCTGGATGTCGTCCCATTGGTTCACCAACCCGCTGTATTCCCAGATGGTCATGCCGGTGATGAGGGCGAAGAGGATGATCATCGCCTTGGGTTCAAGAAAACAGCCCACCAAGACGGCTACGAAGAGCACGCCGGTGATGGTTCGTGTGATGAAGTTTTTCATGGCTCGTCGGTTTTTTCAGGGAGAGTGTTTACTTCTGTGTTCGAGGCTTCCTCCTCTTTCTTGGAGGCTTCTTCTTCCATGCCTATGCCCATGATTTCCTGGGAACGGCTCACCCATGGACGTTTGCCGAATATCTTCTCCACGTCCTCGGCGAAGATGACCTCGCGGGTGATGAGCAGCTCGGCCAGTGCGTTGTGACCCTCCTTGTGCTCCGAGAGGATGCGCTTGGCACGGTCGTATTGCTCGTTGACCATCTTGAGCACCTCTTCGTCGATGACCTTGGCTGTGGTATCGCTGTAGGGGCGCTGGAATTGTGCCTCTTGGTTGTAATAGCAGATGTTGGGGAGCTCCTCGCCCATGCCGGCGTAGGCTATCATGCCGTATGCGTTCTTTGTGGCGCGCTCCAGGTCGTTCATCGCACCGGTGGAAATGTGGCCAGTGAACAGCTCCTCGGCGGCACGCCCACCCATGAGCGAGCACATCTCGTCGAGCATCTCTTCCTTGGTGGTGATCATGCGCTCTTCGGGGAGGTACCACGCTGCTCCCAACGCCTTGCCTCTTGGAACGATGGATACCTTGATGAGGGGGTTGGCATGCTCGCAGAACCACGAGATGGTGGCGTGACCGGCCTCGTGCAGCGCAATGGTGCGCTTCTCGTGGGCGGTCATCACCTTCGTCTTCTTCTCCAAGCCGCCGACGATGCGGTCCACGGCGTCGAGGAAGTCCTGGCGGCACACCGTCTCGGAGTTGCGGCGGGCGGCGATGAGGGCTGCCTCGTTGCACACGTTGGCGATGTCGGCACCGGAGAAACCGGGCGTCTGGCGGGCGAGAAGGTCGATGTCAACGGAGTCGTCCACCTTCACGGGCTTGAGGTGTACGATGAAGATTTCCTTCCGCTCGTTCAGGTCGGGAAGGTCCACGTGTATCTGGCGGTCGAAACGACCGGCACGAAGAAGGGCGGAGTCGAGCATATCGGCGCGGTTGGTGGCGGCCATGATAATCACACCGCTGTTCGTGCCGAAACCGTCCATCTCGGTCAACAGGGCGTTCAGGGTGTTCTCCCGCTCGTCGTTGCCGCCCATGGCGGGGTTCTTCGCACGCGCACGGCCAACAGCGTCAATCTCGTCGATGAAGATGATGCAGGGGGCCTTCTCCTTGGCTTGGCGGAATAGGTCGCGCACACGACTGGCGCCCACGCCGACGAACATCTCCACAAAGTCGGAACCGCTCATCGAGAAGAAGGGGACGCCGGCCTCGCCTGCAACGGCCTTGGCCAAGAGGGTCTTGCCTGTGCCCGGAGGGCCAACGAGCAGAGCACCCTTGGGAATCTTCGCTCCCAAATTGGTGTACTTCTGGGGGTTCTTCAAGAAATCAACAATCTCCTGCACTTCTTCCTTCGCACCGGCCTGACCGGCGACATCCTTGAAGGTGACACCCAAGTCATTGCCTTTCTCATACATCTTGGCTTTGCTCTTGCCAACGCTGAACACGCCGCCACTGGCACCGCCGCCCATGCGACGGAAGAACATCACCATGATGATGACGAAGAAGAGGATGGTGAAGATGTTGAGGAACATGTTGAACATGTCGCCGCTCTTCTCGTTCTTGTAGTTGAGGTTGCCGTTGAACTTGCCGGCTTTCTGTGCCTCGTCGAGGAAGGCCTCAAGGGTCTCCACGGAACCAAACTCCACCTCTAAAAAGGGGTTCTTGCCGGTCTGCTTCACGTCGGCTTCGAAAATGGGCTGGATGAACTCCGGCTTCACATACATGCGGAGCTCCTTCTCCTCGTTGTTGATGACCACCTCGTCGGCGGCTCCTTTCATCACCCAGACCTTGAAATTGCTGTAGTTCTCCTGCTTGGAGATGCCGCCACTGGCGCCGGACTGGTTGTCTGCTCCGTTGGAGGTGAACCATAGCACGGCTAAGGCGGCGAGAATGGTGATGTATAGCCAAGTCATGTTAAACTTGGGCATGTTGGGCTTTTTGTCGTTTCCTTGTTCCATGATGATGGGATTGATGTGGGTTGGGATGGGGCCTCAAGGCCCGGGGGAGGGGTTAGTCCAAGTCTGGGAGACGGGTCAGGCGGGCGTCTTCCCACAAACCCTCAAGGTTGTAGTAGGCACGGGTCTCGGGGAGGAAGACATGCACGATGACGTCGCTATAGTCCATTGCCACCCATTGGGCATGGGTCAAACCCACCACCTTCACAGGCTTCTCGCCAAGACGCTCGCGAACCATGTCACTCACCGACTCGCTGATGGCTTCCACCTGCATCGGGGAGTTGCCTTGACAAATCACAAAATAACGGCAAATGGCCCCTTCAACGCCGGTCATGTCGGCTATAACAATGCCGTGGCCTTTCTTCTCCTGGATGCCCTCCGTGATGTTCTCAACTAATTTCTTTGCTTCGTTCATTCAAATGTTGTTTGTTTTGCTATGCAAAGGTACGCTAAACTGCTTAAATCGCAAAAAAAATCGGGCAAAAAGAGCAAAAACACATTTTTTTTGAAAAAAAATCGAGAAAAACTTGCAACCTACAAAAAAAATGCCTACCTTTGCAAACGCAATGAGGAATTGCAGACATTCATTGGGATATGGTGTAATGGTAACACTACAGATTCTGGTCCTGTCATTCTTGGTTCGAGTCCGAGTATCCCAACACATAAAATCGCCAAGTGCTTGAGTTCAAGTCTTGGCGATTTTTGTATATTTGAAATTCCCGAATTATTCTACGGTAAAAATGATTGTGTTTTAAACGCTTCACATCTGTACCATTTACAGCTTCAACATCGAAAATCTCGAAAAACACAAAAATACGTTTCTTTCGTGTTTTTAGATGCTATCAATTCTTTATTCAACATCGAAAATCTCGAAAAACACAAAAATTCGTTTCTTTCGTGTTTTTAGATGTTGTCTATTTTTTATTCAATATCGAGTTTTAAACGCTTCACTATCTGAACCATTTACAGCGCAAATAAATGAAATTCGTGTATTTTATCCATATGGCCATGATGTCTTTGTGCTTTTTGTTATCCTGTAATTCCCGAGTTATGGTGAAAACCGTTCCCTATGCTGCAACATTGTTGCAGCCATATAGTACAAATCCTAACACCAAAAGGCTGTTCTGTTTGTTGCTATATCATAACAACCTTGAAACGAGGATCCTCCTTACGGATAATTCAACTTCGAATCATTTTTCTTGCATTTTTATTTGCTCGTTTCCTGCTTTTTTGTATTTTTGCAACCGTAAACCAATTAATTACATAAAACTATGAAAAGGCTTTTTATTTTTTCAATCATGATGCTGATGGTGGCATCATCGTACGCTCAGTTCAGCGGTAAAGGTGAAGGTACATCAAGTAATCCTTATCAGGTAACCACTGCAGCCCAATTGGATGAGTTGCGTAATTTTGCGGGGACTGGTAAGTACACTTATGTCAAGTTGATGAACGACATTGACTTGACCGATTTCATTGCAAATAATGGATGGTCATCCATTGGCTACGGAAATGACAATCATTATGAACTCTGGGAAGGTGATGATTATCCTGAAGATGAGGATAGCCGGATTTTCCAGGGTGACTTTAATGGCAATAAAAAGACAATCAAGGGATTGAAGAT
>CADBBP010000101.1:0-2843 GCA_902792855.1 uncultured Prevotellaceae bacterium
GTGGAACCAGTCCATGCTCTTCTACCAAACGGTGGAACTGCCCAAAGGCAAATATTCCCTTGTCACCGCTTTCTACAACAGTGCCGACAAGACCGCCGGAAAGAGCCGCGTGGCATGGCTGCCCAACAGACAGACAGAGCAAGCTTCGACGCTCGAAGGCTTTCCCACCGGACAATGGCTGACCGACACCATACGCTTCGAACTCGACGCACCCACCAGGGGGAAGATACAGGTGGGCTTCCACGCCAACGACAACGTAGGCTCGGCCAATTTCGCCAAACCTTGCCTCGACTTCGTAAAACTACTCCGCGACACCGATGTCAGCAAGGAGGAGATGGATGTTTACAAGCAGCAGTTGAATGCCGTCATCGAACAGGCCCAGAGGGCATACGGCGACGGCAGCGGCAACGGAGCAGGAGACCTCCTGGCGGCCATCAACGCCGCCAAGGCCGTCATGGACGACGACAATGTCACCACCGACCAGGTGGACGCTGCTGTCACGGCCTTGGAGGAGGCACTCGACAAATACCTTTGGGAAAACCCCACCGGCAACGTGCCCACCGTCACCACCAACCCACGCTATGCCCGCGGAGCCACCATGGCCTTCGGGCGAATGGGCTACTCCGGCGTGACGGCAGCGGAGGTGAGCGAGCAGGGCTTCTGCTGGAGCCAGTCTCCCGAGCCCACCATCAACGACCACCGCACCACACGCTTCCTCACCAACAACGGGCGCATCTATTGGTTGGAGGACCTCCAGCCGGCCACTTGCTATTACATGCGCGCCTACGTCGTCACCAAGGGACGGCAGGTGGGCTATGGCGACGTCATCAGGTTCTACACCATCCCCAAGGGACAAATCTCCTTCACCCTGAGGGAGAGCAACGACGCCGGGGCCAATGCACGCATCAGCGCGGCGGCAACACAAGCCATCGACTGGTGGAACAACCTCACGGAGATGAAGGGCTTCCGGCCAAGCATCGGCTACAACTCCGGCGTGCCAACAGCCGAATGTTCCTACGGGGGGTGGATGAGCGTGGGCTCCAACCAGTCGTACCAAAAGGCCGGAACCATCATGCACGAGATGCTGCATGGAATAGGCGTCATACCATGGGCCGACACCGAATGGAGCCGCTTCAACCTCCGCTCCGGCACGTCCACCGCCACGGGGAGCACCACAGGCTCGGGCTTGTGGCTCGGCGACCGCGTCACCGACGTGCTGCGCTTCTGGGACAACAATGCCACCGAGCAACTCAACGGCGACTACCAGCACATGTGGCCATACGGCATCAACGGTGCCTCCGAGGACAACGGCACCGACGTGCTGTACATCGGCAACTCCCTCGTATGCCAGGCTTTGGGAGAGGATGGCCTGCAGCACACCAATACACTCTTCGCAGAGCCATACCACGCCTTCGAGCACCAAGACGGCGTGAAATACTACATCAAGAACGAGGACAGCGAGCGGGGGCTGTACACCGCATACCTCATGCCGACAGGCAGCAACACCCTCGTGTGGAAGGACATGACTGCCGACGAGGCCGCCGCCAACGACAGTTGCGCATGGCTCCTCAGCTTCACGCCCGCCAACCAATACTACCAACTGCGCAACGCCGCCACGGGGCAGTACATGACCTATACGGCCAGCAGCATCCGCACCATCGCCACCGCCACGGCGGGAGGCAACGAGAACTTCCAACTCATGAAGGGAAGGGTGGACGTTGGTTCCAAGGACGTGAGGGGATATTGGATCATACACCCCACCGCCAACTGGTCGCCCGCCTGTCTGCAGGCCAACGCCGGAGGGGCTGTCGCAGCAGCCACCTTCAACATCGCCAACGCTGCCACCACGCAGCGGTGGCTCATCCTCGACGAGCAGGAGATGCGCTCACTCAACCAACTCCTCCTGGCCGACATGCTTGCCGGTGTGAACAAAAAGCTCTCGCAAATCAAGGCTCTCATGGCAGTGCCGCACACCGAAGACCAAAACGGGGTGGATGATGCCATGGAGACCACGCTGGCCAGCATCGAGCAACGAATGGGCACCGCCACCACCACCGGCGAACTGCAAGCCCTCCTCGACGAGGCGGAGCAGGCAGCCTTCGACTTCCTCTCCAACGCCACGCCGAGCAACATGGAGCAGCCCTTCGACCTCACCTACATGCTCGCCAACCCCGACATGGACAGCACCGACGGATGGTCGGACGCACCCACCATCAACTACTCGTGTGCGGAATATTACGAGAAGACTTTCGACTTCAACCAGATAATAGGGAACCTGCCCGCAGGCACCTACCAACTGAGGTGCAACGCCTTCCAAAGACCCGGAAGGGCGGAGGAGTGCACCACGAGAAGCACCACCGCATACCTCTACGCCGGAAGCAAGAGCGAGAAGCTCGCACATGTCAACTCCGATGCACAAACCAGCAAACTCGGTGGCAACGAGTCGTATGTGGGAGGGAAATACTTCCCCAACAACATGCAGGCGGCGAGCATCTATTTCGGCAAGGGGCTTTATGAGAACCGTCTCACCACCAGCGTGGAGAATGACGGCGGACAACTCAAGGTGGGCATCAAATGCTCCAGCATGCCAAGCTACTACTGGGTCATCTTCGACCATTTCCGCCTGTGCTACTACGGCTCCCTCTCGCCCGAGGACGTGGACGGCCTGGACATCAACTACATGGAGGCGCCCATCGCCAATCGGAAGGGCATCTACACCATCGACGGACGACGGGTGGCAGGAGAGGCTTCAGACATGGAGAACCTGCCCACCGGCATCTACATCATCGACGGGAAGAAGGTGGTGAAATGAGACAATGAAATACAACCTAACACCTAATAAT
>CADBBP010000101.1:2848-20925 GCA_902792855.1 uncultured Prevotellaceae bacterium
TCACCGCATCCGCCCAGACCGACTACAAGAAATTCTGTCGTGACTTGCCTTTCGGCATGCCGCAAGTGACAGCACCTTCCATCCCCTCCAACCAGGTGATGCTCACCGCATACGGAGCGGTGGGAGATGGGGAGACGCTCTGCACCGAGGCTTTCGCCAAAGCCATCGACGCCCTCTCCAAAAAGGGAGGTGGACGCCTCGTCGTGCCAAGGGGAATCTGGCACACCGGACCCATCGTGCTCAAGAGCAACATCGACCTCCACCTTGACATGGGGGCCGTCATCCTCTTCGCCGCCGACGAGACGCTCTACCCGCTCATCAACACCTCCTTCGAGGGACTCGACACGCGCAGGTGCCAGTCGCCACTCAGCGGCACCAACCTGCACGACATTGCCATCACCGGCCAGGGGGTGATTGATGGAAATGGAAGATATTGGAGACCCTTGAAGAAATCGAAGGTCACCGAGGCGCAATGGAAGGAGTTCACCTCCGGAAAGGGCGTGGAGACCAAGAAGGGATACTGGGTGCCTTCGGAGGGATATGCCAAAGGGGAGGCCTCGGCCAACATGAATGTGCCGCAGGGGATGGACAGTCCCGAGGCATGGGAGAGCATCAAGCGCTTCCTCCGCCCCGTCATGGTGAGCCTTGTGGGGTGCAAGAACGTGCTGCTGCAGGATGTCATCTTCCAAAATTCGCCGGCATGGAACCTGCACCCGCTGATGTGTGAGAACGTCATCATCGACCATGTGCTTGCCAGAAACCCGGCATACGCGCAAAACGGCGACGCACTCGACCTGGAATCTTGCAAGAACGTGCTCATCGTCGATTCCAAGTTTGACGCCGGCGACGACGGCATCTGCATCAAGAGCGGCAAGGATGCCGACGGAAGGAAGAGGGGAATACCGTGCGAGAACGTCGTGGTGGACGGATGCACCGTCTTCGCCGGCCATGGCGGCTTCGTCGTGGGCTCCGAGATGAGCGGCGGAGTGAAAAACATCATGGTGAGAAACTGCCAGTTCCTCGGCACCGACGTGGGGCTGCGCTTCAAGAGCACCAGGGGCAGGGGAGGCATCGTGGAGAACATCTACGTGGATGGCATCTCCATGACCGACATCAAGACCGACGCCATCACCTTCAACATGTACTACGGTGGGAAGTCGGTGGCCGAGATGCTTGCCGATGGTGACAACCCCGACAACAACTCCAAGATGCCGGTGGATGAGACGACGCCCATCTTCAGGAACATCGACATCAGAAACGTGGTGTGCAACGGCGCAGGAAGGGCCATGGAGTTCAACGGACTGCCCGAAATGCCCATGGATGGCATCTCGCTCACCAACATCAACATCATCGCCAAGAAGGACGCCGAGTTCCACAACTACAAGAACCTCAAAAAGGAAAACGTCAACATCAAGTTGGAAAAATAGCCCGGAGGCGGGATGCCTTCTGTGTGAAATATCGAGGGGGTGGCAAAATGCCACCCCCTCGATGCGTGAAGGTATCGGGAATGCTCACTCCACCCTGACGAGTGTGGAGCCGGTGGTGGTGATGTCCGGTCCGTCCACCTGGATGGCATAGACGCCTTTGGGCAGGGAGGCGAGGCTGATGGCGATGTTTCCGCCTTGAGGCGTGGTTTTGAGGCTTTTCTGCAGCGAGCCGTTGACGGCATAGACGCGCACGGCGACGGGTGAGGTCGTTTCCTTGTCGAAATGCAGCGTGAGGTTTTTCTGGCGGAGGGAGAATGCCACGGCGGAAGGTTGGCGGGAGGAAAGGCCCTTCACATCGGAGATGCCCAGCACATGGAGCAGGCCGGCGTAGGCGTCAATCTCGCCATAGCCGTAGAGGTTGTTGGGGTATTCAAGAGAGGGGTCGTAGTGTCGTGAGGTGGCGGCAATCACCTCCATCGCCTCGGAGGGGGAGAGGTCGGGCTTGGCCTCGAGCCACAAGGCGATGGCTCCCGCCACCACCGGTGTTGACATCGACGTGCCGCTGTTGGCGTTCCAGGCATAGGTGCGTCCTTGGAAGTCGAAGCGTGCCACATCCGATTTCAGGTCGTTGGCATCCGGGGAGGCCTCGATGTAATAGCTGCTGTAGGAGGAGATGATATTGGTGCCGGGAGCCATCACGTCGGGCTTCACACGGCCGTCGAACGTGGGACCCACGGAGGAGTAGGCACTGCGCTCGCCGGAGGTGCCCTGGTCGAAGGGGCGGTATTCGCCAAGGTAGTTGACAACCCCGGTGCGGTAGCCGGTTGCCCCCACGCTGATGACCGACGGGGCGCTGGAGGGCGAGTGTACGGAATAGGCGTTGTCGCCCAGCGACGGGTCGGAGGGGATGAGTTGGCCGCTGCCGTGGTAGAGGTGCACCTCCGTGCCCTCGCCTTCCACGTCAACGCCGACATGGTAGGTTTTCCCCACTGCCCGGTCGCTTTGCACGATGACCTCCAGCACGTTCTCTGTCTGGTTGAAACAGGATGGGTAGCATGAGGCAGTGATATAATAAGGTACGTCGCCCACTGTCAGCGTGTCGGTGAGTAGCGAGTCGGCAGCGGCATACACTGCCTCCACCGTGACAGGGTATTCTGCTCGTTGGTCTTCGGCACCATGGAGTTGGAGACGCAACACATAGTGGTCGGTAACCCCCTTGCTGGAGAAATAGGCTGCTTTGCCGGAGGAGAGGAGGCCGACGGAGGTGGTGGCCAGGTTGGCGGGCTTGCACACATGGGTGACGGTCTGCCCGGCGTTGCCGGCCGAGGCCACGAGGATGTGCCCAGGGCCGGTGATGCTGTCGAGGATGGCGTAGTAGAGTTCGTCGTCGCCACGGAAGTCCATGGACGAGCCCTCGCTGAACGACACGACGCACGGACGGCCCAGTTGGTCGGCGTAGTTGAAGATGTATTTGAAGCCCAGGCAGTCGGTGGCGTAGGTGAACTTATACACGTCGGCAGAGTCGATGAATGCCAGGTCTTCGGTCACCGCATTGCTCACCACACAGATGTCGCTGCCGGGAGCCATCCCGATGTAGTTGGTGTCGTAGCCACTGCCGGCGGCGGAGCCCAAGGTGTGGGTGCCGTGCGACTGGATGCCGGCATCGCGGGAGTGGGCGTACGCCTTGATGGAGGCGGCGTCGGTGTAGTCGGCTCCCACATAGAGGTCGCTTCCCACGGTGTCGGTGGAGAGGAAGTCCCAGAAGCGCAGGATGCGGTTGCGAGTAAGTTCGCGGTCATAGAAATTGGGGTGGGTGAGGTCGAACCCCACATCCTCCACGCCCATCAGGACGCCTTGGCCGGTGAAGGCTTGGGGCAGACCCTCGCCAAGGTGGACTTTTTGTCCGCCTAACAGCACGGTGGTGGTGTCCATGAGCAGCGAGGTGCCTTGGCGGGCCTCGATGCGAGCCACTTGTGGATGGAGGGAGAGGGCGGGCAGTGCATGAAGCGGGATGGAAGCGATGTGGATGTCGCCCCATTGGGCCAAGGAGCGGCAGCCATGGCTTTGAAGCACACCGGCTCCGTCGCCCTCGACACGGACGAAGGCGCACAACTCGCGACCGTCATGGGCTGGGGCGCGGCGCATGGCGGCATGTTGTTGCAAGGTGAGTTGACGTACCAGGGAGGACATCTTGCCGTAATCGGCGTGCTGCGCGGAGGCGGTGATGACGCCACACATGCAAAGCATCAGAAGAAGGGTCTTGCGCATGGTGAGAAAGATTTTTCCGTTAATAAGCTGCAAAATAAGCGAAAAATATCCAATCCCCCAAATCAAACCCACTTTGTTTCGCGTTTTCCCTCTCATCTTTCCATTTTCTCATTCTCCACTTCCCATTTCCCATTTTCCATTTCCCAATTTCCATTTCCCATTTTTTCATTCTCCATTTTTCATTTTTAATTTTTCATTTTTAATTTTTCATTTTTTCCCCATTTCCCATTTTTTCATTCTCCATTTTTAATTTTTCATTTTTAATTTTTAATTTTTAATTTTTTTTTGCCATCTCGGCGTAATTTCATAACTTTGCACACTTTAACCCAACACACAATAATAATGATAAAGAAAAGCATGCTGCAATTGATGCGCAGGGGTGTGATGGCCGCCTTGGTGGTCGCCGTCACGCTGACCGCTGGTGCCATACCGGCGAAACCCGGCTTGGTGAGGACGCTCCAACTGGCCGATGGGACTACTGTCACCGCCCATTTGGTGGGCGACGAGTTCGGACACTATTGGAAGGCCTCCGACGGCAAGGCCTACCGCGCCGACGCGGCCACCGGTCGCTATGTGGCAGTGGATGCCACGCTGGTGAAGACCCAGGCCATGAAACGTCGCAACATGGCCAATGAACACCGGGCGGGAAAACTCGCCGCACCGAAGAAGGTGGGCCAGGTGGGTAATTACATCGGAAAGAAGAAGGGATTGATCATTTTGGTCAATTTCAGCAACGTAAAGTTCAAGGCTGCCAACAACCTTGCACTTTGGAAGCGCATTGCCAACGAGAAGAATTTCAACTATGGAGATTTCAAGGGTTCCATGTACGACTATTTTTATGCCCAGAGCGACGGCTTGTTTGAATTGGAATTCGACGTGGTGGGGCCCGTGCTGGTTTCAAAAACACAGTCATACTATGGCTCCAATGACAGCGCTGGAAACGATTTGTATCCTGCCACCATGGTGGCGGAGGCCTGCCAACTGGCAGATGAGGAAGTCAACTATGCCGACTATGACTGGGACGGCGACGGGTTTGTGGACCAAGTGTATGTGGTCTATGCGGGAAAAGGCGAGGCCGACAGTGGCATAACGACCACCATTTGGCCTCATGCCTGGAGCTTGAAAGATGGCAAAGCATACGGAGACGGCCCCGGCATCTTGACGCTCGACGATGTGAAGGTGAACACATACGCCTGTGGCGGGGAACTCAATGGGTATGGAAAGGTGGCTGGCATAGGCACCATGTGCCATGAGTTCAGCCATTGTTTGGGATACCCCGACTTCTACGACACCGGCTACAACGGGGGCACGGGCATGGGATACTGGGACGTCATGGACGGAGGAGCCTACAACGGCGACGGCTATCGTCCTTGCGGATACACCACCTACGAGAGATGGGTGGCTGGATGGAGAGAGCCGGTGGAGCTGAAGAATACAACCACGGTGAGCGGGATGAAACCTTTGGAAGAGAATGGGGAGAGCTACATCATCTACAACGACGCCAACAGCAACGAATACTACATCCTGGAGAACAGGCAGTTCACAGGGTGGGATGCCAGCCTGCCCGGGGAGGGACTTCTCATCATTCACGCCGACTATAACGCTGCGGCATGGAATGACAATAGGCCCAACAACGACCCCAGCCACCAGCGCATGACATGGATACCCGCCGACAACGAATATCAATACACCTACCGTCCAGGCTACAAGGCTTACACCTTTGAAGGCATGGCCAACGACCCCTTCCCCAATGGTAGAGTGAATGCCTTCAACAAGGACACCACGCCGGCGGCAAAACTCTACAATAAGAACAGCGCAGGGTCTTATGACCTGCAATATTCCATAGAGGAAATCACACAGAACCAAGATGGCACCATCTCCTTCAAATTCGTGGGAGATGGCAATGTGGCCATGCCCACCTTCTCGCCCGAGGGAGGGAAATATGTCGAGCCGGTGAATGTCACCATCAGTTGTGTGACAGAGGGTGCTGACATCTACTATACCACCGACGGGACGAAGCCCAGTGCTGACAGCCACCTCTACACAATGCCTTTCCGCATCGCAGAAACCACCACCGTCAACGCCGTGGCAATCCTCAACGGCGAGGAGAGCAAGATGGTGACAGCCAAATATACCATCGGCAGTGAAGGGAACACATTCAAGCGGGTGAAGAGCATTGATGAATTGGTGAGCGGAAAGAGGTATGTCATAGCATGCGCAAGCAAGGCGAGGGCGGCAGGTGGCTTGCTCTCCAACAATTCGGGCACCACCAGCTACCTTGATGGAGAGACTGTTGAGGTGGACGGCGATTATGTCTCCATTGGCGACAACGTCACGGTGTTCACACTCACCGGCAGCGGTTCCGATTGGGCCATCGCCAATGAGGAAACAGGGCGGTACCTCTATTCCACCAGTGTGAAAAGGGTTTATTATGGCAATACTGCCAAGACATGGACGCTCCAAAATGACGACAGCGGCGTGCTGATGAAATACGGCGATATTGGCACCTTGCTTTACAATGCGCAGAGCCCGCGCTTCACCACATACTCGACCAATGTCGGCTCGACGATGTTCTATGCCAACCTCTATATGGAGTACACCCCGCAGACGCAACTTCTCTTGGGCGACGCCAATGGGGACGGGATAGTGAGCGTTTCCGATGTGACACTCACCGTGGGCTACATCCTCGGAGATAAACTCAAAGATGAGACATTCTTCTTCGACAACGCCGACGTGGATGGAAATGGTATGATCAACGTCGCTGACGTGACAGGCATCGTGGACATCGTACTTGGTGAATGAGCAATGCAAGTGAATATATGTACAAAACATGTGTTTGGATAAGCCGCAAGATGGCGGTCATTGTCTTGCTGACGGCTGTGGCGGCGTTGCTATGGCCACAAGCGGTGGGGGTGATAAAGACCTCGTGGATTAGTTGGCTCCTGGGTATCGTCATGTTCGGCATGGGCTTGGCCATGCGATGGGAGGACTTCCGCGTGGTGTTCGTGCGCCCCAAGGACATCATCGTCGGTTTCCTCGCACAGACCACCATCATGCCACTCCTGGCCTGGCTGCTCACCCTCTTGTTCAGACTTCCACCGGAAATCGCCGTGGGGGTCGTGCTCGTGGGATGCTGCCCGGGAGGCACCGCGTCGAATGTCATCACCTATCTCGCCGGGGGAGACTTGGCACTGTCGATTGGCATGACAAGCGTCTCGACGCTCTTGGCACCGCTGCTCACACCACTCCTCACCTTCCTCTTTGCTGGAAAGTACGTCGATGTGGACTTCTGGACGATGTTCATGAGCATCCTGCAAGTCATCATCCTTCCCATCGCACTCGGACTAATCATAAAGAGATTCGTGCCGATGCCCGACAAGGTCATCAAGAATGTGTTGCCGGCTGTTTCCACCATTGCCATCACCTTGATTGTAGCGGCGGTCGTGTCGGCGAATGCAGACAAACTGCTGCACTGCGGACTGATGGTCATCGTCGTTGTCATTTTGCACAACTTGCTGGGCTTCCTCCTCGGCATCATGGTGGGCAAGGTCTTGGGCTTGTCCAACAAGAAGTGCACGGCCATCAGCGTGGAGGTGGGCATGCAGAACTCCGGGCTGGCTTGCTCCCTTGCACAACAGCATTTCCAGGCCATGGCGCTTGCCACCGTGCCAGGAGCCATCTTCAGCGTCTGGCACAACATCTCCGGCTCCATCTATGCCCGCCTGCTCAGGTCGTGGAATGAGAAGGAGCACGAAGGAAAATAACGTGAAGCATCCGAAAAGTCGCCTTGACCATCTGCATCCCGGGCGGTGAAGGTGATGGACGAACGATTTGACGCCCCTTTTTTTGACTTGGGTCAAAAAAGGGGCGTTTTTCGGGCATTTGGTGGGGAAAAGATGTTGGAAGAAATGCGGAAGGTAGTAATTTTGCACCGTCGAAAAGACAAAAAGGATAACATTTTTCAGGATTAACGCGGTGAGAACAAGCATTTTACAAGAAGACTCCCGCAAAAAGTAAAAGAAAGGTAAAAAGATGAAAAGAATGATTTTGAGCCTGGCACTCATGATGAGCATGACCATGGCATTTGCAGAGAATGAAGAGAACGAGACGGTGAATGTCGAGACATACCGTTTTGACGTGAACATGGACCGACTGAGCTACACGCTCGGTTTGAGCAGCGACCAACGAATTTTCGTGGCCGACTTCATGGACGCCTTCAGCTTGGACATGGTGTATGCCGCCTGCGCTGACAAGGAAGACCGCAAAGCTCTCGTTGACATGGCTATCAAGCGCAACCTTGGCGCGGCAAGATCCATGCTTACCAAGAAGCAGTATCACAAATATCTCATGCTGCTCAACGCCACCATCAACAACAGGGGGCTGAACAAGTAAACAACATCAAAACGATACATTTGAAGCGCCGGAGGCATACGCCCCCGGCGCTTTTTCCAAACTTGAGGCTTCCTTTTCTTCTCGCAGGAGGGTCTTGGGGATTGGCTGGTTTTGGGCGAAATCCGGGCGTCATGCCTTTTTCTTGTCACTAAATTCACATTTGTTTTGGATAATCCAACAAAGAAGTGTAATTTTGCAACTGACAAAAAAGAAAAGAAATGGAAAGCAAGAACAATTACATCGTCGTGGCATACAAACTGTATGCCGATGTGGACGGAGAGCATCAGTTGATAGAGGAAACCCCCGAGAAAGAGCCTTTCTGGTTCATCAGCGGAATGGGAATGACCCTGCCGCAGTTTGACGACCAACTGGGCGAGTTGACCACCGGAGCCGATTTCGACTTCGTCATCGCCAAGGACGACGCTTACGGCGACTACGAGGAGGAACGCGTGGTGGAACTCGACAAGGGCATCTTCATGCCTGAAGGAAAACTCGACGAGAAGGTGGTCTATGTGGGGGCCTTCATTCCGTTGATGAACGCCGACGGCAACCGCTTCAACGGAAGGGTGCTCGAGATAGGAGAGAAGACGGTGACCGTGGACCTCAACCACCCATACGCCGGCCTCGACCTCCATTTCAAAGGCACCGTGCTTGAGAGCCGGCCCGCCACCGTGAAGGAGATGGAGCGGATGGCGAAATTCCTCAGTGGCGAGGGGTGTGGTGGCTGCGGTGGCGGCTGTGGCGACGGCGACTGCGGTGGCTGTGGGGATAACAACGGCTGCGGCGGCTGTGGCGGTGGCTGCTAAAGGAACGGGAAGATGAGAAACACCTTTGGCAATATTTTCACGCTCACAACCTTTGGGGAGAGCCATGGCGCCGCCGTCGGCGGCGTCATCGACGGCATGCCGCCGGGCATCGAGGTGGACATGGCGTTCATACAGCATGAGCTTGACCGCCGTCGCCCCGGACAGAGCGACCTCACCACCTCGCGCAACGAAGCCGACAGGGTGGAACTGCTCAGCGGGGTCTTCGAAGGGAAGACCACGGGGGCGCCCATCGGCTTCATCGTGCGCAACACCAATCACCACTCGCAGGACTACGAGAACCTCAGATGCCTCTTCAGACCCTCCCATGCGGACTACACATACCATAAGAAGTATGGTATTCGCGACCATAGAGGAGGTGGGAGAACATCAGCGCGAACGACTATTAGCCGATGTGCAGGTGGGGCATTCGCAAAACTCGCCCTGAGAAAATGCGGCATCAGCGTGAAAGCCTACACCTCGCAGGTGGGTGACATCGCACTGGACCCCGACTATCACCGATACGACCTCGACTTGACCGATAGCAACGACGTGAGATGCCCCGACCAGGAGGCCGCCGAGAAGATGGCGCAACTCATCAGGGAGGTGAAGAGCCAGGGGGACACCATAGGCGGGGTCGTCACATGCGTGGTGAGCGGATGCCCCGCCGGGTTGGGAGAGCCGGAGTTTGACAAACTGCATGCCGCCCTTGGAGGGGCGATGCTCAGCATCAACGCCGTCAAGGGATTTGAGATAGGGGAAGGCTTCGCCTGTGTCAACAAGCGCGGCAGTGAACTCAACGACCTCTTCACCACTCTCGACGGGCAGGTGGTCACGGAGACCAACCACAGTGGTGGCGTGCAGGGTGGCGTGAGCAACGGGCAGGACATCTATTTCAGGGTGGCTTTCAAACCCGTGGCCACCATTCTGCAGGAGCAGCCCACCGTGGATTTGGAGGGGGAACCTGTCACCATGAAAGCCCGGGGGAGGCACGACCCGTGTGTGTTGCCACGCGCCGTACCCATCGTGGAAGCCATGGCCGCCATGGTGGTTCTCGACCATCTGTTGCTGCAAAAAACGGTGGCATGTGGACTATGAGTGTACTTATTACCTCCAAAAATGTTAACAATTCTAAAAACCGAAAGATTTGTTTCGCGTTATTGGTGGAAAAGGGAATAATTTAATATATTTGCAAACGATTAATTGGGGTTTGTGAAAATCCCTCTTAGTTTAGTTAAGTCTAGTTTAGTTTTTGTGTTGGTTGAGGGCGGCATTTGCCGCCCTCAAATTTTTGCCACCTGTGCGGTTGGATTAATGATGCAGGACGGCCTGTAAGGCCAACGAGATATCAGCCCAGGGCAACACCCTGGGAATCCTTGATGTGCGACAGTCGCCCTGAAAGGGCAAAAGCCTTACCAAAACACCATTCTTTTGCCCTTTCTTTCAACCGCAGGTCAAATTTTTGCATAGTGGCTTGTCTTTAATCTAAAGGTGCTATAGCCACGATTCTATTGCCTTGTTAGGAGATGGCTCCAATGATTTCATGCACATCGGCGCATCCGTGAGCGTCGAGCCATTGGTTGATGCCGTCGATGATGCGGACTGTCACCGTGGGGTCGATGAAATTTGCCGTACCCACCTCGATGGCCGTGGCGCCCACCATGAGGAATTCTATCGCATCCTCCGGGGTGGAGATGCCGCCTAAGCCCACCACGGGAATGCCCACGGCCTTGGCTACTTGCCACACCATGCGCAGCGCAACGGGCTTCACGGCGGGGCCTGAGAGGCCGCCGGTGTTGATGCTCAGCAGCGGGCGGCGCCGCTCGATATCGACGGCCATCCCCATGAGCGTGTTGATGAGGGAGACGGCGTCGGCACCCTCCGCCTCGCAAGCACGGGCGATGTCGGCGATGTCGGTCACGTTGGGCGAGAGTTTGACGATTAACGTCTTGTGATAGCTCGCTCTCACTGCCTTGACAACGGAGGCGGCGCCGGAGGTGGTCACGCCAAAGGCCATGCCGCCCTGACGGACGTTGGGGCACGAGATGTTGAGCTCGATGGCTGGTATGCCTTCCAAGGCGTCGATGCGAGCAGCGCAAGCGGCATATTCCTCCGGGGAGGAGCCGCTGACGTTGACGATGACGTGTGTGCCAAGGTTCTTCACTTCCGGGTAGATGTGCTCGCAGAAATAATCTACGCCCTTGTTTTGCAATCCCACACAGTTGAGCATCCCCATGGCGGTCTCTGACATTCGAGGGTAGGGGTTGCCCTGGCGGGGGTGGAGCGTGGTGCCCTTGACGATGATGCCTCCCAACTGGGAGAGGTCGATGAAGTCGGCGAACTCCAAGCCATAGCCAAAGGTGCCTGAGGCGGTCATGACGGGGTTCTTTAACTCAAGTGAGTTTATTTTTACATTCAGATTGGCCATAGTAGTTGATTAATATTTAACACTGGTCCTTTCTCGCACACACAGATGTTGCCCTCGGTGGTGTCCTCCACACAGCAGAGGCAGGCTCCCAGACCACAGGCCATCTTGTTTTCCAAAGACACTTCGCAGAAAATTCCTTGTGACTTGGCGTACTTGCCCACGGCCACCATCATGGGTTTGGGGCCGCAGGTGTAGATGCGGTCGAAATGCTCCTCCTCCAGAACTGAATGCTGGGTGACGAAACCGCGCTCGCCGGCACTGGCATCCTCCGTGGTGAGGAACACACGGCCCAGGGCCTTGAACTGTTCGAGCTCTACAAGGTCGGAGGCGGTGCGGGCACCTAAGAGGAACGTGGGGCGGCTGCCCATTGCGACCAACTTTTCGCCCAAGAAAAGCAAGGGGGCAATGCCCACGCCGCCGCCCACCAAGAGCACGCGCTCTGAGGGGGAGGTGGGTAGTGAAAAACCGTTGCCCAGGGGTATGATGCAGTTGAGAACATCGCCCATTCGCAGTTTAGACAAGCGGAAAGTGCCATTTCCTACCACTGCGACCAAAAACCACACTTCATTGCGCTCATAGCACACGTGATGGATGGAAATCGGACGGCGAAGAAAGGTGGACGGGGAGTCGTCCACACGCAACTCGGCAAACTGCCCAGGGTGCATCTCGGGCAGGGGGGTGTCGGAGGTGAGCTGAAGCAGGACGTACCTGCTGCCCAAGGGCTCTACAGACACCACTTTCAAATCTAACATGTATTTTCTCATCATTCTGCAAAGTTACGAAAAAACGAGTGAAAAGGGAAAGGAAAGCTCGCTTTTCTTTCTCCTTTTCCGAGTCCCAGTAACTTCGGCGCAGCCAAAGTTACGAAAAAACGAGAGCAGGACAAAAAGAACTTGTTCTTTTTTCATGCCGAGATGGAGTAACTTATCCAAAGTTACGAAAAAACGAGTGAAAAGGGAAAGGAAAGCAATTGAGGCTTTGTCTCAGAGCCTTACGCCCAATAAAAATAATTGATTGATTGGAAATGTATATTAATAGAATATGTGTGCTCACTTTTTGTTGATGGGTACGAACGACTCGTAGTGGTGGTCGTCGAAGAACACCCTGATCTCTGTGATGAGAGAACTCGCTTTGTCGGTTTTTTTCTCATCTTGGAAGTCAAAAGCCAATCCTAACTCTTGTGGCTTCGCCTTTCCGATGGCGGGTTTGGCCTTTGTCTCGCTCCGCTCGTCCCTGATGGTTTTTGCCTCCTTTTCGGGAATTGCAACTTGCTCTGAACTTGTGGGTTGGGGTAGGCCGTTCGCGTACATCTCACCCTTGCCCTCCAGCAGCCAGTCGTAACTGATCTCAGGAAATTTCTCGTGGATGGACTTCACCATGGAGAGGGTGGGATTGGTGCGCCCGTTGAACACGTTGCTCAGCGAGGAGGATGAGATGTTCACGAACTTGGCGAAAGTCCCGGCGTTCATCTGTTGGCTTTCCATGATAAGTCTAATCCTGTCTTTCATTTCATCTAATGTTGATGGGTGGGGCCGTTTTCACGGCATTTCTCTAAGATTTTACAAAGGTAAACAATTATTTTCATTTATGCAAGTTTTTGAAGACATTTTTTCAACAGGATGTTTTATGTTTATAAAGTTGAAAAACCTTATAGAAATTTATATTTATGAATATAAAATTAGCACCTGTGCAAACTGTTGAAAAACCTCCCTGAAACATATTAAATCTTTACTATATCAATTTATCGTATCTTATTGATTGGCAAATTGATTTATATGTGTATTTCAAGTGAAAATGGCCGATTTTGGGGTAAAAACATAGAAAACGAGTGGATTTTATGATTATTTACTTTAATAAACATAGTTAAATCATTGGGAATGAGATAAATATAATACTTTTGCATTTATGGATATTTATACATTCATATATTAAAACATAAATATTTCAAAACATAAAAAGAATACAGATTTTGAAATTCAGCCCATTGTTTACGTTTTGAAAGATGAATATTTTCAATTTCAAAAGATGATTTATGTTTTAGAAAAGACCATAATTCATATATATAAACATTAAATAATGTTAATCGAAAGTTTTGTCGCCTAAAAACACCCCAAAATTCGTGTTTTTCCACTTTTCCCTACCACAAACCGGTATCTTTTGAAAAATCGAAGTTTTGGAGGGCTTGCAAAAGGGCGAAAGGTTTGTTCACTTGGTAGTTACCCCCAAAAAAACGCCCCATGGAAACAGGGCGTTTTAGAGGTGAAAATGGTGAATAAGGGTCTTTTTAGTGCAGGATGAAATAGACAAGTTGCTTCAAAAGGTCCCCTGGAGTGGTGTTTGGGGTGTCTATTCCCTTGCTTTTTGCATCTGTTACCCTAATTTCGTGGATGATCTGCATTGTTTTCATTGCCGAGAAGGTTTTCAAGGCATCCATATAGTCCTTGACATACCATTCGGATTTGAACCCTAAGGCTGCGGCAACGCTTCGGGCGGATGTCTTGTCTTGGGCGTAATGGGCAATCATCAGGTTCTGGAAGAAGTTGAACAATGGCGGCAGAAAGGAGTAGATGGAGGCCGTCTTGGGGTTCTTGTCAATATATTTCACTATTCGGTTGGCTTTGAGCAAATCCCTGCTCACCAATGCGTCCTTCAGTTCGAAGGCATTGTAGTCCTTGCTGATGCCTATCTTCTCCTCCACTATCGCACTCGTCACCACCCTGTTGTTGTCGGGAAGGTCGATGAGTGTCTTGTCTATTTCCGACACAACGCGTGAAAGGTCGTTGCCCACGTAGTCGGCTATCATCTGCTTCGCCTTGGGTTCGATGCTGGCGTTCTTCTCCTTCACATAACTGTCGATGAACGTCGGCACATAGTTGTCTCTGATCTTCTCGCTGTTGAACACCACGCCGATGGCGCCGGCCTTGGTCATGAATTTCTTCCTGGAGTCAATCTTGCCATGCTTGTAGCACAGCACGAGAATCGTTGATTGCAGCGGCTTCTCCAAGTAGTTGTCCAAGCGGTCCCAACTCTTGATGTTCTGGGCCTCCTTCACCACAACCACTTGGTATTCCGACATCATGGGGAAGCGCTTCGCCATGTCAATCACCTGAGCTGGAGTCGTTTCAGAGCCATAGACCACTGTTTGGTTGAAGTCGCGCTCTTCGGGAGGCAGCACGTGCTCCTCGATGTAGTTGCACAACTTGTCTATATAATAAGGTTCTTCTCCCATCAGGATGTAGATGGGATGGAATTTCCTCGCGGTGAGGTCGCGCATGATCGACTCGTAGGTTTGTTTTGCTGCCATGGCCGGTTGTGATAAAAAAGATGGAAAACTTTTCGTCCTCAAAGAGGATTTTATTATCTTTGCAGTTGCAAAGGTAGTGAAAGCCGGGCGGAAAACAAAATGAACGCGTTCATTTTTCTCGCCAGAGTGCATCATCCTTTCGCCTTGACCTGTTTCTCAACGCCTAAACCCTTCAACCCCCGGATGTAGATGTCCAACTTGAACCTTCCCCCATACCCCGCCAAGGTGGTGGTGCGTTCCGGCAAGCGGATGATTTTCGACATGCTGCGCCGCAAATATGTGGCATTGACCCCCGAGGAGTGGGTGCGGCAGCATTTCGTCAATTTCCTCGTCAGTCACCGGGGCTATCCCGCCTCGATGCTGGCCAACGAGGTGGAGCTTGTCATCGGACAGAAGCGCCTGCGGTGTGACACGGTGTTGTATGGGTTGCGGGCCGAGCCGCGCATGATTGTGGAGTACAAGGCACCTGGCATCAATGTCACTCAGAAGGTGTTCGACCAGGTGGCTGCCTACAACATGCTCCTGCATGTGGACTACCTTGTGGTGAGCAATGGCCTCTGCCACTATTGTTGCAAGATGGACTATGAGCATCAAAATTATTTATTTTTGGAAGATATTCCATTATACGAAAACATTTAACAAAACGATAAAGGAGAAATGATATGGGCATATTCAAATGGATAGGAGGAATTTTGGGATTCATGCTGTTCCCACCTTTGGGAGCCATCGCCGGCATGTTCATTGGCAGCCTCATCGACTCGGCGGCCGAGGATGAGGGTGACAGGGATGCAGGAAGAGGATATGGTGGCGGCTCTTCATACAGCGGCACCAACCAAGGGCAGCGCAACAGCTTCCTGTTCTCCATGCTGGTGCTGGCCTCATACATCATCCGTGCCGACGGAAAGGTGATGCATTCCGAGATGGAGTATGTGAGGAATTTCCTCAGAAACAATTTCGGGGAGGCGGCAGCACAGCAGGGCAACGAAATATTGGTTCGCCTTTTCGAGGAGCAGAAGAAATGGGATGCGCAGAGCTATGGGCAGACGCGCAACTACATGCGGCAGGTGTGTGCGCAGGTGGCAGCCAACCTCAACTACAGCGAGCGGCTGCAACTGCTCGCCTTCCTCGTGGAGATTGCCAAGGCCGACGGCCAGGTGGCTGGTGTGGAGCGCAACGCGCTATATGAGGTGGCGCAGTACATGGGTATCGCAGCCCGGGAGGTGGACTCCATGCTCAACTTGGATAGCGGCAGCAGCAGTGGTGGCTCCTTGGAGGATGCCTACAAGGTGCTGGGGGTCTCGCCCGACGCCTCCGACGAGGAGGTCAAGAAGGCTTACCGCAAACTCGCCCTCGACCATCATCCCGACCGTGTCTCCGCCCTTGGCGAGGATGTCAAGAGGGCGGCGGAAAAGAAGTTCCAGGAAATCAACTCCGCCAAGGAGAAGATTTGGAAGGCCAGGGGGCTGTAAGGATGGGATGCACATACAAGGGTGTCTGTATCAATGGCGATACCACAAGACTAAGTTGTCACATTTGAGAAGGCCATAAGATGTAATCTTTCTATTTTGTTAAATGGTATCTTATAAAACGCTGCATAAATATAAAATGTAATTTAATAAAGCAAGAAATATTGGCTTTTTTTGTGCTAAAGGTTGTCCAATCGTATGGCACGAAAATCGGAGCAGTCGGCATTCGCGGCTGCTCCGATTTTAATTGTCGTTGGTGAAGTCCCTCGGGCTTCACAACGGTTTTGGCTTACTCGTAGTGTGTGTCCAGATAGACCACCTTGGTGGAGAGGTATTCCTCCACGCCGTGCTTGCCGTCGGCTCCGCCGATGCCGCTCTTCTTCTTGCCGGCATGGAAGCCTTGCATGGCCTCGAAATGCTCGCGGTTGATGTACACCTCGCCGAACTCCAGTTCGCGGCACACCTTGGTGGCGATGTCGATGCTCTTGGTGAACACGGAGGAGGCCAGGCCGTACTCCACGTCGTTGGCCCAGGCGATGACTTGGTCGATGTCCTCGAACTCCACGAGTGGGATGACCGGGCCGAAGGTTTCCTCATGTACGATGTCGAAGTCCTGCTTCACGTCGTCAAGCACGGTGGCGGCGTAGAAATAGCCCTTCTCGCCTACGCGCTTGCCGCCGCAGAGCAGTTTTGCACCCTGCTTGATGGCGTTGGCCACCTTGGCCTCCACGCTCTCCAGTGCGCGCTTCTCCACCAGCGGGCCCATGTCCACGCTGTCGTCCTTGCAGGGGTCGCCCACCTTCACAGCCTCCATCTTCTTGACGAGGATGTCGGTGAATTCCTTCTTGATGTCCTTGCGTTGTTGCAGATTTGGCCGTTATTGCCGATGCGGGAATCCACCACCCATTGTGCGGAGGCCTCCAGGTCGGCGTCGGGGAAGACGATGGCGGGAGCCTTGCCGCCAAGTTCCAGAGAGACCTTGGTGATGTTGTTGGCAGCGGCCTTCATGATGCTCTCACCAGCGCCCACGCTGCCGGTGACGCTCACGATGCCAATCTTCGGGCTGGCGGCCATGGCGTTGCCCACCACGGAACCCTTGCCGGTGATGACGTTGAACACGCCGGCGGGGAGGCCGGTGGCGTCCACCACCTTGGCAAACTCGCAGCAGTTCTCCGGTGTAAGTTGTGACGGCTTTATGACGATGGTGCAGCCGGTGATGAGGGCGGCGCCAGCCTTGCGGGCGATGAGGAAGAAGGGGAAGTTCCAAGGAAGGATGCCGGCCACCACGCCGATGGGCTCCTTGAAGAGCATGATGGTCTCGCCGCGACGGTCGCTCGGGATGATCTCACCCTCGATGGAACGGGCGAATGTGGCCATATAGTCGAAATAGTCGGCTGTCACGTCCACCTCCACCGATGCCCATCCGCGGGTCTTGCCTTGCTCGCGCATGATGATGTCCACGAATTCGTCGCGGCGGCCGCGGATGCCGTCGGCCATCTTCTTCAGGTAGCTGGCACGCTCGATGGCGGGGGTCTTCGCCCACGCCTTCTGGGCTGCGGTGGCGGCGTCCAGGGCCTCGTCCACCTCTTCCACCGTCCCTTCCGGCTGACGGCTGATCACTTCTTCTGTGGAGGGGTTGAGGACGTCAATCCATTTTCCCGACTTGCTCTCAACGAACTTTCCGTTGATGTACATTTTTAGGTCTTTCATAAGATGTTGTTTTAGTTAGACATGTATTAAATGGTGTTTTCCTTGATTTCGCCATTTTTAAAAAATCCCCACAAAATTAGCAATTTTCCAGCAAACGGCAAAAGGTTTTCCTCTTTTTATGGATTTTTATGTTTTGGGGTATTGGCAGTGACCATTCAGCGAATAACATAAAACATATACTTATACTGAAGTTTCTCTTTGTGGGATGAGTAGAGTTGAAAACATTAACTCTCACCAACAACATGATTTTATGTTCCATCATTTGCCTGTTTTTATGTC
>CADBBP010000102.1 GCA_902792855.1 uncultured Prevotellaceae bacterium
TAAGGCGCGCCCCGCCCGACTGTTCCTCTACCAGGACGGCCCTCGGGGGGAGCGCGACATGGCCGGCATCGAGGCTTGCCGCAAAGTGGTGGAGACCATCGACTGGGAATGCGAGGTGCACCGCAACTATCAAGAGAGAAACTGGGGTTGCGACCCCTCGGAATACCTGTCGCAAAAATGGGCCTTCTCCATGGCTGACAAATGCATCGTCCTGGAGGACGACGACGTGCCATCACTGTCGTTCTTCACCTTCTGCAAGGAGATGCTCGACCGCTACGAGCACGACGAGCGCATCGTCATGATTTCAGGCTTCAACATTGACGAGGTGACACCCGACGTAGCCGACAGTTATTTCTTCACCTCCACGTTCTCCATCTGGGGATGGGCCTCATGGCGTCGTGTCATCGACCGCTGGGAAGGTGACTACGCCTTCCTCAATGACGAGCAAGCCATGCAGCAGTTGCGCACACTATGGCGGCAGCGCGGCTACCGCGACGACTTCTTCCGCATGTGCCAGCACCACCGTGAGAGCGGCAAGGTGAGAGCGGCAAGGAATTTTACGAGAGCATCTTCTGGGCGAGCAACATCCTCCACTCCGGCCTGGCCATCATGCCTGCCAAGAACTTGATAAGCAACCTCGGCTTGTCCACAGACAGCACACACTTCACCGGAAGCATCAAGACCACCCCCCGTGCCTATCGACGCATCTTCACCATGGGCCGCCACGAGATGGAGTTCCCGCTGCGCCATCCCCGATACGTCATCGACCACTGGGCCTACAAGGAACGGCTCTACCTCACCAATGCCTGGGGGCATCCCTGGGTGAAGGCCTGCCGGTCCTTGGAGGAATTGTGCCTCAACCTTCGCCACGGCAATTTCAAAGGCATCTGGCAAGCCATGGGACGACGCATAGGCAAACTCACCGGAAGGGAGCGCCATCGGTAACCCCTATGCCACAATATTATTATCAAACTTATTCGCCCTGAGGCAGAATGCCCCAGGGCGAATAAGGATGGGTGTGTGTCAAGGCAACTGATGCCATGTGTCACTTCAGCGGCTCGGGTCCGTTGAGTGTCGGTGTCACAGGCACGATGCGCCCTTGTTTGTCGAACGTGAGCCGGTCGATGCACACCTCGCGATGCGTACCGGGCACGCCGCCTCCGAATTTCCTGTCCACATAATTCTTGTTGATGCGATGATAGACGATATACCACTCGTCGCGGCCGGGGATTTGCAGGATGGAGTTGTGGGCGGTGCCATAAATCTTGTCCTCGGGACGCTGCTCTATCACCCGGTAACTGTTCTCGTCGATTTTGATGGGTCCCAACGGCGATTTCGACGTGCCATAGCACACGTGGTAGTTGGGGGAGCCGGTGTCGTCCACCGACCAAAGGAAATAATAGGTGCCCTTGCGATAGAACACGTATGCCCCCTCACGGAAGGCCCATGTCTTCAGGGTGCCGCCCTGTGGGGTAAGATGGGTGATGGTCTCCTTCTTCACCGACAGCATGTCGTCGGAAAGTTCCGCACCGGCCATGAAGCCGTTGCCCCAGTAGATGTAATGCTTGCCTGTGCGCGGGTCTGTGAAAACATCCACATCGATGGCTTGCCCGCCATGGGCGGCCGAGGGCCGGTCTGCATCAGTGATGATGGGCGCTCCGGTGGCAGTGAAAGGCCCGGTGGGACTGTCGCTCACCGCCACGCCAATTTCCTTGCGGTTGGTCTTGGGGTTGTGGGCGGAGAAGTAGAAATAGTATTTGTATGAACCGTCTTTCTGCTTCACCTCCTCGATGGCCGGTGCCCATGCGTTGCCGGTGGCCCACGTCACCTGGTCGCCTTTCACGTCGAGCATCTTGCCTTCGTCGGTCCAGTCCACAAGGTTGGTGCTGGAGAAGACACTGAAGTCGTGACCACCCCATCCAGGCGTACCATCGGTGGTGCTGTAGATGTAGTATTTCTTCGTCTTGTTGGAATAAAGCACCTCCGGGTCGGCGTGGAAACCATTGAGAATGGGTTGTTTATGGTTGCCAAACTCCTTGAGCAGTCGCTCCTTTTCCGCCCGTGTGATGGGAATGATGGTGCCATGTCGCGGTGTGAACTTCCCCTTCGTCTCCGTGTTTTGCACAAACTGGAAGGTCTTCAGGTCTTCGGAGCGGCAGAACTGGTAGTGCCCGTTGCCATAGCAGTCGTACATGATAATCCATGAGCGGCCGTCGATGGCCTTGCACACACCTACGCCCTCCACGGCTTCCTTCGTCTGCTCCACGTTGCCTTCTATCATCTGCCACTTGTCGGTCAGTTCCTTCGCAACGGCCTGGTAAATACCGCGCCCCGCCTCTTGCTTGTAGAAGAGGTGGTAGAGCTGGTCGGCATCATTGTAAACGATGTCACCGTCGATGGTGGCGTTGCCGGCATCGAAGAGCCACCGCGGCTCTCCCTCCAAGTCAGTGAAGTCGCTGTTGGCATACTGGTAGTAAATCTTGTCAAAGGAGCCGGGGTCGCTGGTGCGCAGGGAGTAGAACACCATGTACTTTCCGGCGCGGCGGTCGTAGATGGTCTCAGGAGCCCACACGCGGATGACGTTTTTCCATGCCTTGGTGTAACGGGTGGGGAAATTGATGGTGGAGTGCTGCCAGTGCACCAGGTCGGTGGATTTCAGCAGCACCATGCCGCGGTTGCTCGACCATCCCAATGAGGAGCGCATGTCGGTGGCCACCATGTAGAATGTCTTGCCATCCTCGCATCGAAGGATGTGGGGGTCGCGCACACACTGTGTCAACGCGATGGTGTCGCTCGTGATGACAGGAGCTCCATGGTTGAGTGGAGTGAAGTTGTAGCCGTCATCACTCAGGGCGTAGCAGATTTGCTCATCCTCAGGTGCATTACTATTAAAATAGGTGAAGAGGTAGGCCACCATCTCGTCGGGGTCTGCCGGTGGCTCGGTGGCGGTCTTTTTCTTGGCGGCGAAAATGGGATTGACGAGTGCTACAACGAGCAGCATCGTCAGCAGGGCGTGGGCTTTGTTCATATCGGTATTTCTTTTAGGTTGTTTTGTTCGGTTGATTTTAGGGGACCCGGCAACTTGAAAGGTCACCCCAAGTCGATGCGCTCGGCCGCCACGTCCTCGTTGAGGAACAGCTGGGCGCTGTTGGAGAATTTCTCCGCGTTTTCTGTGGTGAGGTACCTCACACCTCCACCCTTGGAGCATCGCGCCTCCATTTCCGGGTGACGGAGCAGGTAGTCGGCCAAACTCTCCGCCACGTATGCTCCCTGACACACCACCTTGACTCCCGGTCGCTTGAATTGCTCTATCTTGGGCAGCAAGATGGGATAATGCGTACACCCTAAGATGATGGCGTCGATAAGCGGGTCGGCCTCCATCAGCTGCTCAAGGCTTTTTTTGACGAAATAGTCGGCTCCGGGTCCTCCCGCTTCGTTGTTCTCCACCAATGGCACCCACATGGGACACGCCACGCCGGTGACTTTCAACCCCGGATGCCGCTTGGCTATTTCCATATTGTAGCTCTTGCTGCGTATGGTGCCCTCCGTGGCGAGTATGCCCACATGACCTGTTGTGGTGAGGCTCCCTATCACCTCTGCGGTGGGTATGATGATGCCCAGGACGCGGCGGTTGGGGTCGATGCCAGGCAGGTCGTGCTGCTGGATGGAGCGAAGGGCCTTCGCCGATGCCGTGTTGCAGCCGAGCACAACAAGGTGGCATCCCTGTTGGAAGAGATGCTGAACAGCCTGGCGGGTGAACTCATACACCAAGTCGAAAGAGCGCGTGCCGTAGGGAGCGCGTGCGTTGTCGCCCAGATAGACATAGTCGTACTGGGGCAAACGCCGACGTATGCCCTCGAGGATGGTCAGCCCTCCATATCCGGAGTCAAAGATGCCGACTGGTCCAGGTCCTTCAGGCAACTTGCTCATCTCAACGCCTCCTTTATGAGTTGCGACACATCCTCCCCCATCTCCGGGTTGACGTATGGGCATGCGTCCCCGTCGGTGTTGAGGATGAAGGCATATCCTCGCTCGGAGCCAATCTTGTTCACCACACGCTGCAGTTTCTCGCGCAGGGGGGCAAATGCCTCCACCTCAGCCTGCTGCAGCAGGCGCCGTGCCTCAGCCTTGAACTCCACGTTCTTCTTCAGCAGTTCCTGCAACTCTGTCTGCCGCTTCTGAAGGATGGTTGGAGCGAAGTCGTTGCGCCCGTCGAGGAAATCCTCGTACTTGCGGTTGAACTCATCCTCCACCCGCTTCATCTCCTGGTCGTACTTGGACTTCAAGTCGGCCAGGTTCTCTTGGACGAGGGTGTATTCCGGCATCGACTTGATAGCCTCGTCATAACTGAAATAGCCAAACGACATTTGTGCGCTCGCCGCAAGAGGGAGCAGAACGATGGCGAGCCATAAAAAAAGACGTCTCTTCATGATGTGTTCATTTTTGAAAAAAACCTCCGAAAACCCGGAAACCAAAAAGGATTCTGAATTCTCGAAGGCTATAGTGTTCTCGGAGAACCGGAGCAGCCTATGCGCTCCATGGCCCAAAGAGGATGCGGATGATTATTTCATCTTGGCGAGTTGTGCCTTCACCTCTGTTGTGAGGTCCTTGCTGATGGTGTCGTTGATGTAAAGCACGGTGCCACTGGAGGTGTCCATGACATATACGTACCCACCGCTCTTGGCCACTGTCTCAATGGCTTGGCGCACCTTGTCGAGGATGGGCTGAACCTTCTCCTGAGAAGCCTTTTGGTATTCCTGCTGGCTCTGCTGGGCCTGCTGCTGGATTTTGGCGTACATGTCCTGCAACTTCTGCTCCATCTCCTGCTGCTGGGTGGCGTTCATCGAGCTCTTCTTCTTGTCGTAGTCCTCGGCCTGGCGCTGAAGCTCTGTCTGTGAGGCTTGCAACTCGTTTTCGTATTGCTTTCCAATGGCCTCTATCTCTCCTTTAGCGCGGCTGTAATCCGGCAGCGACTGCACGATGGCCTCGGTATTCACATGCCCGAACTTCTGCGCGAACGTAGCGAGTGGAGCGAGCAACATCAACATGATGATTACTTTTTTCATTTCTTTTTTCAAATTTAAATAGTTATTGCTTGTTTTTTCTGTCATTTGCGGTGCAAAATTAGCGAAAGCAAGCCGTACCGCAAAATTATTTCAGTTTTTTTCACCATATTGGCGTCAACGGCCATATCCCAACTTCTCAAGCACCTCGTTGCTGATGTCGATTTTGGGAGAGCCAAAGATGATGCCGGAGTCGTTGGCGCGGTCGAGGATGAGCGAATAGCCACGCAACTCGGAGATGTCCTTCACCGCGTTGTAGATTTCCTCCTGGATGGGCGACATGAGGCTCTCGCGCTTTTTGAAAAGCTCGCCCTCGGGGCCGAAATACTTGCGCTTGAGCTCGCTGGCCTCCTTCTCCTTTGCGAGGATGTCGTCCTGGCGCTTCTTCTTCTGCTCTTGCGATAGGAACACCACCTCGTTCTGATAGTTCTTATACATCGTGGAGGCCTCTGTGTTGAGGGCTTCCACCTCTGCCTGCCATTTCTTCGACACTTGGTTGAGCTGCTCGTTGGCGCGCTCGTATGCCGGGATGTTCTTCAGGATGTAGTCCATGTCGATGAGTGCGAATTTCTGCGCCGTGGTCGTCATGGCTGCCATGGCCATAAGACCCATGATGATGATTTTTTTCATATTCAGATGTTTGGTTGTTGTCTTAGAATTCTTGTCCGAGTACGAAGTGGAACTGAGAGCCGCCCTTCTTGCCCCACACCTTGTCGAAGCCGTATGCCCAGTCGATGCCCATAAGACCCACCATGGGGAGGAAGATGCGCACACCGGCACCTCCGGAGCGCTTCATGTCGAAGGGGTTGAATTTCTTCGGGTCGGTCCATGCGTTGCCGGCTTCCAAGAAAGTAAGGCCGTAGATGGTGGTGTTGCCCAGCATGAAGGGGTATCTCAGTTCGAGCGAGAAGCGGTCGTAGGCATATCCCGGTGCACCGGAGGGGGTGAGTGAGCCGTTGTCGTAACCTCTCAGTCCGACGGTTTCCTCCGCATAGCCGTTGGAGTAGCCGCTCATACCGTCGCCTCCCACGTAGAACGTTTCGAAAGGCGATTTCTTATACTTATTATAATAACCCAAGATGCCCAACTCCACTCGCGTCATGAGCACGAGGCACTTGGCTCCTCCCGTCAGGGCGCTGAAGGTGCGTGACCTGAATTTCCACTTGTGGTATTCCACCCAGCGATATTTCTCCTGCTGCTCCTCGGTGAAGGTGGCAGAGCGGTAGTCGGTGGCCAGGTTGGCAAAGTCCTTGTTCTCCCACCTGGACCAAGGCGGTGTGACGGCGAGCGAGAGCGAGAACTCGGAACCTTTTCTTGGGAAGAGCTGGTTGTCGGTGGAGACACGGTTGAGGGACACGTTGAAGTTGAGGTTGTTGCAGTTGCCGTTGGTCACGAGGAAATAGCTCCAGTTCTTGAGCATGTACCGGGTGTAACCCACAGAGAGTTGGAGTGTGAAATAGTCATCAGGCCAGCGCAGGCGCTTTCCCCACCCTAACGACGCACCGAGCAGCTTGACATACTTGTCGGGGTCGTAGTAATTCTCGTAATTGTTGTAGTAGCTGCTGCCATAGCCTCCACCCAAGTAGTTGTAGTAGCTGTATCGGTAGGCAGAGTTGTAATAGTTGCTCGACACGTCGGTCTGCTTGGAGAAATAGACACCCACGTTGAACTGTATGGGTCGCTTTCCTCCAAACCACTCCGTGGAGTAGGATGCGTTGTACGACTGGTAGTAGGTACCGTTTGTCTGTGCTCCGATGGAGAGCACCTCTCCATCGCCGATGGGGAGTATTCCCCTGTGCTCGCGGTTCTTGTTGAAGAGGTTGCGTATGGAGAAGTTGTTGAGTTTCAGTCCCACGCGACCGATGACACCTGTCTGTCCCCATCCTAATGAGAACTCTATCTGGTCGTTGGACTTCTGCTCCAACTGCCAGTTGATGTCCACCGTTCCGTCCTCGTAGTTGGGGCTCACGTCGGGACTCACCTTTTCCGGGTCGAAATGCCCCATGGACATGAGTTCGCGTGCGGTTCGCTGCAGAGCCTCCTTGGAGAAGAGGTCTCCAGGCTTGGTGCGCAACTCTCGTCGTATGACGTTCTCATAGAGGCGGTCGTTGCCGTTGATGCGCACTCGGTTGATATGCGCCTGCGTGCCCTCCGAGATGCGCATCTCCAGGTCGATGGAGTCGCCCACGATGTTCACCTCCGTGGGGTCGAGGCGGTAGAAGATGTATCCGGTGTTCCAATAGTTGTTGCCCACGGCGTCCTCATCCTCCGTGAGGCGTTTGTTGAGGAGTTTCTGATTATAGACGTCGCCTTTCTCCATCCGGAGCGAGTTGCTCAGATAGTCGGTGGAATAGACGGTGTTGCCCACCCATGTGATGTTGCGGATGTAGTATTTCTTCCCTTCGTCCACCTTGACATACACGTTGACATGCTTGTCGTCGAAATTCCACACGCTGTCCTCCAGAATGGCGGCGTCGCGGTAGCCATACTCATTGTATTTATCTATGAGTTTCTGCTTGTCCTCCTTCCAACGGTCGGGGGTGAATTTCTTGGACTTGAGGAACGTGGAGAGTTTTCCGGCTTCGTGGGTCTTTGACAGCGCTCCCTTCCTGAAGAGGCCGCCCTTGAGTTTCTTGTCGGTGAGCTCGCTGTTGCCTTCGATGATAATCTCGTGCACCTTCATCTTCTCCTTCTTGTCCACCTCGAAGTCGAGAATCACCATGTTCTTGTTGGCGGCGTCGTCACGCTGTGTGATGTTGATTTCGGCGTTCTTGTAACCTTTGTCGTCGAAATATTTCTTTGCCAGGATTTTTGCCCTGTCTATCACGTTGGGGGTGAGCTGCCCGCCCTTGATGATGCCGAGCTTGGCCTCCATGTCCTCCCGCTCAGACTTCTTCAGTCCGATGTAGTTGATGGTGGAGACGCGGGGCCTGATGGTGAGGTGGATGTGGAGGTAGATTTTATCGCCCACGATGGAGTCGGCGGAGATGGACACGTCGGAAAAGAGGCCGTGGCGCCAGTATCTCTTCACGGCGTCGGTCACCTCGTTGCCCGGCACGGTGATGGTCTGTCCCTCGGTGATGCCGGAGATGCCGGTGAGCATGTAGTCCTCGTATTCCTGGACACCGGAAACAGCGATGCCGCCCACGGTGAGCGTTCGCGGAAGTCCGGCGTATGAGATGTCGGGGTTGACGATTTTCTCCTGAGCCCTGACGGCCATGGTGGCGAATGTCAGAGCAGCAAGAGCCAACAAAGTCTTGTTATGTAGCATTGTCTGTCAGTTGTCGTAGTGAGTTTTAGAGAATGTCTTCTTCCACCTGTGCCTCTGTCTTTCCAAACCTTCTCTGCCGGCTTTGGTAGCACCTGATGGCTTCGTGCAGGTCTTCCTCCATGAAGTCGGGCCAGTAGGTGTCGCAGAAATACAACTCGGAGTAGGCGATCTGCCACAACAGGTAGTTGGACACGCGCACCTCGGCGCCTGTGCGTATGAGCAACTCCGGGTCGGGCATGAAGTTGGTGACCATGTGACGGGAAAGCATCTCCTCGTCGATGTCTTCAGGGTTCACCTTGCCTGCCTTCACCTCTTCTGCAATCATCCGTGTCGCCCTGGTGATTTCCCATCTCGACGAGTAGCTCAGTGCCACAATCATCTCCATGGTGTCGTTTGCGGCGGTGTGCTCCATGGTCTCGCGCAACTTGTCCTGCACGTCCTGGGGCAGTCGCTCTATCTCTCCGATGACGCGGAAGCGCACATTGTTTTTCATAAAAATCTCGTCCTCGAGGGAGGAGAGCACAAGGCTCATGAGCGACGCTATCTCATCCACCGGCCTGCTCCAGTTCTCTGTGGAGAAGGTGTACAGTGTGAGGTACTTGACTCCCAGGCGCGTGCATTCAGACGTGATGCGCCTGACGGCATCGACGCCGGCCTGGTGTCCGAAACTGCGTGGCTTCCCTTGTTCCAGGGCCCACCTTCCATTGCCGTCCATGATGATGGCGATGTGCTTGGGTATGCGGTTGAAGTCCAAATTATTCATCCTCGTTGTGACATGTTCTACATTTAGCCATGAAACTATATGTGATGGTAGCTTGCAGGGCGGAGAAGCAGTCGGTGTTTTTGAATAGTCCGCTGCTCTTGATGGTGTATGGGTCGGGCATTCCGTCGAGTTTGTCGCTCAGTGAGAAGTGGATGCTCCACTCCACGCCGAGGTTGAGGCGGTCGGCAAGCTTGTATTTCACACCGACGCCGAGCGGGAGGCAGGCGGTGAAGACACTCTTGTCGGCCTTGACAAACGTGGCGCCCAGACCGATGCTCATATAGGGGGTGAGGCGCTTGGCACCGCGGTAGTCGCGGCCGGTGCCGTATGGCCAGAAATTATATTCATAGGTGGCGGTGAGGTCGGCCAGGGAGTTGTCAAACTTGTAAGGAGTCTCTGCCATCCCGGGGTAGTAGGTCTCCACGTTGTCCGAGGCTCCCTTCACCTTTCCGTACGCCAATGCGAGACGAAAGCCGTGGTAGGGGTTGATCATGCGTCTCAGCACAGCCTCTGCCATGGGCTGCTGACCCTTGAACGGACTGTCGTTGAAGTCGCCCGTATATGCCATGAGCCCAAGACCGCCGCCCACCTCCATGAGATATTCCACATCGCCCTGCGCGTGTGCGGCACAGGGTAGGGTGAGGAGCAGCATCAGGATGGTTCGTCTCATGGGCGTGGGGTGAATTGTTTATTTGGTGAAGGCCGAGGGGAGTGTCGTATCATCGCCGGCACTCTTGCGTCCTCGCCACACCTGCCCGCTGTCACTGCAGAAGAGCCAGAGCCTCCCATCTTCGTCAATGGCCATGGTGAAGGCATCGCCGCACTGGAAGCCGCTGGGGAAAGCACAGGTGGGGCTGGCATTCCAGTAGATGCCTCCGTCGAAACTGCTGTAGAATTGCTGGTATCCCTTGTCCTGGCAAGCTCCCCTGCCCTTTCCTCCGGCAGCCAGGATGCCGCCGTCGTAGCTCACGGTGCTGAGCGAGGTGAGACACGGGAGTGTAAGGTCGGCCCTGTCATCAGGGTTGACATAGAGCCATGGGTCGTGCGTGGAGAAGACGGAGTAGTCGGCAACCTTGCTCCACACATGGGCCTGGAGGTCGCCAGGGTAGTCGCCCTCGTCGCGGTTGCCTATCAGGGTGACAATCTCGGTGTCGGCATCCAACCGCGAGGGGGTGCAGACGAATGACACGTCGGTGGTGGGAAGGAGGTTGACGGAATTGTCAAGCTGCTCTTTTTCCCACGTGGCGCCCTCGTCGGCTGATGAGATGAGTTGGAGCCCCTCGTCGAGGGCGTAGAGTTTGGAACTGCTGGCAGCCACGAGGCTGTGCAACTCAGCGGCTCCGGTGACTTGCCATGTGGTGCCGTCGTCACTGCGGAGGATGTTGCCTCGGGCATAGAGGTAGGCGTGGCCGTTCATCACGACAACGTTGCGGTATGCGTTGGCCGGCACGGAACTGCCGATGTTCCATGACAACGGCATCCAGTTGGCGCCGTCGGTGGAGGGGCTTGCGAAAATGGCACCACGGTTTCCATAGGAGCAGAAGAGGAGCATCTTTCCGCCCAATGGCACGGCTTTCATGCCGGTGGCGGAGGCGATGTTTTCATCAGTGGCTAATTGCTGCCAGTAGAAGGTGTCGGCCTCCTCTTTATGCACATTGACAGTGACGGTGTAGTCCACGGTGTTGCTGCCGTCGAGCGACACGACTTTCAGCGTCCGTGGGACGGAGAAGTCTATCGAGTCGGTGCTGACGTAATAAATCAGGGTGTCGCTGTTGATGTTTTTCACCAGGACACGCCCGGAATTGCGGCTGGTGATGGAACAAATCACATGTGCCACGTCCGTGCCGTAGGGCAGGGAGTCGGGGTTGTAGATGGTGCGCCCCACCTGGTCGATGTAGAATTTGAAATAACTTCCCGTGACGGTGGACTTGACGATGCTGTCGGCACCGGTGCGAGAGGTGGTGGTGAGGTACCTGTTGAGTGTTCCAAGCGAGAAGGCCGTGATGGCGGCGTCGCGGGGATATGTTATTACGTCGTCATCGCCGCCAAGGCATGAAGTGAGTGTTGCCACAGATGTCAGCATGAGGGCGACGGACAGCAATGTTGCTTTCATTTCTTTATTTTTATTGGGTTGCATAGGCTTCCCCTTGACTGACCATGCCATTGCAGATGGGGACTTGACGGGGGCCTTTGTCGATTTTGTGTGCAAAATTAATCAGAATTCCTCAAATATAACGTGTTTTCGCCACTTTATTATGCAATTTATTGATTTCAAGAGCAATTTTTAAGGTCTGTTTAGATTTCAAGGCGCAAAAAATGCTCCTTTCGCCTATTCATTGACGAAAATCTTCCTATCTTTGGCTATCACCGAAGGCATTTGCGCTCAACAATAAACCCATTTTTTAAGTCAATAATCTTTGTTGGTTGAAAGGAAAACTGTATCTTCGCAGCCGAAATCCATAAAACAAAGACACTTATGCAGACAGCAGCAACATATCGTCAGGCTATCATCACATTATTGCTTGCCTTGCTGACAATATCAGCAACGGCACAAATCAAGTCTGAAGTATCAGAGACCGTAGAACTGATGGGGATTCTTTCGCGCACAGCGGGATTTCAAGAGTTCTGCGATGACCTTGCAGGACAGTATTCGAAAGACACAGAGACTTGGTTCGCCAAATACCGCGAGCATCCTACCGTTACCTACTACAAAGACCTCCGTGCCAAGCATGACATCGCCTACGAACGGGTGACAAACATGGCTGTTCACTTGGAAATAGACAAAGGTAAAGTGAAGCTGATTGGTGACCGCACTGAACTTACCAATGGCTGGCAAGACGTTGACCTTGATGAATTTGTCAAGCATCTCAACAAGTTCTATGAAGACACACGCTTCCATGAGTTCTACGAGCAGCACCAGAGTTTCTATAATGATTTTCTGAAAGTTTACGACACCAATGTCATGCCCTTCATTCACCCCGAGTGGTACGGCAAATTCTACAATGGGACAGAAACCACGGATTGTTTCCACATCATCATAGGTTTCACTTATGGAACGACCAACAATGGTGTTTCCCGACAACTGCCAGGTCGTCCTCGTGAGTTGTTCGCTGTATGTGGCTATAACCTAAATCCTAACACTGGTCGATTATTGTTCGACACCAGCCTTCCGCTACATGAATTCAACCACCCCTTCATCAACCCTCTTCTCGAGAAAACAAAAAACGCCAAGGCTATGCAGGAAATCGGACAAAAACTTTTCCAACTCTCACAACAATCCATGAGACAGCAGCACTATGATGACTGGCGCATCGTCATCAACGAAAGCCTTGTACGAGCCGCAGTTATTGTCTATTACTACGAGCATGGACAGAACCAGTTTGCCCAGAACAACCAATTTGCCCTGAATATGCTAACCATTGAAACGATGAAAAATGGTTTTCCATGGATGCTTGATGTTGTTGCCGCTCTCCGATATTATGCCACCCATCGTGAGCAGTACCCGACACTTGACGATTTCTACCCTGAAATAGCCCGTTGCCTCAGCAAATTCGTACAAAATAATTAGTTTTTG